>JACQFL010000010.1 GCA_016200085.1 Candidatus Rokuibacteriota bacterium | reverse complement strand
TGGGAATGTTCGTCGAGCGCGTCTGGATGACCACCAAGCCCCTCTGGCGCCTCTGGCCGGTGATGCCGTGCGTCCAGCGCACTTACTCACCCGTCGTGCTTGCTTGCTGACGTCCGCCACTTTCACCACGGACTGCTAGCGGCGGTGGAAGGCGGGGATGACTTCCTCGGCCAGGCGCGCGAGCTGGTCCAGGAGCTGCTCGGGCGGGCACATCGGGCGCAGGATGAACTTGGACGCGCCGCCCGCGACGTACTGCTCGAGCCGCTCGGTGACGAGGGCGGGCGGGCCGAAGGCGGCACAGGCGCCGAGCGTGGCGTCGTCGACCCGCCCGCGGGGCACGAAGGGCAGGGCTGTCGCGCGCGCGGTGGCCGCGTCGGGCGCCATGCAGTAGTAGACGAGCGCGCCGAAGTGATCGGCCGGCACCTCGCGCCCGGCGGCGGCCGCCTCCACCTGGATCTTCTCGACGCCGGCGCGGAAGCGCTCGGGGGTGATGAACGAGGGGATCCAGCCGTCGCCCAGCCGCGCCGTGCGCCGCAGCGCCGCGTCGCTGTTGCCGCCGATCCACAGCGGGAACGGCTGCTGCACGGGCCTGGGCAGGACGGTGACGTCCTCGAGCTGCCAGAACTCGCCGTGGAACGTCACCTTGTCCTCGCTCCACAGCCTGCGCATGATCGCGATCGCCTCGTCCGTGCGCCGCCCGCGCTCCTTGAAGGGCACCCCGGCGGCGCGGAACTCGCGCTCGAGCTCCGCGCCGATGCCGACGGCGGGCAGGGCGCGCCCGTCCGAGAGGTAGTCGAGCATGGCCAGCTCGCGCGCAGCGAGCGCCGGCGAGCGGAAGGGCGCCACGAGCACGCTCGGCCCGAACTTCAGCTTCCTCGTGCGTGCGGCCACGGCCGCCATCGCGGTCATCGGCTCGAGCACCGGCGCTGGCGAGGAGAGCCGCTCGGAGAACCACACGGAGTCGATGTCGCTCGTCTCGCAGAGGTCGACGAAGCGCCAGAAGAGGTCGCGGCCTTCGGGGCCGGCGGGCCACGGCCCGGGCATGACGCCGATGCGGTACTTGATGCGCATGGCCGAGATCGTATCACGCGCCCGGCGCGCGCGACCGCGGCAACGCCCCGGCGTTGACACCCGTGGCGAGCGGCATCTAGAATGAACAGCGGTTCAGTCACGACATGCGTGATCCCGCCAAGCCCCAGCAGATCCTCGACGCCGCGATCCGCGTCTTCGCGCGCCACGGCTACTACAACTCGCGCGTGTCGGACATCGCGCGCGAGGCGGGCATCGCCGCGGGGACGATCTACCTCTACTTCAAGACCAAGGACGAGATCCTGGTCACGCTTTTCCGCGAGAAGATGGCGGAGTGGGTGGCCCACGCCCGGCGCGAGGTGGCCGGCGAGCAGGACGCCGTGGCCAAGCTCCGGAGGCTGATCACGCTGCACTTCAGCACCCTGGAGCAGAACCCGGACCTCGCCGAGGTGGTGCAGGTCGAGCTGCGCCAGGGGCAGAAGTTCTTCCGCGGGGCCTCCGCCCACGAGGTGTCCGCCTACTTCGAGCTGATCCACTCCGTGCTCGAGGAGGGGATGGCCTCGGGCCAGATCCGCCACGACGTGCCCGCGCGCGTGGCCACCAAGATGCTGTTCGGCGCCATGGACCAGCTGGCCACCTCGTGGGTGCTCGGCAAGCGCGGCTACCGGCTGACGGAGTCGGCGGAGGCCGTGGCCACGATCTTTCTCCAGGGAGTGTCGCCCAATGGCATTTGAGACCCTGCTGCTGGCACGCGAGGAATCCTTCGCGGTGATCACCCTCGACCGGCCCCCCGCCAACGCGATCAGCGAGCAGCTCGTGCGCGACCTCGACGCGGCCCTCGGCTCGCTCGCCGCCGACGAGGGCGTGCGCGCGGTGATCATCACGGGCGCGGGCGACCGGATCTTCTGCGCGGGGGCGGATCTCGGTAACGCGTTCGGCGGCGGCAACGTGGAGGAGTTCATCAAGCTCGGCAACGGCGTGCTCCGGAAGATCGAGCGCTTCCCGAAGCCGGTCATCGCCGCCATGAACGGCCACGCCCTGGGCGGGGGCTGCGAGATCGCCATGGCCTGCCACTTCCGCCTGCTCAAGGACGGCGCGCGGATGGGCCAGACGGAGTCAAACCTCGGGATCATCCCGGGGTACGGCGGCACCCAGCGCCTGTCCCGGTTGATCGGGCGGACCAAGGCGCTCGAGTTCCTGATTCTCGGCACCCAGATCCCGGCCCCGGAGTGCCTGGCCCTCGGCCTCGTCAACCGGCTGTGCACGGAGGGCGAGACGCTGAACGACGCCAAGGCGCTGGCGCGGCAGATCGCCAGGCGGCCGCCGGTGGCCACGCGCCTGCTCATCGAGGCGGTGGACGAGGGCCTCGAGGCCCCGATCGACCGCGCGCTCGAGCTCGAGACGCGCGCGTTCCTGCAGACGCTCAAGACCGAGGACGCCGCCGAGGGTATCCAGGCGTTCTTCGGCAAGCGCGAGGCCGACTTCAAGGGGCGGTGAGGTGGACCTCGGGATCCGTGACCGCGTGGCGCTGGTGACGGGCGGCGCGCGCAGCCTGGGCCGGGCCGACGCTCTCGCGCTGGCCGCCGAGGGTTGCCGCATCGCGATCGTGGACCTCAACGCCGAGGGGGCGGAGGAGACGGCACGCGAGATCGCGGCGAGCGGCGTGCAGGCCGCCGGCTACGAGTGCGACATCCGCGACGCCGCCCGGGTGGCCGCGGTGGTGAGCCGGATCGAGGGCGATTTCGGGCCCGTCGACATCTGCGTGAACAACGCGGGCATCATCTACACGGTCGCCCAGCTCAAGGACACGCGCGAGGAGGACTGGGAGCTGAACCTCGCCGTCAACCTGACGGGCACCTTCAACGTCACCAAGGCCGTGTTCCAGGGGATGCGCGAGCGGCGCTGGGGCCGGATCGTCTGCATGGCGTCCATCGCGGGGCTGCTCGGTGGCTTCGGGCAGACGGCCTACGCGACGACGAAGATGGGCGTGATCGGCTTCGCGCGCTCGGTCGCGCTGGAGGGCGCGCGTCACGGCGTGACCGCCAACGTCATCGCCCCGGGAATCATCGCGCCCAACGCCCGCCTGAGCCCGCTGTACGAGCGGATGGCCAAGCGCGTGGCCATGCAGCGCGAGGGGGAGCCGGAGGACGTCGCCAGCGCGGTCACCTTCCTCTGCTCCGAGCGCGCCCGCTACATCACGGGCGCGGTCCTCACGGTCACCGGCGGCATGGACCTCTTCGTCTTCTGACCCGTATCCTGAAAGGAGACAGCGATGCCCACAGTGAAGGAGACCTTCGATAACATGGCGAGCCGCTTCCGGGCCGACAAGGCGTCCGGCACCAGCGCCACGATCCAGTACGACATCGGCGGGGACGGCGGCGGGACCTGGAACGCCGTCATTAAGGACGGCGCCTGCACCGTCAGCGCCGGCCCCGCCGCCAGTCCGACCCTGACTCTCCAGATGGCGGCCCAGGACTGGCTCGACATGACCGCCGGCAAGCAGTCCGGCCAGATGCTCTTCATGTCCGGCAAGCTCAAGCTCAAGGGTGACATGGGCCTCGCCATGAAGCTGGGATCGATGTTTACGATGTAGTGTGAGGTGAGCGACGTCGGAGCGGCGCCAGCCGCGACCGTCGCGAGCCGAACGGGGTGCGAGGGGGGCGCGCGGAGCGCGCCCGGCCGAGCGGTGAAATTCAGATCGCGCGTCGCGCCAAACCCATGACGCGATGCGCTGTCCTTGTCGCAGACTCGGACCAGCTACGACAGGTAGGGAGGCGTCGATGGGGCAGGAGCGGTTCGCCGACGTGGTCGAGCGGTTCGCCAGCGGCTACGCCGAGGCCATGGCCTCGGGGGTCTCGCCGGAGGACCTCAAGCAGTGGCAGGAGGAGCTCGAGCGCAACGTCAAGCGCATGAAGAACCTCTCGCAGATGGTGACCGACCCCGTGGCGCCGAAGGTGGGGCAGACCCCGCGCGAGGAGATCTACCGCAAGAACAAGTCGCGGCTGTACCGCTACGCCTCGCGCCGCACGCATCGCACGCCACTGCTCTTCGTGCCCAACCTCGGGATCAGCCGGCCGTACATCTTCGATCTGCTCCCCCACGGCAGCTTCATCGAGTACATGACCGAGCAGGGCTTCGACTTCTACCTGCTGGACTGGGGCGTGTTCGGTCCCGAGGACAACGGGCTCAGCCTCGAGGACTGCGTCACGCGCATCCTGCCGCGCATGGCCGCAAAGGCGCTCGAGACCGCGGAGGTCGACGAGATCTCCGTCCTCGGCTACTGCATGGGCGCGCCGCTCTCCCTGTCGTTCCTGGGCTCCCGGCCGGAGTTTCCCGTCAAGAACTTCATCGATATGGCCGGGCCGGTCGACTTCTCCAGGGTCGGCCTGTTCGGGCTCTGGCTCGACAAGAAGTACTTCAACGCGGACCGCTTCGTCGACACCCTCGGCGCCATCCCGGCGGATCTCATCAAGGCCGGCTTCAAGCTGATCAAGCCCACCATGGATCTGTCCACGAACCTGAATCTCTGGTGGAACCTGTGGAACGACAAGTACGTCGAGGGCTTCACCGCGCTGAACAAGTGGGCGAACGAGTACGTCGCGTTCCCGGGCGAGTTCTTCCGCCAGTGGGTGCGGGACTTCTACCAGGAGAACCTGCTCTTCCGCGACCGCCTCGTGCTCGGCGGGCGCCCCGTCCACCTGGGTGCCATCCGCTGCCCCGTCTTCGTGGTCGGCGCCAAGGAGGACTACATCGCGCCGCCGGCCTGCGTGCGGGCGCTCATCGATGCCGTCGGCAGCCGCGACAAGGAGTACGTCGAGCTGCCCGGC
Organism: Candidatus Rokuibacteriota bacterium; assembly: GCA_016200085.1. Classification (GTDB taxonomy): domain Bacteria; phylum Methylomirabilota; class Methylomirabilia; order Rokubacteriales; family CSP1-6; genus JACQFL01. Next base: position 44,761 of record JACQFL010000010.1, on the reverse strand, counting down.
GGCCACATCTCGCTGATCGCCGGCCGGGGCGCGGCGGTGCACTGCTGGCCCAAGGTGGCGGGCTGGCTGGCGTCCCGGTCATGAACCCGATGCGTGGCGCGGCGCGTCCACGCGGAGCCTGAGAGGTGAGCCGTGACTGACGCAGCGTCCCAGCAGCTGTTCGAGCTGTGGAAGCGGCAGTTCGACGAGGGCGTCCAGGCGTGGTCGCGTCTCGTCTCCACGAGCCCGGCTACCGCGCCGCCGGATCCCGCGGCCTTCTGGAAGCCGATCCTCGAGCAGACGACCCAGGCGTGGGCACGCACCTTCGCGCAGACCCCGGTGACCCCCGACCTGCTCGGCCAGTGGAAGCAGTTCCTCGACCAGTCCATCGACGCGTGGTCGCGGGTGCTCGGTCAGGTCATGGCCACCGACGCGTTCGCCCAGCAGCTGGGGCGAACCCTCGACCAGTGGCTGGTGGCGGCGGCGCCGGCGAAGAAGGCGGCCGAGCAAGCGGTCGACGGTGTGCTGCAGAGCCTCAACGTCGCGTCGCGCAGCCAGCTCACCGCGGTGGCGCGGCAGATCGTCGAGCTCGAGGACCGCATCGAGGGCCTCGAGGACCGCATCGCGGCGGTGCTCAAGAAGCTCGACGAGGTGGCGAAAGCGGTGACCCGCCAGCCGGCGTAGGAGCCGGCGTGATCGGCAAGAGCATCGAAGAGCTCGTCCGGGGTGACCGCGCCGAGATCGTCCGTGTCGTCGACGACGCCGACATCGCCACCGTGTGCACCAACCAGCGCGGCGAAGAAGTCCTGGCCGGCGAGGCCTGGGTGATGCCCTCCCGCGTGCCGATCCAGTACGAGCACCCCCGCAGTCCGCCGCGCCGTCGCTGGCCTTCGCCTGCCACCCCTGGACCTGGTCCGCCCAGGCCCCGGCCATGTGGAGCGCCATCGGGGCTTCGCTCCTCGCAGCGTCACTGGAACGCCGGGCCCCCAGTGCGTTAGTCGGACGATCCCGAATTTCACCGCGCGGCGCGCGGGCGTAGGACCCACCGCGCACCATTTCGAAATTTCACCGCTCGGCTGGGCGCGTTCCGCGCGCCCACCTCGCACCCCGTTCGGCTCACCGCCGCGACGGCGGTTCACCTCACACTGCCACTACATGAGCAAGCCCCCATTGATCGAAACCTCGGCGCCGGTGATGTAGTCGCCGTCGCTGGAGACGAGGTACGCCACGGCGCGCGCGACCTCCTCGGGGGTGCCGAACCGCCTGAGCGGGATCTGCTCGAGCAGCCTGTTGCGCACCTTCTCGGGGATGCCCGAGACCATCTCGGTCTCGACGAAGCCCGGCGCCACCGCGTTCACCGTGATGCCCTTGCCGGCCAGCTCCTTGGCCAGGGACTTCGTGAACGCGGCCACGCCGGCCTTGGACGCGGCGTAGTTGGCCTGACCGAAGTTGCCGATCTGCCCGATCACCGAGGTGATGTTCACCACCCGGCCCCAGTTCTGCTTGAGCATCTGATCGACGAAGACCTTCGTGCAGTTGAAGACGCCGTCGAGGTTGACGGCGACCACCTTCCGCCACGAGGCGTGGTCCATCTTCACGAACGTCTTGTCGGAGTTCACGCCCGCGTTGTTGACGAGGATGTCCAGGTGGCCGAACGCCGCCAGCACGTCCTGCGCCATCCGGAAGGTGTCGGGGTAGTCGCTGACGTCGGCGCGGGCGAGGATGCCGCGGCGTCCCATCTTGGTGATGTTCTCGACGACGTCGCGGGCGCCGGGCTCGCTCGAGACGTAGTTGACGGCGACGTCCGCGCCCTCGGCCGCGAGCGCCAGCGCGATGGCGCGCCCGATGCCGCGGGAGGCGCCCGTCACCAGAGCGGTGCGGCCCTGGAGCTTCATGCCGTCCTCCTCGTGCCGGGATGAGAGGTGCCAGTGTAGCACCCCCACCGGGGGTCTCCGGCGCGGTGCGCCACCTTGTGACGCGCCGTGTCCGATGCTAGACTCCGCGCAGCATCGGGGTCCGCGCGACCGATCCGCCTCGTGCGGAGGGATCCATGGCGTATGTCGTGAAGCGTTACTCGAACCGCAAGCTCTACGACACCCAGGAGAGCCGCTACGTCACGCTCGAGGAGATCGAGGAGCTGATCCGTTCCGGCAAGGAAATCTCCGTCGTCGACGCGTCGTCGGGCGACGATCTCACCTCGGTCACCCTCACGCAGATCATCCTCGAGAACGAGCGCAACCGCCGCGGCACCCTGCCGACGGCCTTCCTGCATCAACTGATCAAGCACGGCGAAGCCTGGCAGGATTTCCTTCAGCGCAGCATGCGATCGAGCCTCGAGGGCGTGGTGACGAGCCAGCGCGAAATGGAGCGGGTGTTCCGCGACTGGTCGTCGCGGGCCGGTTGGGGCAGCGTGGCGCCGCGCGCCGAGCCGAAGCCCGCCGGCGAGCCGGAGACCGATCGGCTGCGCGAGGAGGTCACGGCGCTGCGCGAGCGGTTGAAGGCCCTCGAGGAGCGGCTGGAGAAGCGGCGAGGCGAGACGCCGAAGTAACGCGGGCACTCGCCGGATATCGGACTGGGAGATCGTGGAGCGCCCCGGATTGCCCGGGGCGCTCGGAGCGTCAGGGAGGTATGGGGGGCCCGTTCGAGGTCCCCCATCCGATCAATCAGTTCCTGGCGTAGATCTCGCGGGTCTTCGTCACCGCGTCCTTGTAGATCTCCTGGATCCCCTTGCCGGCCTCCTGCGCGCTCTCGTGCACGCGCTCGGCGGCGCGGGTCACCGCCTGGGCGTTCTCCTCGGCCAAGTGCACGGCCTTCTGCGCGCCGGCGACACTGTCGCTGAGGAACTTCTGGTAGAGCGCGATGGGGTCCCTGGGTCCCTCGAGCCACGCCGTCCGCCAGCCGAGAAACGCGCCCGGCGACTCGCGCAGGGCGTCCAGGGCCGTGCGCTGGAACTCGGCGTAGAGCTTCGCGCCCTCTTTCGCGGCGCAGGTCGAGACCTCCATCCAGTCACGCTGTGCGTGCTGGCTGACGTCGGCCCAGAGGGCCACGGTGTCGATCATTCGGCCGGTCAGCTCGGCGATCACCTGCTGGGCGGTCTGCTGGTTCTGTTCCATGGGTCGTTCCTCCTTGACTTGCGGGAGCGAGGTTCGTCGCTGTCGCATCGTGGCCCGAGAATAACGCACTGCATTATACACGGCAAGAACTATTTACCGCGTCGCGTTATCGCCGACATGGTAAGGTCCCGAACCCATTGGTCTCACAGGCTTTTCTTTGCCAGTATGGGGAGGGAGGGACGAACATGGCGGACGAGACGCTCGCGCGGATGTTCTGGCACCGGGTGGAGCAGAGTCCGGATCGCCCCGCGGAGCAGTTCAAGCGGGGCCCGGCGTGGGAGACGCTCAGCTGGCGCCAGCTTGGCGCGATCGTCGAGGAGCTCGCGCTGGGTCTGCTCGAGTTCGGCCGGCAACCGGGTGACGTCGTCGCGATCCTGTCCTCGAGCCGCCCAGAGTGGGTCCAGGCGGACTTCGCGGTCCTGAGCGCAGGCTGTGTGACAGTGCCGATCTATCCGACGTATCCGCCGGATCTCGTCGCCTACGTCGTCAACGATTCCGGGGCCCGCACGCTGATCGTCGAGGACGCCCTCCAGCTCGCCAAGGCCCTGGAGGCGCGGCCCAAGATGGACGGTGTCGAGCACATCGTGGTCATGACGGGCTACGAGGCGCAGCGCCCGCCCGAGATGGTGCTCACGTGGGACACGCTCCGGCGGCAGGGCCGCGACCACGCCGAGCGCCTGGGGCCCGCGCTGCGGGACCGGATCGCCGGCACGCGCCCCGAGGACATCGCGACCATGGTGTACACCTCGGGCACGACCGGGCCGCCCAAGGGCGTCGTGCAGACGCACGCCAACCACGTCGCGGCGCTGCGCGCGGCGAAGAGCGCCACGCCGGTGCCCGAGGGCTCGACCCACCTGCTGTTCCTGCCCCTGGCCCATTCGTTCGGCCGCCTCGAGTCCTTTCTCGGCGTCTCGCAGGGGCTCGTGACGGCCTTCGCCGAGAACCTGGACAAGATGCGCGACAACCTCCCCGAGGTGCGTCCGCACGTGCTGTTCAGCGTGCCGCGCGTGTTCGAGAAGGTCTACGGCGGCGTGCTGGCCATGGCCGAGTCGGGCTCGCCGGTGAAGAGGCGCATCTTCAACTGGGCTCTCGACGTCGGCCGGCGGGTCAGCCGGCTCCAGCAGGCCGGCCGGCCGGTCCCCGCCGCGCTGGAGATGCAGCGGCGGCTCGCCCACAAGCTCGTTTTTTCCAAGCTACACGCCCGGCTCGGCGGCCGGCTGATCTGGGCTGTCTCGGGCGGCGCGCCGCTCTCCCGCGACATCGCGGAGTTCTTCCACGCCGCCGGCATCCTCATCCTGGAAGGCTACGGGCTGACCGAGACCTGCCCCGCGCTCACGTTCAACCGGCCCGACCACTTCAAGTTCGTCTCCGTCGGCGAGGCGCTCCCCGGGGTGGAGCTCAGGATCGCGGATGACGGCGAGATTCTGGCCCGCGGACCGAACATCGCCACGCGCGGTTACTGGAAGCAGCCCGAGGCCACCGCGGCGGTGTTCGAGCCGGACGGCTGGTTCCACACCGGCGACATCGGCCACCTCGACGCCGAGGGGTTCCTCTTCATCACCGACCGCAAGAAGGACCTCATCGTCACCGCGGGCGGCATGAACATCGCGCCGCAGAACATCGAGAACCTCCTGAAGACCGACCCCTTCGTCAGCCAGGCGATGGTCTACGGCGACCGGCGACCCTATCCCGTGGCGCTGATCACGGTGACTCCCGAGGAGCTCACGAAGTTCGCGCGCGAGCAGGGCATCCTGGCCACCGACCCCGCGCTCGTGATCAAGGATCCGCGCGTGGTCGAGCGGGTCGGGCGCATCGTCGAGGACAAGAACACGCAGCTGCAGTCCTACGCCAAGATCAAGCGCTGGGCGATCCTCCCCGAGGACTTCACCATCGACAATGGCGCCCTGACCCCGACGCTCAAGGTCAAGCGCAAGGTCGTCACCGAGCGCCACCGCGAGGTGATCGAAGCGCTCTACCGGTGAGGCTGGCCGGCAAGGTCGCTGTCGTCACCGGAGCGAGCCGCGGGCTCGGCCGGGCGATGGCCCTCGCGCTCGCGCGCGAGGGCGCGGCGGTGGCCCTCGGCGCGCGCTCCACGCGGGAGCTGGACGAGACGGCTCACGCCGTGGAGCAGGGGGGCGGCCGCGCCATCGCGGTGGCCACCGACGTCACGCGCTACGGCGACGTGGAGCGTCTGCTCGAGCGCGCGGCCGGCGTGCTCGGCCGCCTCGACGTCCTCGTCAACAATGCGGGCGTCGCGGTGGTGACGCCGCTCGCCGAGTTGGCGCTGGACGACTGGCAGCGCATGCTCGACGTCAACCTGAGCGGGACCGTCCACGGCTGTCGGGCTGCCGCCCGGTACCTGATCCCTCAGCGCTCCGGCAAGATCGTCAACGTCTCCTCCATCATGGCCGACACCGGCGTGCCGGGGTACGCCGGCTACGGCGCCACCAAGGGGGGCATCATCGCCTTCACGCGCGCGCTGGGCGTCGAGTGGGCCCGCCACAACGTGCAGGTGAACGCGATCGCGCCCGGCTGGTTCGAGACCGACATGTCGGCGCCGGCCTTCGCCAGCCAGAAGGTCGGCGATCGGCTGCTCCGCGACATTCCCATGCGGCGGATCGGGCGGCCGGAGGAGGTGGGCCCGCTGGTCGTCTACCTGGCCTCGGCGGCGTCGGATTTCATGACAGGCCAGACGATCTTTCTCGACGGCGGCCACTCGGCTGCCTGATGAGCCTGTCCCTCACATGATCGGCGTAACTAGCCGTCCCCCCGGCTGTTATTGGACTGACCATTCGGAGCCTGGCGGGCCGGGACCATGATTTTCGCGGCGAAAGTTGATGCGAGCGCCGGTCCTCAAGTAGATTGGCGTCCGTGAAAGCGGCGGTCCTGCACGGCCCCCGTGATCTCCGGATCGAGACCCTGGCGGATCCCCTCCCGGGCCCCGATGAGGTCGTGGTCTCCGTCCTCGTCGCCGGCCTCTGCGGCACGGACCACCGGATCTGGACAGGCGAGCGTCCTGTCGCCTATCCCCGGGTGATGGGCCACGAGTTCGTGGCCCGGGTCGACGGCGTGGGCCCCGGGGTCGACCGTGTCCGGCCGGGTGATCGCGTCGCGGTCGAGCCGAACTACTCGTGTGGGCGCTGCCCCCTGTGCCGGGAGGGCAATCGCAACCTGTGCCTGCAGCGCACCGCCGTCGGGATCGACGTCGACGGCGGCTTCGCCGAGCGTGTGCGGGTGCCCGCGCGTTGCTGCTGGCCGGCGCCGGCCGGCGTGGCCGACGAGGACCTCGCGCTCGTCGAGCCGCTCGGGGTGGTGGTGCGCGCGGTGGACCGCGGCGCGCCGCGGCCCGGCGAGACCGCGGCCGTGCTCGGGGGCGGAACGCTCGGGCTGCTCGCCCTGCAGGTGCTGCGGGCGCGCGGCGCGCGGACCATGATCGTCGGGCGGACTGCTCGGCGCTTCGCGCTGGCGCGCGAGCTCGGCGCGGAGGCCGTGCACGCGCTTGACGAGGGCCCGCTGGAGGACGCCGCCCGCCGGTTCTCCGGCCGCGAGGGTGTCGACCTCGTGGTGGAGACGGCGGGGACGGCGGCGGCGGTGGAGCACGCGCTGGCGCTGGTGCGGCCGGGCGGGCGCGTGATCCTCACGGGCTTGCCGCACGAGCCCACGGCCGTCTCGTTCTTCACGGTCGTGCGCCGGGAGATCACCATCGCGGGCTCCATGATCTACCAGGACGAGTTCCCCGAGGCGATGCGGCTGGTGGCCTCCGGGGCCGTGCGCACGCGGCCGCTGGTGACCCACCGCTTCACCCTCGACGCGCTGAGCGAGGCCTTTGCCGCGCACCGCGAGCCGGCCTCCATCAAGGTCGCCATCGTCCCTGGCAAGGTGGCGTGATGCCCTACGCCGTCATCAACAAGATCCGCATGCACTACGAGGTCGCGGGCCGCGGCGACCCGATCTTGATGATCAACGACCTGTCGGCGCCGGCCGCCCACTGGGGATTACAGATTTCGGCCCTCGAGCCGCACTTCCAGGTGATCACCTTCGACAACCGCGGCGTGGGCCAGAGCGACCTGCCCCCCGAGCCCGTGTACACGACGGCCCAGATGGCCGACGATGCGGCGGCGCTGTTGCGCCTGCTCAGGATCCCCCGGGCCCACGTGGTGGGCGCCTCGATGGGCGGGACCATCGCGATCGAGCTCGCCTTGCGCCACCCGCGCCTGGTGCGCTCGCTGACCCTGGCGTGCACGTGGGCCGCCGGCGATGCGCGCTTCCTGCACACCGTCGAGGCGTGGGCGGGACTGTCCTCGCGCATCCCCGTCGAGGAGCGCTACCGCTACCTCGTCTACCCGTGGGTGTTCAGCCCGGCGTTCTTCGCGAAGAAGGAGAACGTCGAGGCGGCCTTCCAGCGCGCGCTGGCCTACCCCCACCAGACCAAGGCCGAGGCCATCGAGCGCCAGGCGCGCGGCATCCTGGCGTGGAACGGCACGCGCCTCAAGCGGCTGGGCGCCATCAAGGTGCCGACGCTGGTCCTGGCCGGCAAGGACGACATCCTGACCCCGCCCGAGTACTCGCGCGCCCTCGCGAAGCTCATCCGCCGCGCGCGCCTCATCATCCTGCCGGGCGGGCACGCGTTCTTCATCGAAGAGGCCGACCTCTTCAACGGCGCCGTCCTCCGGTTCCTCAAGAGCGTCCGCTCGAAGTGAGGATGGCCGCGGCCCTGGCGCCGATCGTCGGCGTCCTGACCCTGCTCGGGCCGGGCCGGCGGCGGGGGCGGACGAGACGACCACGGTCGACGCGACGATCACCGTGCAGCGCGATCGGCGGGATCCTCGACTTCGGCGCGCTCGCCCGCCGCACGCCGGTCGGCCGGCTCGGCACGCCGGAGGAGATCGCGGCCGCCGCCGTCTTCCTCGCCACCGACGAGGCCTCGTTCGTCACCGGCGAGGTCCTCACCGTCGACGGCGGCTGGTCGGCCTACGGCTACCTCTGGGCGCTATTCGAGCCCGTCGGGGATCGTATCCTGATCGGGGCGCGGTCCTCCTCGCGCTCGCGAAGTAGGTGCACCGCGCGGCGGGGCCGACGGGAGCGTGTCAGCGCCCGCGTGCGGCGTGGTCGTCTTGACCCCTGCCCGCGCCCCCGTCGGCCCCGGCTGGCGGCTACAGCTCAGGGCGCTTGCCGTAGGTGGCGCGGACCTCGGTCTTGATGCCGCCGCGGACGTTGAAATCGCCGACGACCTCGGCCCAGCGCGGGCGCGCCGCGGCGACGAAGTCGTTCAGGATCCGGTTGGTCACGTCCTCGTGGAAGGCGCCCTCGTCGCGATACGACCAGATGTAGAGCTTGAGCGACTTCAGCTCCACGAGGTGCTGGTCGGGAACGTAGCGGATACGGATCGTGGCGAAGTCGGGCTGGCCGGTCATCGGGCAGAGGCACGTGAACTCCGGCACCGCCATCGAGACCTCGTAGTCGCGGTCGGGGTGCGGATTCGGCACGACCTCCAGACGCTTCGACGGCGCGCTCGGCATGTCCGGAGTATACCGTCAGCCCTTCCCGCTGCTCGAGATGCCGATGCCGAGGGCGACGGCCGCGCTCGCCACCAGGAGCTCGGGGGTCAGCCGGTCGCCGACGAGGAGGGCCGCGGCCACGACCCCGAAGATCGGCTGGGTGAGGAACAGCGGAGCGAGCGCGCTCGGGCGATAGCGTCGGAGCAGCCAGAGATTGATCACGAAGTTGAAGCCCGCCACCACCACGCCCTGGAAGCCGATGGACAGGGCCAGGCGGCGAGTCCACGTGACCGCGCCGGGCTCCATCACCGCGGAGTAGGCGAAGAAGACGACGGCGCCGAGCGTGGCCTGGGCGAGCAGGAGCTTCACCGGGTCGAGGGTGTGCACCACGCGCGCGAGGTAGACCGTGCGATCGGCGAGCAGGAGCGCGCTCAGGAACATGAGGGCGTCGCCGGCCAGCGTGGCGGGGCCGGCCGGGACCTGCCGCGCGAAGAGCCCCGCTCCCCGCGTACGACACGCCGACCCCGAGCATCTTGCGCGCGCTGAGCCGGTCGCCGGGGATCAGGAAGTGGGCGAGCACCACCGTGTGCACGGCGGAGAGGTTCAGGAGGATCGCGGAGTGGGCGGCGCTGGTCATCGCCGTGCCCACGTTCATGGTCGCGATCTGGCCGATGAAGATCGCGGTCACCACGAGCAGCGGGCGCCACTCGCGGCGGGCGACGCGCAGGCCGCGCAGGCGGCCCGTCAGCCACGCCCACCCGAGGATGACGGCGCCGCCGACGAGGAAGCGCAGCCCGGCCAGGCGGATGGGGGGCGCGTCGAGGAGCCCGAGCTTGATGGCGGCGGGGTTCGCGCCCCACAGCACCGAGACCAGCAGCGAGAGCGCCGCGCCGGTCGCATCGATTCTCCTGCGGGTCCCGGGCTCGCTCACGAGGCATAATCATCCCATGAAGATCGGCCTGATCGGGCTTCCCCGGAGCGGTAAGACGACGCTGTTCAATCTCTTGACCGGGGCCAGCGTCCCCACCGCCCGCTACGAGGCCACGCGCCCGGAGCTCCACACCGGCGTGGCGCGGGTGCCCGATCCCCGCGTCGATCGGCTCTCGGCGCTGTTCACGCCGAAGAAGACCACGCACGCGAGCTTCGAGGTCGTCGACCTCGCCGGCCTCGCCCGCGGCGAGCGCGCGAGCCTGGAGACCAAGGAGTTCCGCAGCGCCGACGCGCTGCTCCACGTGGTGCGCGCCTTCGAGGACCCGACGCTCGGCGCCGCCGACCCCCGGCGGGACGTCGCCGACCTCGAGACCGAGCTGATCCTCGCCGACCTGGAGGTGATCGAGCGCCGGCTCGAGCGCCTGGAGGCGTCCATCCGGAAGCGCCGTACCGACGCGGAGGTGGCCGAGCAGGCTCTCTTGAGAAACCTCAGGCCCCAGCTCGAGGCGGAGCATCCGCTCCGCGCCGTCGAGCTCACCGCCGACGAGACGAAGGCGATCCGCGGGTTCACGTTCCTGTCCCAGAAGCCCATCCTGCACTGCGTGAACCTCGACGAGAAGGCCGTGGCGGACGGCCCGCGCGTGCTCGAGCGCTTCGGGCTCGACGGCGTCGCCGGCCGGCCCCGCACGTGCGTGGGCTGGGTGTCGGCGGTGATCGAGATGGAGGTGGCCCAGCTCGCCGGGGAGGAGCAGCAGGCCTTCCTCGCCGACCTCGGACTCGCCGAGCCCGCCATCCACCGCGTGCTCAGCGACTGCTACGCGCTGCTCGGCCTGGTGTCGTTCTTCACCGTCGGCGAGGACGAGGTGCGCGCCTGGCCGATCCCCGGCGGCACCCGGGCCCAGGACGCCGCCGGCGTGGTCCACAGCGACATCGCGCGCGGCTTCATCCGCGCCGAGGTCACGGGCTACGATGAGCTGGTCGCGGTCAAGGGCTCGTGGGCGGACATCCGCGCCCGGGGCCAGCTCCGCCTGGAGGGCAAGGACTACGTCGTCCAGGACGGCGAGATCTGCCACTTCCGCTTCAACGTCGCGAAGTAGGTCCCCGCGAAAGGAGCGCCCATGCGAACCCTGCTCGAGGGCGGCGACGTCGTCGCGTACGCGGACGGGGGCCACCGGCTGCTGCGCGGCGGGACGCTGGTGTTCGAGGACGATCGCGTCGTGTTCGTGGGCCGCCGGTACCCGGGGCACGCCGACCGCCGGATCGACGCGACCGGCACGCTGGTCATGCCCGGGCTCGTCAACATCCACTGCCACGCCGACACCGAGGCCGGGGGCCGCCTCGTCGCCGACGCCGGCCGGCGCGACTACTTTCACGCCGGGTTCCTGAACTACTTCGCGGCGCCCCGGGGAGTCACCCCGCTCGGCGCGCGCGGGGACCGCACGCGCGGCGCCCGTTTCGCGCTGGTCGAGATGCTGAAGAGCGGCTGCACCACCGTGGTCCCGATCGGCGGCGCCGACGAGGCCATGATCGAGACCATCGGCGCTCTCGGGATGCGCGCCTACGTGAGCCCCGCCTACAAGGACGGCTCGTACGTGCTCGACGCCCGCGGCGCGCTCACCTACGAGTGGGACGAGGCGGCCGGCCGCCAGGGCCTGGAGCGGGCCAAGACGTTCATCGGCAAGCACGACGGCGCCCACGCCGGCCGCGTGCGCGGGATGCTGTTTCCCTACCAGGTCGACACGTGCAGCCCGGCGCTCCTGCGCGCCACGCGCCAGGCCGCCGACGCGCTCGGGGTCGGCATCGAGATCCACGCCGGCCAGAACTTGCTGGAGTTCCACGAGATCCTGCGGCGTCACGTCCGGACGCCCGTGGAGTTCCTCGAGGACGTCGGCCTGCTCGGGCCGGACGCGATCCTCGGCCACTGCATCATCTCGACCGCCCACCACCTCGCTGCGCTGCCGGCCGGGCGGGACCTGGAGATCCTCGCGCGCACGGGGACCACCGTCGCGCACTGCCCGCTGGTGTTCGCCCGCCGGGGCAACGCGCTGGAGTCGTTCCACCGCTTCCGCGCGGCCGGCGTCAACGTCGGGCTCGGCACCGACACGTACCCGCGTGACCTCGTCGCCGAGATGCGCTGGGCCTCGCTGCTGTGCAAGATCGTGGAGCACGATTTCACGCTGGCGACGGCGGGCGACGTCCTCGGCGCGGCGACGCTGGGCGGCGCCCGCGCGCTCCGCCGGGACGATCTCGGGCGTCTGGCGCCGGGCGCCAAGGCGGACATCGTCGTCGTCGACCTGCGCAAGATCCGCATCGGCCCCTACCGGGACCCCATCCGGGCGCTGGTGAACTGCGCGACCATGGACGACGTCACCCGGGTCTTCGTCGACGGCCGCCCCGTGGTGGACGGCGGCCGCGTGGTCGGCGTCGACGAGGAGGCACTGCTCGTGGAGGCCCAGGCCGAGGCCGAGCGGCTCTGGAAGACCGTCCCCGAGTGGCACTGGGAGCAGCGCACGGCCGACGAGATGTCGCCGCCGTCACTGCCGGCGCTGGAGCAGGACCTCGGAGGCTGAGCCGACGCGGACGCTCGATCTCCTGACTCGACCTGGCGGGCCAGGGGCGCGTCGGGACATCGAGGAGCGCCGCGGCTTTGCCGTGGTGCTCCGAGCCGGGGGTCTGGGGGGCGCCCGGAGCCCCCCAGCTTCAAACCACGCCGGGGATCGGTTTGAGGGGGCCGCCGAGCGATGTGATGACGGCGGCGACGTTGGCGTCGGGCGTGCCGGTGGGCAGGACGCAGCCGGGGCCGACGATCAGGCCGCGCCCGCCGGTCTGGCGGAGCGCGTCGTCCGCCTCGGCGGCGGCGTCATCCGGCGTTCCCGTGAGCAGCGTCGTCCACTGGCCGAGCCCGCCGAGGACCGCGCCGGGCACCATCGCCTGGGCCTCGGCGAGCGACGGCGCCGTGGCGCGGTCGTCCCAGTTCCACGCGTGCCCCGGCAGCCGCGCCAGCCGCCCGAACATCAGCCGGTCGCCATGGCAGTGGACGATCGTGAGCGCGGAGCGCCCCTGCACCGACTCGAGCACCCGGCGATCGTAGGGCTCGCCGAACTCCGCGTAGAGCGCCTCGCTCATCACGCTCTCGCTGGCGGCCTGGATCGAGTAGAAGATCCCCGACACGCCTTCCTGCAGGGCCAGGTCGGCGAAGCGGATCTGGGTCTCGGTGATCGCCTCCAGCGCATCGCGCACCTCATCCGGCCGCTCGCGGAGATCCGTCAGCAGCCGATCGCCGGAGAGCTTGCGGGCGAGCGAGAGCGGCGAGAAGAGCGTGGGCAGCACGGGCGCGTCACCGATCCGGCGATCGAAGCCGAGCCGCACGATGATCTCGAACTGCTCGACGTACCCGGGCGCGCTCGCCGGGTCGAGCGGGCGGATCTGCTTCCAGTCCTCGCCCCGCTGCACCGCGCAGCGGGCGCACGGCCGATGGCCGTCCGGCCGAGCGTCCGCGGCTTCCACGCAGCCCCACGCCTCGACGGCGTAGCCGCCGGCCGGCGTGAACTTGATGAAGTCCGATCCGTACCGCTCGTGGAAGCGCAGCGTGGCCTGGGCGAGGCCGGCAGGGTTGCGGTCGATCTGGGGGAAGTGACGCCACACGGCATAGGGCGCGCGATCGACCGGCTCGCGGTTGATCGCGGCCTGCAGCCGTTCGAGCCGGGTCATCTGCCTCATGCCGCCACCACCCCCTGGGAGAGCACGACGGCGCCGGTGGCGTCAAGGACGTCGAGCGCGATGGCGTCGCCGCGTCGCGCCCCGCCGCGCACCACGATCGTCGACGGCACGGCGACCATGCCGGAGAAGCGGCCGGAGACCGCGCGCACGCGGCCGGGATCGCCGCCGAGCTCGCGCTCGATCAGGCGTGAGACGGCGAGGGCCAGGGTGGCGGTGCCGTGCAGGATCAGGCCGGGCAGCCCCGCCGCCCGTGCCACCGCGAGGTCGGTGTGGATCGGGTTCCAGATGCGCGCGGTCTCCGTGTAGACGTGGGCGGCGCCCGCGGCGACCGGCACGGGCGCGTCCCACCGCGGCGGGCCGCCGGGCGCCTCGGGCAGCGCGTCGACCTGGCCCTCGTCCTCGCAGGCCACGCCGCGATAGACGCTGCCGTGGAGCGTGCTGGTGACGGGGGCGCCCGCCGCGTCGACGGTCTCGAAGCGCAGCACCACGAGGGCGCCGGCCCGGCGGCCGGCGACGCCGACGATGCGGGCCGTGGTCGAGAGCGCGTCGCCGGCCCGGGGCGGGCGGTGGATCACGAGGTGATGCGTGGCGTGCACCCCGCGGCGCGCGACGGCGTCGGGGATGGCCTGGCCCCGCAGCAGGAGCGCCAGGGGCCACTCGTAGCACACGGCGAAGAGCGGATGCGCCGCGGGCCCGCCGGCCCCCGCCGTATCGTAGTAGCGCGCGCCGCTCTCCCCGAGCCCGGCCGCGTAGGCCATCAGCCAGCGCGCGTCGACCTCGGCGGCGAGCGGGCCGACCGACGTGGCGACCAGGCCGGGCGGCAGCGCGAGCGTCATCGCGGGGACCTCGCAGGGAAGTTCATGGCGTCGACGAAGATCTGCTCGAAGTCGGGATGGGCCGCCAGCGAGACGTGCTCGATGCCGGCGGCGATCGTCTCGGCCCGGGCGCGCTCGGCCTCGGACAGCAGCGCGAGCTGGGCGCCCAGCGCGGCCGCGTTGCCGACGTAGCGGATGCGCTCGCGCGGCAGCGCCGGCACCAGCCCGATCCGCACGGCGCTCTCGATCGAGACGTAGTTGCCGAAGCCGCCGGCGAGCATCAGCTCCTCGATCCGCTCGAGCGGCACGCCGGCCACGTGCACGAGCATGGCGATGCCCGAGGCGATGGCGCCCTTGGCGAGCTGGACCTGGCGGACGTCGTCCTGGGTCAGCACCAGCTCGCGCGGGGCGCCCTGCTCGCCGGCGCGGGCGATCACGACCAGCCGCTCCTCGCCGCGCATGCTCACGCGGTCGCGCAGCGCCGCCGGCAGCGCCTGCCGCTCCTCCACCTGGATGAGCCCGGTGGCGTCGATGACCCGGGCGTCGAGGAGCCCGGCGATGAGGTCGATCAGCCCGGAGCCGCAGAGCCCGAGCGGCGGGGTCTCGCCGATGGTGTGCAGGCGCAGGTCGTCGTCGACGGCGACGCGGTCGATCGCTCCCCGCGCCGCGCGCATGCCGTGGCGGATCTGCGCGCCCTCGAGGGCGGGACCGGCCGGCGCCGAGCAGGCCCACAGGCGCTCGCTCGAGCCGAGCAGGACCTCGCCGTTGGTCCCGATGTCCACGGCGACGCGCAGGCGAGGTGTGTCCCGGATCCGCGTGGCGAGCGCCACCGCCACCGCGTCGGCGCCCACGAAGCCGGCCACCAGGGGCAGCAGACACACACGCGCCTCGGGCGCGGTCTTGAGATGCAGCTGGTGCGCCGGCAGGGTGATCGCGTGGCGCATCACCGGGGCGTAGGGCGCGAGCCCCACGTACGAGGGATCGATCCCGAGGAGCAGGTGGTGCATGCAGGTATTGCCGACCACGACCACCTTGAAGATCCACTTGGGCAGCACGCCGGCCTCGCGGCACACCTGCTCGACGTGCTGGTTGAGCAGGCCGAGGATCCGCGTGTGCAGCTTGCGGAGGTTGGTGGGGTTGAACTGGGCGAACGCGATGCGCGACATGAGATCGCCGCCGAACACCGCCTGGGGGTTGAGGCTCGACACCGCTGCGAGCTGCTCGCCCGACTCCAGCTCGTGCAGGCTGGTGACCACGCTGGTGGTCCCGATGTCCACGGCGAGCCCGAACTTCATCAGCGCCGTGTCACCGCGCTCGACGGCGAGGATGTGCCCGGCGAAGGTCGTCACCGTCACCGTCCCGCCGTCCTCACGAAGCGCCGCGGGCAGGCTGCCCAGCAGTCCGGCTCCGGCGCTCTCCGCAGGCAGCCCGACCGCGGCCAGCAGTTGCTCGAGGTCGGAGGTCTGGTGGTGCTCCTCGCGCGGGAGCTCCACCTTCACCACCTGCTTGACGACCCCGGAGTCGATGGTGATGGCAGCCCGGCGGGCGCCCTGCCCCTCCACGCCCAGGATCTGGAACCCGGCCTCTTCGAGCGGGGGGGCGAGCTGCACGGTCACTGCGTCGGTGACCGGGCACTGGCAGGCGAGTCGATACCCTTCGCGCACGAGGTCGTCGCCGAGCTGGACCTCGTCGGCGATCGTCGGCGGCGGGATCGTCCCCGCGACGTACTTCACGCGGCACGACGTGCATCGGCCCCGGCCGCCGCAGGTCGCGGTGACGTCGATGCCCGCCTCGTGGGCGGATTTCAGGATCGTCGTCCCGGGCGCGACGCTCAGAGCGCGGCGGGGGCGGGGGTCGTGCTGGTCGATCAGGATGGTGAGGGCGACCGCCACGGGCTTCGATTGTAGCGCAGGCGCCGATCTCAACCGATTGTCCCCTGGGCGCCGCCCGCGGTAGACTCGGGCGCATGACCGACGTGGCGACCTTGCGCGCGATGGCCCGGCTGTCCGGCGTAGAGCTGCCCGACGCCGAGCTCACGGCCCTGCTGCCCGTGATCGAGCGCACGCTGGCGATGCTCGCCCGTCTCGAGACGCTGCCGCTCACGGGCGTCGAGCCGGCGGCGCAGTACCGGATGCTCTGATGGCCGATCTCGTCTTCACCTCGATGGTCGACCTGGCCCGGATGATCGCCACCAAGGAGGTCTCCCCGGTCGAGGTCACGAAGGCCCACCTCGATCGCATCGCCGCGCGCGACGCGGAGCTGCGCGCGTACATCACGGTGTGCGCCGAGGCGGCGCGCGAGGCGGCGCGCGCCGCCGAGGCCGAGCTGATGTCGGGCCGGCCGCTCGGCCCGCTGCACGGCGTACCGGTGGCGCTCAAGGACCTCGTCAACACGGCCGGTATCAGGACCACGGGCGGCTCGAAGATCCTCGGCGACGCGGTGCCCGCCCAGGACGCGACGGTGGCCGCACGGCTCAGGGCCGCGGGCGCCGTCCTGCTCGGTAAGCTGAACATGCACGAGTTCGCCTACGGTCCCGAAGGGCTCAACGCCCACTATGGCACGTCGCGGAATCCGTGGGACGCCGCGACGGCGCGCATCCCCGGGGGCTCGTCCTCGGGCTCGGGGGTCGCCGTCGCCGCCGGCCTCGCGCCCGGCGCGCTCGGCTCGGACACGGGCGGCTCCATCCGCATCCCCGCGTCGCTCTGCGGGATCACCGGGCTCAAGCCGACGTACGGGCGGGTGAGCCGCGCCGGCGTGCTGCCGCTGTCGTGGAGCCTGGACCACATCGGCCCGATGACCCGGAGCGCGGCGGACTGCGCGCTGATGCTGCGATGCCTGGCCGGCTACGACGCCGCCGACCCGACCTCGAGCGTGCTGCCGACCCCGGAGTACGGCGCCGCGCTCACCGGAGACGTGAAGGGGCTGCGCGTGGGATTGCTGCGCGCGTTCTTCCTCGAGAGCGCGGCGCCCGAGGTCCGCGAGACCGTCGAGCGCGCGGCCCGGGCGCTCGAGGGCCTCGGCGCGACGGTCGACGAGGTGGCGCTGCCGCACATGGACGACATGGCCGGCGCGTCTTCCGCGATCCTCGCCCCCGAGGCGCTCGCGTACCACGCCGAGTGGCTGCGCACCCGCGCGGCGGACTACCAGCCGGACGTCGCCTCACGGCTGCGCATGGGGGCCTTCGTCACCGGCGTGCAGTACGTGCGGGCCCAGCAGCTGCGCACCGTGGTGCGTGACGCCGTCGACGCCGCGCTGGCCCGGCGCGACGTGCTGCTGGCGCCGTCGACCCCCATCGCGGCGACCCCGGTCGGGGACACCGAGATCTCGATCGGCGGGGTCACGGCCGACGTGCGCGCGAGCCTGATCCGCTTCACCCGCCCCTTCAACTTCTCCGGCCACCCGGCGTGCTCGGTGCCGTGCGGGCTCACGTCGGGCGGGCTGCCGATCGGCATGCAGTTCGTGGGCCGTCCCTTCGACGAGGCCACCGTGCTGCGCGTCGCGGACGCCTGGCAGCGCGCCACCGACTGGCACGCGCGCCGGCCGCCGATGGCGTGACCGGCGAGACAGGGAGACCGTGCGTGGACGACAAGCTCGACCAGCGCCTCGCCGCCCTCGAGGTGCGACTCGGCCGGCTGGAATCGCTGCTCGGGAGCGTGAGCGAGCGGCTGGAGCGCGGGCCGGTCGATCCCGACGCCACCCGGCAGGCGCTGCAGGCGTGGGTGACCGACTACGTCACCGTGCGGCTCCAGCAGCTCGTTCCCGAGAGGTGCGAGCACGACGACGTGCCGCCCCCGGCGACGGCCGGCCCGGTGCTCCCGGGCACGCGCGTGCGCTGCACCGAGGAGGTCATCCACCGGCTGCACCGGATCCCGATCCCCTTCGTGCGGCAGATGGTCACCCAGAAGGTGGCGGAGACCGCGTCCGCGGAGCGGGTCGCGGTGGTCGACGTCGCCTTCTTCGAGCGCGCGGCCACCTTCTGACAGTGCAAGCTTTCGGGGGAGGATCTCTCGAGCTTCCAGCACTGGCAGCAGCACATCACGGCCGGCTTCAAGATCTGAGCGCCTGAGCCCCGACGACGAGCCCGTCCGGATCCCGATCGAGGACGCCCTCGACCTGCACGCGTTCGCGCCGCGCGACATCCGCGGCGTGGTCGAGGAGTACCTGCGCGAGGCGCGCGCGCGTGGTTTCAGCGAGGTGCGCCTGATCCACGGCCGGGGCATCGGCGCCCAGCGCGCGAGCGTCCGCGCGGTGCTGGAGCGCCATCCCGCCGTGCTCGCCTTCGCGGACGCGCCACCCGAGCGCGGCGGCTGGGGCGCGACGCTGGTGCGGCTGCGCCCCGTGGAAGGCTAATTAGCGTCCGCGCTCGGCGAGGTGACGGGCCAGGAAGTCGGCGTCGAGCGGGGAGAGGTCGAAGCGGCGCGCCGCCTCGTCGATCAGGCGCACCCGATCCGCCCGGGGGTCGTCGCGCAGGCGGTCGTCGATCCACTTCACGGCCTGCTTGATCGGGCTCTCGCCGGCGCTCATCGCCTCACCGCGAGTGCTCCCGCTCGCACGTGGTCTTCCACGCCTTGCTCACGTCCTCGAGGCCCGCGATGTGCTCATTGGTTCGAGCGCACGGTGAATTATATGCGGGCCCGACGCCGGTGACGCTCGCCGTGTGACCCCCGTCGAGTGGTCGGCTCGCCAAGGCCCCAATTGGCCGTTGACAGGGATCGTTTCGGGTAGAAAATGGTCGAGCGAGAGGACCAGTGCAGATCCCCATCGAGCGCGACAAGCCGATCCCCGTGGCGCGGCAGATCCAGGCGCATCTGGAGCGACTGATCCGGGAAGGCCTGCTCGGCGACGGCGTGAAGCTGCCGGCCACGCGCGACCTCGCGCACAGCCTCGGCGTGAACCGCGCCACGGTCGTGCTCGCGTACGAGGAGCTGGTCGCCGCGGGGTGGGCCCGCGCCCACGTGGGGCAGGGGACGTTCGCGGCGGCGCCCGCGGGGGTGGCCGCGCGCGCCGCGGCGCGGGTGGAGCCCGCCCCCATCGACTGGTCCGCCCTGTTCTCGCGCAGCGCGCGCACCGTGCGCGCCGACGCGGGCCGCCCGCGCCACGACGTGGTGGAGCCGAGCGGCGGGATCTCGTTCGCGGGCGGCGCGCCGGACAGCGGCCTGTTCCCGACCGACGCGTTCCGCCGGGTCCTCAATCGCGTGGTGCGGGACGAGGGCGCCTCGCTGCTCCAGTACTATCCCGTCGCGGGCTACCCGCCGCTCCGCCGGTACCTCTCGACCTACCTGCTGCGCTTCGGGCTGGAGGCCCGCGCCGAGGACATCCTCATCGTCAACGGCTCGCAGCAGGGCTTCGACCTGATCGCGCGGACCCTCGTGGATCCGGGGGACGCCGTGGCCATCGAGCAGCCGACCTATCCACGCGCCCTGCAGGTCTTCCGCGCGTTCGGCGCCGAGCTGCTGCCGGTGCCGTGGGACGCCGACGGCCCGCGCGTGGACGTCTTCGAGCGGCTGCTCGAGCGGCACGCGCCCAAGCTCTTCTACTGCCAGCCCAGCGCGCACAACCCGACGGGGCTCGCGATGAGCCCGGAGCGGCGCCGCGGGCTGCTCGACGCCGCCGCGCGGCGCGGGATGCCGATCATCGAGGACGGCTTCGATCCCAGCCTCGCGTACGGGGCGCGGCGGCCCGTGCCGCTCAAGGCCCAGGACCGCGCCGGGATCGTCATCTACATCGGTACCTTCTCGAAGGTGCTCTTCCCCGGGCTGCGCATCGGCTGGCTGGTCGCGCCGCCGCCGGTGCTGGAGCGGCTGCGGGAGGCCAAGCAGCTCGCCGACATCCACACCAGCGCGCTCATCCAGGCCGCCGTCCACCGCTTCTGCGAGGGGCGGCTGCTGGACCGCCACGCCGTCCGCGCCGCACGCGCCTACGGGCGGCGGCGGGGGCTGCTGCTCGGCGCGCTCGGGCGGTGGATGCCCGAGGGCGTCACGTGGACCGAGCCGGAGGCGGGCTTCTCGCTGCTGCTGACCCTGCCGTCCCGGCTGAGCGCCGCGGCCTTGCTGCCCCGCGCCGCCGCGCGCGGGGTGACGTTCACGCCCGGGACCGCCTTCTTCGTCGACGGCTCGGGTGACCGGACCCTGCGCCTGTCGTTCTCGGCGCTGCCCGCCGCGCGCATCGAGGAGGGGGTGCACCGTCTCGCCGACACGATCCGCGCATCGCTGAAGGAGCCCGCGCGCGTCCCGCGCGAGGAAGACCTCGCGGTGCCGCTGGTGTGACGCTGGTGGCTCGACCGGAGAGCATTCGACCCTGGACGTGAACCGGGAGGAGGCCGACATGGCAGAGGACAACGGGCTGAGGATCGCGGACAAGAAGCACATCGCGCTCGCCGAGATGCTCAAGGGCGGCGTGGTCATGGACGTCACCAACGCCGAGCAGGCGAAGATCGCCGAGGACGCCGGCGCGACGTCGGTCATGGCGCTGGAGCGCGTCCCCTCGGACATCCGGCGGGACGGCGGGGTGGCGCGGATGTCGCCGGTGAAGAAGATCCGCGAGATCCAGAAGGCCGTCACCATCCCGGTCATGGCCAAGGCGCGCATCGGCCACTTCGTGGAGGCGCAGATCCTCCAGGCGCTCGCCATCGACTTCATCGACGAGTCGGAGGTCCTCACCCCGGCCGACGAGCACTTCCACATCGACAAGTTCGCCTTCAGCGTGCCGTTCGTGTGCGGCGCGCGCGACCTCGGCGAGGCGCTGCGGCGCATCGGCGAGGGCGCGGCCATGATCCGCACCAAGGGCGAGGCCGGCTCGGGCAACATCGTCGAGGCCGTCCGCCACATGCGCGCGCTCACGGGCGGGATCAAGCGGCTGACCCTGCTCAACCCCGAGGAGCTGATGACCGAGGCCAAGAACCTCGGCGCGCCTTACGACATCCTCCGCTGGGTGTCGAAGCACGGCCGGCTGCCCGTGCCGAACTTCTCCGCGGGCGGCATCGCCACGCCCGCCGACGCCGCCCTCATGATGCAGCTCGGCGCCGAGGCCGTCTTCGTCGGCTCCGGGATCTTCAAGTCGAGCGATCCGCCGAAGCGCGCCAAGGCCATCGTCCAGGCCACGACCCACTTCAAGGACCCCGACGTGCTGGCCCGGGTCAGCGAGGAGCTCGGCGAGGCGATGCCCGGGCTGGAGACCTCGAAGATGGCCGAGAAGGATCTCCTGCAGACGCGCGGCTGGTGAAGATCGGCGTCCTCGCGCTCCAGGGCGACTTCGCCCTCCACGCCGCGGCGCTCGCGCGATGCGGCGCCGAGGCGGTGGAGGTGCGCATGCCCGCCCAGCTCGCCGGCGTCGACGGGCTGATCATGCCGGGCGGCGAGAGCACCACCCTGCTCAAGCTCATGCACGAGTGGGGCTTCGTGGCGGCCCTGGAGAAGTTCCACGCCGAAGGCAAGCCGATCTTCGGCACGTGCGCCGGGCTCATCCTGCTCGCCCGGGAGGTCGCCAACCCGGAGCAGTTCTCCCTTGGCTTCATCGACGTCGCGGTCGAGCGCAACGCCTACGGCCGGCAGCGGGAATCGTTCGAGACGCAGGGCACGGCGACGCTCGACGGCGCCGCGCACCCCCTGACCATGATCTTCATCCGCGCCCCGCGCATCCTCGCCGCGGGGCCGTCGGTCGAGGTGCTGGCGCGCCACCAGGGCGCCCCGGTGCTCGCCCGCGAGGGCAGCGTGCTGGTGGCGGCGTTCCACCCCGAGCTCACCGACGATGCGACGATCCACGCGTACTTCTGCAGGATGGTGGCGGAGGCGACATCGCCGTGATCTTCCACGAGTACTACACCGCCGTGCCCGACGACGAGGTGGAGCGGTTCGTCCAGGCCCAGGAGCTCGGCCGGCTCGTGACCATCGGCGCCGAGGGCCAACCGCACATCGGCCTCTACCCGTTCGTGACCGGGCCCGGGGCGGTGGAGCTCCACCTCGTGCGCGCCGACGAGCAGATCGCCGACCTCGAGCGCTATCCCCGGTGCCTCTTCGAGGTCGACGAGGTGCTCGGCGTCATCCCGTCCTACTGGGTGCACGCCGAGTACGGCGGCTCCGCCACCGCGTATCACCGCACGGTCATGTTCGACTGCGAGGCGACGATCGCCGAAGAGCCGGCCGCGGTGGCCGCCCAGCAGGAGAAGCTGCTCGCGCGCTACCAGCCGGAGGGCGGCTTCCGCCGTCTGGCCATCGACGACCCCCTCTATCGCGGCGCGCTCGAGCAGCTGGCGGCGGTGCGCCTGGGCGTCGTGCGCCGCCGGGTGAAGTTCAAGCTCGCGCAGAACCGTCCGCCCGAATCGCGGCGTCGCATCATCGAAGAGCTGCGCCGGCGGGGCCGGCCGACCGACGCCCGCGCCGCCGAGGCCCTGCAGTGGACGCTGGACGCCGCGCTCGGCACCGCGAGCCGACCGCCGGCCTGACCTTGAAATATGGTCTGGCTTGACAGCCGGCCGGCCGTTCGGGCATCCTCTGGTCAGACCACCGGACCACGACAGGATCAGACGCCCGTCCCGGGCTGAGCCGTCGCTCTCGGGTCCCCCGCAGGAGGAAGCGGATGGCAGCGTTCACGGCCGAGATCGTCTACCGCGGCATCTTCCAGAAGAACCTCGCCGCCCGCATCGTGCGCGGCATCGTGCTCTCGGCACGCAAGTCGGGCCGGTGGGGGATCGCGTTCGGGCGTTACGGGGACAGCCCGCAACGGAACGGGATCCCGGCGAAGGACTTCGCCATCGTCGCGGACACCAAGGAAGAGCTCGAGCAGAACATGGCGCGCTACGAGCCCAAGCACGTGGACGTCACGATCTGCGTGGACGACACGCTGGCCAAGGGCGTCGAGTCCTGGGCCTGGTACGGGCTGCAGCCGCTCAACCGGCTGATCGTGCCCGGCGGCACGCTGCTCATCACGTCGCTCCAGCCCTACGGCGACATCCTGAGGGACATCCACCGCAAGGACACGCCGTTTACGATGGCGCTGATCCGGGCCAGGGCCTCCTTCTCGGGGCTCTGGGTGTACAAGGAAGATCACACCGAAGTGCGGATCCTCGGCGCGCTCGCGAAGATCGTTCCCGCGTTTCTTTCCCTCGACGCCGTCTGCCAGGCCGTCTCGGAGATGGAGTGGGGCTCCGACCTCAAGGTCGCCTCGGCGCGCAAGGCGTACGACCGGCTCGAATCGCGCGAGATCGAGGCGGGGGAGGGCAACCCCGAGACCCCGTATTCCTTCGAGCTGCCGCGCTGGTGGGAGATGCGCGAGGGCGTCAGCATCCCGGCCATCCCCCTCGGCAAGCCCAAGGAAGGCGGCAAGGGCTACGTGCCGGAGCGCAACCCGTACTTCAAGAAGTTCTCGACGCGCACGATGCGCCCGGTGATCGACTTCGACACCTGCGTGAAGTGCAACCTCTGCTGGATCTCCTGCCCGGACTCCTGCTTCGACGTCATGCCCGACGGCACCTTCGACGCGAACATGGAGTCGTGCTGCGGCTGCGGGGTGTGCGAGGCGGTGTGCCCGGTCGAGAAGTGCATCACGATGGTGAACGAGTCGGTCTTCGATGACAACGCCAGCCAGTGGGACGCCTGGCGCCAGGACAAGGACGCCTACCGGACCTGGATGATCGACAAGATCTCGAACACGCAGGCCACCGTGCGCTCGCACGGCTTCCGCTTCCGGGGCCAGTACGAGGAGGAACTCAAGTCCGAGCTCGACGCGGGCGGCCAGGCGATCACGGCCGGCATCCCGGGCGAGAACGCCCAGCACAAGACGGTGTAGCGCGCGTCGAGGTATCGAGGAGCGTCACGGGTTCCCCGGGGCGCTCCGAGCGGCGGGGGGTCTGGGGGGCGCCCGGAGCCCCCCAGCTTCAACGAGGGAGAGAACGCGATGGCAGTCGAGACGAAGGCGGCCCAGGCCGCGGAAGACAAGGAGCTCCTCATCTCCGGCAGCGAGGCGGTGGCCGAGGCCCTCACGCTGGCGGACATCGACGTGGTCACCGCGTACCCGATCCGGCCGTACGACACGGTGATGCAGGCGATCGCCAAGAAGATCTCGGGGGGCCAGCTGCAGGCCGAGTACATCGTGGCCGAGGGCGAGCACAGCCAGTTCGAGATCGTCAAGCACGCGTCCATGGTGAACGCGCGCGTGTTCTGCGGCTCCTCGGGCGTGGGCTGGGCCTACGCCATGGAGTGCTTGGTGGTGACCCCGTCGCTGCGCGTGCCGATGGTGGCGCTGGTCGGCAACCGCGCCCTCGACGACCCGGGGGCCTTCGGCGTCGAGCACAACGACGCGCTCTTCGTGCGCGACCTGGGCTGGATGCTCTGCTGGATCGACACCTCCCAGGAGGCGCTCGACACCACGCTCATCGCCTACCGGGTGGCCGAGGACCGGCGGGTCTTCCTGCCCCTGGCCATCTCGGCCGATGGCGCGTTCCTGACCCACTCCCAGGCGATCACCATGGTGCCGCCGAAGGAGAAGGTCGACCGGTTCCTGCCGCGCTACGACCGCGGCGACCTGCAGCTCCATCCCGACAACCCGATCACGGTGGCCCCGCAGGTCAACGAGGACTGGGTCATCGAGATCCGCCGCCAGACCAACGAGGCGATGAAGCGCGCCACCACCGTCATCGAGGAGGCGTACACCGACTTCCGCCGGGTGTTCGGCCGCGGGCCCGAGAACCCGTGGTTCGAGGAGTACATGACCGAGGACGCCGACGTCATCCTCATCGGCATGGGGACGATCTCGCTCCCCCTCAAGGTGGCCATCCGCGAGATGCGCGCCAAGGGCAAGAAAGTCGGGCTGGTGCGGCTGCGCTGGTTCAGACCGTTTCCGACGGATCGCCTGGTCGCAGCCCTCTCGAAAGCCCATGCGATCGGAGTGATCGATCGAGACTATTCCTTCGGGTCCCCCTTCGGCTCCGGCGTGGTGGCCAACGAGGTCCGCGCCGCGATGTACAACGCCGCCACCCGTCCCCCGCTGGTGTCCTTCACCGGCGGGCTGGGCGGGCGCGAGGTGACGCTCGAGGACGTGCACAAGGTGACCGAGATGTGCTTCGCGGCGGCGGCCAGCGGCAAGTCCGACGTCCAGACCCACTGGCTCGGCGTCCGCGAATAGGAGAGCGACATGGCTGAGACGACGTTCCCGAACGCCACGCAGGTCCTCGAGCCCTTCCGCGGCATCAAGCGGGTGACCATGGAGGAGTACTTCACCTCCGGGCACCGGACGTGCCAGGGCTGCGAGTCGGCGCTGGTCATGAAGCTCATGGTGAAGGCGGCCGGTCCCCGCACGATCGTGCTCGGGTCGACGGGCTGCATGTACGTCGCGAACACGACGTACTACACCACGCCGTGGGTGGTGCCGTGGATGCACACCCAATTGGGATCGTCGGGTTCGGCTGCGCTCGGCACCGCGGCCGGACTGAAGTCCCTGATGCGAAAAGGGAAGATGAAAGCCGAGCCCATCAACGTGATCGCCTTCTGCGGCGACGGCGGCGGCGCCGATATGGGAATCGGCGCGATCTCCGCGACGCTCACCCACAAGGAGTACAACTCGCTGATCCTGCTCTACGACAACGAGTCGTACGCCAACACCGACATCCAGCTCTCGGGCATGACCCCGTATGGCGCGCACACGACGTTCAGCCCGCCCGGCAAGGCCAAGCGGATCATCCACACGCGCTGGAAGAAGAACATGGCGGGCATGATGGCCGCCGGCCATCCCGAGTGCCGGTACGTGGCCACGGTGTGCGCCTCCTTCGCCGTCGACATGATGAACAAGGTCCGGCGCGCGCTGACCATCGGCGGGCCGACCTTCATCCACTCGCTCGATCCGTGCCCCAAGGGCTGGGACTACGACCCCATGCTCTCGCACGAGCTGGGCGAGCTGGCCATCGAGACCGGGGTGTTCCCGCTCTACGAGGTCGAGGACGGGCAGGTGAAGTACTATGGCAAGACCAAGTCGATCGTCGAGGGCCGGCCGCGCAAGCCCGTGCGCGAGTACCTCCTGAAGCAGGGGCGCTTCGCCCACTTCACCGAGGAAGACCTCGCGTACTTCCAGGCGAAGGTCGACGAGATGTGGCAGTGGGAGATCCCGGCCGTGGTACCCTTCCGCCGGCTCGACCGGGCGAAGGCCGCCCTGGAGGTCAAGTAGCCGGGAACTCCCGGTCCGGGTCGTTTGTGGCAACTGCGCGTGGGGCCAGCGCGCCGGCTGGCCCCATTTTTTGTGCAACCACGTTCCCGGGACGACGCCCTTCGACCACGTCGTATCGAGGAGGAACGCCATGCGACCACTGTCGCGCGCGTATGCAGTATCGCTGCTCGTCCCGATACTTCTTGCCGCCGGGCCGGCTCTCGCGGCCTGGGAGCCCACCAAGGCCATCGAGATCGTTGTCCCGGCCGGGACCGGCGGCGGCGCCGATCAGATGGCGCGCCTGATCGCAGGCATCGCCGACGAGTCCAAGCTCTCGCCACGCCCGGTGATCGTGGTGAACAAGTCGGGTGGCGCCGGCGCCGAGGGCTTCCTCTACGTCAAGGGCAAGAAGGGCGACGCCCACACGCTGGTCATCACGCTCTCGAACCTGTTCACCACGCCGCTGCACACCGGCGTCCCGTTCAACTGGAAGGACCTCACCCCGGTCGCGCGCATGGCGCTCGACGAGTTCATTCTCTGGGTGAACGCCGAGACGCCCTACAAGACCGCCAAGGAGTACGTGGCGGCGGTGAAGGCGAAGCCGGGCGGGATGAAGATGGGGGGTACGGGCTCGGCCCAGGAAGACCAGATCCTCACGATCCAGCTCGAGCAGGCCCTCGGGCTGAAGTTCATCTACGTCCCCTTCAAGGGCGGCGGCGAGGTGTGCGTCAACCTCGTGGGCACGCACGTGGACTCCACCGTCAACAACCCGATCGAGTGCGTGAGCCACTGGAAGGCGGGCCGGGTGCGGCCCCTGGCCGTCTTCGACACCGAGCGCCTGAGCGCGCCGGAATGGAAGGACATCCCGACCGTGAAAGAGGCGCTCGGCGCCGACCTCCACTACCTGATGCTGCGCGGCCTCTTCGGTCCGCCCGCCATGCCCAAGGACGCCGTGGACTGGTACGTCGACTTCCTGCGCAAGGTGTCGGAGACCGCGCGCTGGAAGAAGTACGTCGACGAGGGCGCGCTGAAGCCCGCCTTCGCCAGCGGGGCCGAGTACGTGAAGTGGGTGGAGGAGAACGAGAAGCTGCACCGCGACCTGATGTCCAGGGGCGGCCTGCTCAAGAAGTAGATGCGCGCCGCCGACCTCGCGACGGTCGCGGTGTTGATGCTGGTGGGGGGGGTCGTCCTCTTCGACGCGGTCCGCCTGGGCATCGGGTGGGGCACGGACGGCCCGCAGAGCGGATTCTTCCCCTTCTGGCTCGGCACCACGCTGCTCCTGGCCTGCGCCGTCGTGCTCGGCCAGATCGCCGGACGCAAGCCGAGGGGCGTGCCGTTCGTCACGCGCGAGCAGCTCGGCCCGGTGCTGAAGGTGCTGTGGCCGGCGACCGCCCTGGTGGTTCTCACCCAGGTCCTCGGCATCTACGTGGCCTCGGCCCTGTACATCGGCTTCTACATGCGCTGGGTGGGCGCGCACTCCTGGCGCTCCATCGTGGTGCTCTCGATCGGCATCCCGCTCGTGACGTTCCTCGTCTTCGAGCACTGGTTCCTCGTGCCGCTCCCCAAGGGACCGCTCGAGCAGTGGCTGGGCTACTGACGTGGGGTTCGAGGACCTCTTCCTCGGCTTCCAGCACGCGCTGAGCGCCCAGAACCTCTTCTTCGCCTTCGTCGGCGTCATCCTCGGCACGATCATTGGCGTGCTCCCGGGCCTCGGCGGCGCCAACGGCGTCGCGATCCTGCTCCCGTTGACGCTCCGGATGCCCCCGACCTCCGCGATCATCCTGCTCACCTCGCTCTACTGGGGCGCGCTGTTCGGCGGCGCGATCACGTCGATCTTGTTCAACATCCCGGGCGAGCCGTGGTCGGTGGCGACCACGTTCGACGGCTACCCCATGGCTCGCCAGGGCAAGGGGGGGCAGGCGCTCACGGCGGCCTTCACGTCGTCCTTCGTCGGGGCCTTCTTCTCGACCCTGCTGATCACGTTCTTCGCGCCCCTGCTCGCCGACGTGGCCCTGCGTTTCGGTCCCCCGGAGATCTTCGCCATCCAGTTCCTGACCTTCTCCGCCTTCGTGGGGCTCGGCGGCGGCAACCCGGTCAAGACCCTCGTGTCGATCGTGCTCGGTTTCATCCTCGCCGCGGTGGGGCTGGACATCGTCACCGGGCAGCTCCGGATGACCTTCGGCGTCACCGACCTCATGCAGGGCTTCGACTTCATCGTCGCCGTCATCGGCCTCTTCGGCATCGGCGAGATCCTCCTCAGCGTCGAGGAGGGCCTGAGCTTCAAGGGCGTGGCCACCGGCATGAACCTCCGCGTGGTGCTGGAGACGTGGAAGGTCCTGCCCCGGTACTGGCGGACGTTCGCGCGCAGCTGCTTCATCGGGTTCTGGATGGGCTTCAAGCCCGGCGGCGCCACGCCCGCCTCGTTCATGAGCTACTCCTTCGCCAAGCGGTTCTCGAAGAACCCGGCCCGGTTCGGGCAGGGCGAGCTCGAGGGCGTGGTGGCCCCCGAGACCGCCGCCCACGCCGCCGGGGTGGCCGCGATGCTGCCCATGATCACGCTGGGGATCCCGGGCTCGCCCACCGCCGCGGTGATGCTGGGGGGGCTCGTCATGTGGGGCCTGCAGCCCGGCCCCATGCTCTTCCGCGAGAAAGCCGACTTCGTGTGGGGGCTCATCGCCAGCATGTACACGGGCAACATCATCGGCGTCGTGATGGTGCTGGCCTTCGTGCCGCTCTTCGCCGCGATCCTGCGCGTGCCCTTCGCGATCCTCACGCCCGTCATCGTCACGGTATGCGCCATCGGCGCCTACGCCGTGCACAATGCGATGATCGACGTCTGGTACATGCTGGCCTTCGGCGTCGTGGGCTACGTGTTCAAGAAGCTCGACTACCCGCTGGCGCCCCTGGTCCTCGCCCTGGTCCTCGGCGATCATGCGGAGAACGCGCTCCGGCAGAGCCTGATCATGTCCCAGGGATCGCTGGCGATCTTCATGACGCGCCCCATCACCGCCGTCATCATGGCGGCGGCGATCGTGTTCTTCGCCATGCCCGCGATCGCGCCGTGGCTCCGCCTCCTGCGGCGGCGGCGGGCGCGGGCGGTCGCCGCGACCCCGCCCGGCGACTGACCGGGCTCTCGCGATGGCGCTCCTCGCGGATCCGGAGTTCTGGGCGCGGCTGTTCGGGATGGGCGTGCTGAACCTCCTGCTCTCCGGCGACAACGCCCTGGTCATCGCGCTGGCCGTGCGCACGCTGCCGCGGCGCGAGCGCATCCTCGGCCAGCTCTGGGGCGCCCTGGGCGCCGTGGCCTTGCGCGTGGTGTTCGTCGCCGTGGTCAGCCTGTTGCTCCGGGTGCCGCTGCTGCAGCTCGTCGGCGGACTGCTCCTGGTCTGGATCGCGGTGGAGCTGGTGCGGCCCGAGGAGCAGGTCGGCGGCGCGGGGACGCGGCACGGCGCCTCGCTCCGCGAGGCGATCTGGATCATCATCGTCGCCGACGTGACGATGAGCCTCGACAACGTCCTGGCCATCGCCGCCTTCGCCAAGGGCGATTTTGTCCTCATCATCGTCGGCCTGCTCATGTCGCTGCCGATCGTGGTGTGGGGCGCGGGCTTGCTCGCGCGCCTCATGAACCGCTACACGTGGATCGTGTGGCTGGGCGGCGGGGTGCTGGGGTACGTTGCGGGCGACATGATCGTCGACGACCGGTTCCTCAACGCCTGGATGAGCCCGCACATCGCCGCGATCGTCCATCGCGTCGTGCCGTGGACCGGCGGCCGGGTCCTCACCGTGTCGCTGGTGCTCGGCGTCGCCGTCACCGTGCTCGGCTGGTGGCTGGCCCGCCGGCGGCCACCGCACGTGCCGGAGGACCTCGAGCAATGAGCCGCCGTGGTCCGCGCGCGGCGCGGGGCGAGCGCCGTGCCGACATGGGCATCGAGCCCGTGAAGTCGACGCGGATCTACGAGGAGATCGTCCGCCAGGTGAAGGCCATGATCGCCGAGGGCCGGCTCAAGAGCGGCGACCGGCTGCCGCCGGAGCGCGATCTCGCGGAGAAGTTCGTGGTCAGCCGCACCTCGGTCCGCGAGGCCCTGCGGGCGCTGGAGAGCCTGGGGCTCATCGAGATCCGGGCCGGCGAGGGCACGTTCGTGCGCGGCGGCTCGGTGGAGGCGCTGATCGAGCCGCTGGCGCTGGTGTTGCTCTCCCAGCGCGAGGCCATCGGCGAGCTGTTCGAGGCCCGCCGCCTCCTCGAGCCGGCCATCGCGGCCCTCGCCGCCCGCCGCGCGACCCCCGACGAGGTCGCGGAAATGGCGCGGATCCTCGAGGCCCAGGCCCGGGAAATCGCCGGCGGCGGCACCGGGTTGACCCAGGACGCCGCCTTCCACGCCGCCATCGCCTCCGCCGCCCACAACCGCGCGATCACCCGGATCGTGCACGCCATCATGGATCTGCTCAGCCAGAGCCGTGAGGAGTCGCTCAACACGCCGGGCCGCCCGACGCGCTCCCACCAGGATCACCGGCGCGTGCTCGACG
This sequence comes from Candidatus Rokuibacteriota bacterium, assembly GCA_016200085.1. GTDB lineage: Bacteria > Methylomirabilota > Methylomirabilia > Rokubacteriales > CSP1-6 > JACQFL01. The sequence goes on along the minus strand of JACQFL010000010.1, from coordinate 14,050 downwards.
CTATCACCCGGCGCGACCCGGACGAGGCGGCGCGCGCGATGGCGGACCACGTCGCCGCCGTCGAGAGGCTCGTGGTGACCCCGAAACGCCAGGCTTGACCTCCCACGGGCCGGCCGGGTATAGTGCTTGAACCATGACGATGTCGATTTCGCCGCTGCTGTCGCTGGGGCTGATTATCCTGGCGCTGCCGGGCCTGCCCGGAGCATCGGCGACGTAACGCGAATCGCCGGATGCCACGGGCAGGAGAGACGGCCCGTGGCACGGTAGAGATCAGGCCACGGGGGATGTCCTCCGTGGCCTTTTTGTTTGTGTGCGACGGGCCGGCGAGGAAAGGAGGGACGCGAGGCTCATGGTGCGACAGGGCGGGGCGACAGCCTGGGCGGAGTTTGACTTCCCCGCCCGGTATCCGATAGTATTTAAAGACTTTTTCCGTTTTACCGACGGAGACCGAGCGCCCATGGCCAGATACGTGTACTTCTTCGCCGACGGCAAAGCCGAAGGCTCGTCGCGCCTGCGCAGCCTGCTCGGGGGCAAGGGCTGCGAGATCGCCGAGATGACCAACCTCGGCATCCCCGTCCCGCCGGGGTTCACGATCACCACCGAGGCGTGGGCCGAGTACGACCGGACCGGCCATCGCGCCCCCGAGGCGCTCTGGCCCGAGGTGCTCGACGGCATCGCCCGGCTCGAGGGGGTGACGGGCGCGAAGCTCGGGGGCGCCTCGCGGCCCCTGCTCGTCTCCGTCCGCTCCGGGGCGCGCGTCTCCATGCCCGGCATGATGGAGACCGTGCTGAACCTCGGGCTCAACGACGTCACCGTCGAGGCCCTGGCGGCGTGGACCGGCAACGAGCGGTTCGCGCTCGATTGCTACCGGCGCTTCATCACCATGTTCGGCGACGTGGTGCTCGGCATCGAGCGCCGTGACTTCGACGAGCGCCTGGACGCGGTCAAGCGCCACCTGGGCGCCCGCACCGACCCCGAGGTCCCGCCCGCCGAGCTCCGCAAGCTGATCCAGGGCTACAAGGCCGTGGTCGCCGAGCGCGCGGGCCGGCCCTTCCCCCAGGACCCCCCCGAGCAGCTGCGTCTGGCCATCACCGCCGTCTTCGACTCCTGGTACGCGAAGAGGGCCGTCGAGTACCGCCGCATCCACGGCATCCCCGCCGACTGGGGCACGGCGGTGACCGTGATGAGCATGGTGTTCGGCAACCTCGGCGAGACCTCGGGCACGGGCGTGGCCTTCACGCGCGACCCCGGCACGGGCGAGCGGCGGTTCTACGGCGAGTTCCTCGTCAACGCTCAGGGCGAGGACGTGGTGGCCGGCATCCGCACGCCCGAGCCGATCACCGCGCTGCGCGAGAGCATGCCGGGCGTGTACGACGAGCTGGTCGCGATCAAGGAGCGCCTGGAGGTCCACTACCGCGACATGCAGGACCTCGAGTTCACGGTGCAGGAGGGCAAGCTCTTCCTCCTGCAGACGCGCTCGGGCAAGCGCACCGCCGCCGCGGCCGTCCGCGTCGCGGTGGAGATGCTGCACGAGGGGCTGATCGACCAGGACACGGCCCTGCTGCGCGTCGAGCCGGCCCGTCTGAACGACCTGCTCCACGACGTCTTCGACGAGAGCGACAAGGCCGCGGCCATTGCCGACGGCCGCCTGCTCGCGAAAGGCCTGCCCGCGGCGCCGCGGGCGGCCGTCGGCCAGGTCGTCTTCGACGCGGACCGCGCCGTGGAGTGGGCGAAGGGCGGCAAGCGAGTGATCCTCGTGCGGGCCGAGACGTCGCCGGAGGACGTCGCCGGCATGTGGGCGGCCGACGGCATCCTGACCTCGCGCGGCGGGCTGACCTCGCACGCGGCGGTGGTGGCGCGCGGGATGGGCAAGTGCGGCGTGGTGGGCGCGGGCGACATCGCGGTCGACGAGGAGCGCCACGTGTTCGAGGTGGGCGGCTTCGTGGTGCGCGAGGGCGACAAGATCTCGGTCGATGGGCACACCGGCGAGGTCGTCCGCGACGAGGTCAAGCTGATCGAGCCCTCGATCAGCGGCGAGCTCGAGGAGTTCCTGGGCTGGGCGGACGCCGCCCGCATCCTCGGCGTGCGCGCGAACGCCGACACCCCGGAGGACGCGCGCAAGGCGCGCGAGCTCGGCGCCGAGGGCATCGGCCTCGTCCGCACCGAGCACATGTTCTTCGACAAGGAACGGATCCCGATCGTGCGGGCCATGATCATGGCCGCCGACAAGAAGTCGCGCGCCGAGGCGCTCGCCCAACTGCTCCCCTTCCAGCGCGACGACTTCGTCGGCATCTTCCGCGCCATGGACGGGCTGCCCGTGACCATCCGGCTCCTCGACCCGCCGCTGCACGAGTTCCTGCCCCGGTACACGGAGCTGCTCGAGGAATACGTGCGGCTCGACGCGCGGGGCATCAACCCCGACCGCGCGGACGAGCTCAAGCGGGAGATGGCCACGGTGGGCGCGCTGCAGGAAGCCAACCCCATGCTCGGGCACCGCGGCTGCCGGCTCGGCGTCACGTTCCCCGAGATCTACGAGATGCAGGTGCGCGCCATCATGGAGGCCGCGTGCGAGGTCGCGCGCGCGAGCGGCCACGTCGAGCCGGAGATCATGATCCCGCTCACGGGGACGGTCGGCGAGATGACGCTCACGCACGCCATGGCCAGGCGGGTGGCGGACGCCGTGATCGCGGAGACCGGCGTGACCGTCGGCTATTCCATCGGGACCATGATCGAGGTGCCGCGCGCGGCGCTCATCGCCGACCAGATCGCGCGCTACGCGGAGTTCTTCTCCTTCGGCACCAACGACCTCACCCAGATGACGTTCGGCTACAGCCGCGACGACGTGGGCAAGTTCCTCCCGTACTACCTCGACAAGGGTCTCGTCCCCCACGATCCTTTCTCGGTCCTCGACCAGGAGGGCGTGGGCGAGCTGATCCGGATCGGCATCGAGCGGGGGCGCCGCACACGCCCGGAGCTCAAGATCGGGATCTGCGGCGAGCACGGCGGCGAGCCGGAGTCGGTGGAGTTCTGTCACCGGGTGCGCATGAGCTACGTCTCCTGCTCGCCCTTCATGATCCCCATCGCGCGGCTGGCCGCCGCCCAGGCCCTGATCAAGGAGCGCAAGGCCTCGAGAGGAGACAAGCGGTGAAAATGTCCGGAGCGCGCATGCTGCTCGAGTGCCTCAAGCGTGAGGGCGTCGACACGATCTTCGGCCTGCCCGGCGGGGCGGTGCTGCCGATCTACGACGTCCTCTACGACTTCGAGGGCCTCCGTCACATCCTCGTCCGCCAGGAGGCGGCCGCCGGCCACGCCGCCGAGGGCTACTCGCGCACCACCGGCAAGGTGGGCGTCTGCCTGGTGACGTCGGGCCCGGCGGCGACGAACCTCGTCACCGCGCTGCAGGACGCGCTCATGGACTCGATCCCCATCGTCGCCTTCACCGGCCAGGTCCCGACGCATCTCATCGGCAACGACGCCTTCCAGGAAGCCGACAACGTCGGCATCACGCGGCCGGCGACCAAGCACAACTTCCTCGTGAAGGACGGCAAGGACCTCGGGCCGATCATCCGCGAGGCCTTCCACCTGGCATCCACCGGGCGGCCGGGGCCCGTGCACGTCGACCTGCCCAAGGACATCCTGGTCAAGGAAGCGGAGCTGATCTGGCCGGAGCGCGTGCACATGCGCTCTTACAACCCGAACTACGACGGACACCCCGGGCAGATCAAGAAGGCGGCGCGCTCGATCGTGCGCGCCAAGCGCCCCGTCCTCTACGTCGGGGGCGGGGTCATCTCCTCCGACGCCCATGCGGAGCTCCTCGAGCTGGCGGAGCTGACGCAGATTCCGGTGACCACCACGCTGATGGGGCTCGGCGCCTTCCCGTCCGCGCATCCCCTCTCGCTCGAGATGCTGGGCATGCACGGCACGTACTACGCCAACATGGCCGTGCATCACTCCGACGTCCTGCTCGCCATCGGCGCGCGCTTCGACGACCGGGTCACCGGCCGCGTCGACGCCTTCGCCCCGAGCGCGGAGATCGTGCACGTCGACATCGACCCCTCCTCGATCTCGAAGAACATCAAGGTGGACGTGCCCATCGTGGGCGACTGCCGGCGCGTGCTGCGCGCCCTCGTGGAGGCCGTGCGCGAGGAGCTGCACGCCGAGGTGCCGCAGGCCGTGCGCGAGGGGCGCAAGCAGTGGCAGGCCCAGATCGCGGAGTGGCGCGAGAAGTTCCCCCTCCGCTACGACTGGACCGACGACGTGATCAAGCCGCAGTACGTGGTCCAGGAGGTCTCCCGCCTCACCGGCGGCGAGGCCTTCATGGTCACCGGCGTGGGCCAGCACCAGATGTGGGCGGCCCAGTACTACCGGTTCAAGCATCCGCGGATGTGGTGCACGTCGGGCGGGCTCGGGACCATGGGCTACGGCCTGCCCACCGCCATGGGCGTGCAGGCCGCGCACCCCGGCCGCCTCGTGGTCAACGTCGACGGCGACGGCTCCTTCGCCATGAACAGCCAGGAGCTGGCGACCTGCTTCACCGAGCACTTGCCGGTGAAGACTGTGATCATGAACAACAACGGCCACGGGATGGTCCGGCAGTGGCAGCGCATCATCTACAAGGAGCGCTACTGCGCCATCGACCTGCCCGGCATCCCGGACTGGGTCAAGCTCGCCGAGGCCTACGGCTGCGTCGGGCTCCGGGTCACCAGGCCGAGCGAGGTCGGGCCGGCCATCGAGAAGATGCTGGCCACGCCCGCCCCCGTCGTGCTCGACGTCATCGTGGACAAGGACGAGTGCGTGTTCCCCATGGTGCCCGCGGGCGGCGCCAACACCGACATGATCCTGGTGGCGCCGACGCGCGAGGTGCGCGAGAAGGCGGCGAAGTCCCAGACGGGGTTCTGATGAGCAACGGCAACGGCGTGGAGCCGCGCAAGCACACCATCGCCATCCTCGTCGAGAACAAGTTCGGCGTGCTCTCGCGCGTGGCCGGGCTCTTCTCGGCGCGGGGCTACAACATCGAGAGCCTGTCGGTGGGGGAGACCCTCGACCCGACCGTCTCGCGGATGACGATCGTGGTGCGCGGCGACGAGTTCGTGATCGAGCAGGTCATGAAGCAGCTGCACAAGCTCATCGACGTGGTGAAGGTGTCGGACCTCACCGACGACAGCCACGTGCAGCGGGAGCTGGTGCTCATCCGCGTGAACGCGGAGCCCCAGCATCGCAACGAGATCCTGCGAACCGCCGACATCTTCCGGGCCAAGGTGATCGACGTGACGCCGTCGAGCTTCGTGCTGGAGGCGACGGGCGACGAGGGCAAGCTGGAGGCGCTCATCGAGCTGCTGCGGCCGATGGGCATCCAGGAGATCGTGCGGACGGGCAAGGTCGCGATCGCGCGCGGGCCCAAGACGCGCGCGCGGAAGACCGAGCCGGCGCAGAAACGGCCGCGGGTGCCCGACGACCCGCGAGTGGTCGGCTTCGCCGACTGACGAGACCACGACAGAAAGGACATCGACGCAATGCCCGCGAAGATCTACTACGACCAGGACGCCGACCTCGGGCTGCTGAAGGGCCGCAAGGTCGCCATCATCGGCTACGGCAGCCAGGGCCACGCCCACGCGCTGAACCTGCGCGACTCCGGCCAGGACGTCGTGGTCGGGCTGTACAAGGGCTCCAGGAGCTGGGCCACGGCGGAGAAGGACGGCCTGCGGGTGGCCACGGTGGCCGAGGCCGCGAAGGCGGGCGACGTCATCATGATCCTGCTGCCCGACCAGAGCCAGCGCCAGGTGTTCGAGGAGTCGATCAGGGGCGCGCTCGGCCGGGGCAAGATGCTGATGTTCGCTCACGGCTTCAACATCCACTTCAACCAGGTGGTGCCGCCGCCCGACGTGGACGTCACCATGATCGCGCCCAAGGCCCCGGGCCACGTCATGCGCGACCTCTTCACCCAGGGACCGGGCGTGCCCGCGCTGGTGGCCGTGTACCAGGACGTCTCGGGCAAGGCGCGCGATCTGGCCCTGGCCTACGGCCGGGGCGTGGGCTGCACGCGCGCGGGCGTCATCGAGACGACGTTCAAGGAGGAGACGGAGACCGACCTCTTCGGCGAGCAGACCACCCTCTGCGGCGGGGTCTCGCACCTGATCAAGGCGGCCTTCGAGACGCTCTGCGAGGCGGGCTACCAGCCCGAGGTCGCGTACTTCGAGTGCATGCACGAGATGAAGCTGATCGTCGACCTGTTCTACCAGGGCGGGCTGGCCTACATGCGCTATTCCGTCTCCGACACCGCGGAGTACGGCGACTACACGCGCGGGCCGCGCGTGGTCAGCGAGGAGACCAAGAAGGAGATGAAGAAGATCCTCGGCGAGATCCAGTCCGGCCAGTTCGCGCGGGAGTGGGTCCTCGAGAACCAGGCCAACCGCGCGGGCTTCCTCGCCATGCGGCGGCGCGACGCCGACCACCAGATCGAGGAGGTCGGCAAGCGGCTGCGGTCCATGATGTCCTGGATCAAGCCGCCGAGGATGTGATGGAGCCACGCCGGCCCCGCCTGCCCGTCGCCCGCGAGGGCTGGCCGTTCATCCTGGTGCCCGGCGCCATCGCCGCCGGCCTGCTCCTGGCGGGCCGGCGCGGGCTGGCGGCGCCGTTCGCGGCCGCGTCGCTCGCCTCGCTCGGGTTCTTCCGCGATCCCGAGCGCGTGATCCCCGACGTGGCCAACGGGATCCTGGCGCCCGCGGACGGGAAGGTCACCGACATCGCCGACACCCTGGAGCCGTTCGTGGGCCCGTCGGTGCGCGTGACGATCTTCCTGTCGCCGCTCGACGTCCATGTCAACCGCGCGCCGATCGCGGGGCTCGTGGCCGGCACGACGTACACGCCCGGGCGGATCGTGCCCGCCTATCGGCCGGAGGCGGCGGACAACGAGCGCTGCGCGATCAACATCCAGGGCGACACGGCGCGGGTCACCGTGACCCAGATCGCGGGGATCGCGGCGCGCCGGATCGTGTGCCGCGTGGCCGCGGGGGACAAGCTCGTGGCCGGCGAGCGCTTCGGCATGATCCGCTTCGGCTCCCGCACGGACTGCTTCGTGCCCCGCGGCACCGACATCCGCGTCCGCCTCGGCGACCGCGTCACCGCCGGACAGACGGTGATCGGGATCCTGCGATGATGATGCAAGACCACCACACGAGACACGGCATGCGGAGCCGGGTCGCACCCACAGCACGCCACCCACGGCGCGAGCCGGCCGCGCGGACCCCGTTACAACGGAGCCGGGTCGCACCCACAGCACGCCACCCACGGTCGGTGCCGGCCGCGCGGAGCCCGTTACAGTAATGCGGCGCCACAAGGGCATGCGGCGGCGCCGATGGCAGGAGTTGCGCGAGCGTCGCGCCCAGGGCATCTTCCTCCTCCCGAGCCTGCTCACCACCGGCAACCTCTTCTGCGGCTTCTTCGCCCTCGTGCTGGCCGCCGACCAGCGCTACACCGAGGCCGCGCTGGCCATCTTCGTGGCCATGATCATGGACATGCTGGACGGGCGGGTGGCCCGGCTCATCAAGGCCACCAGCCAGTTCGGGGTCGAGTTCGACTCCCTGGCCGACATCGTCTCCTTCTGCGTCGCCCCCGCCTTCCTGATCTACTCCTTCGCGCTGGCCGAGATGCCACGCCCGGCGTGGTTCGGCTGCGCGCTGTTCGTCATCTGCGGCGGGCTCCGGCTGGCGCGCTTCAACGTGCAGACGGGCAGCGTCGACAGGCGGTTCTTCGTGGGGCTGCCCACGCCGGCCGGCGCCGGAGTGCTCGCCTCCACCGTGGTGCTCCTGCACAACGCGGAGCTCTCCCGCTGGACCCTCACCGCCATCGCGGTGGCCACCTACGTGGTGGCGCTGCTCATGGTGTCGACGTTCCGCTACTGGAGCTTCAAGCAGCTCGACGTCGGTGCGCGGCCCCTGCAAACGGTTCTCGTCGTCGTGCTCGGGCTCATGATCATCTTCACCAACCCCGAGCTCTTCCCGTTTCTCCTGTTCGTCGGGTATGCCGTGTCGGGACCCGTCCGGCGGCTGGTCGTCGGCCGCACGGTGGCGCCGGCGGAAACCCCCGTCACGCCCAAGGATCACTGAAGGAGGCAGCCATGGACCGCATCATCATCTTCGACACGACCCTCCGGGACGGCGAGCAGTCGCCCGGCTTCTCGATGAACACGATGGAGAAGCTGGAGATGGCGCGGCAGCTCGCCCGTCTGGGCGTGGACGTCATCGAGGCCGGGTTCCCGATCTCGTCCGAGGACGACTTCGAGGCCACCCGCCAGGTGGCCAAGCAGGTGGGGACTCTGGACGGCGCGCCGTCCATCTGCGGGCTCAGCCGGGTGGGCCTCGGCGACATCGACCGGTGCTGGGAGGCCGTCAAGTACGCGCGCAAGCCGCGCATCCACACCGTCGTGGCCACCTCGGACATCCACCTCAAGTACAAGCTGCGGAAGTCCCGGGCCGAGATCCTCAAGGCCTCGGTCGAGGCCGTGCGGCACGCCCGCGGCTACTGCGAGGACGTCGAGTTCTCGCCCGAGGACGCCTCGCGCTCCGACTTCGACTACTTGTGCGACGTGCTGTCGGCCGTCATCGAGGCCGGGGCGCGCACCATCAACATCCCCGACACCGTGGGCTACGCGATCCCGCAGGAGTGGGCGGAGCGCATCGCGAAGATCCGCGAGCGGGTGCAGGGGATCGAGAAGGCGGTGCTCTCCGTGCACTGCCACAACGACCTCGGCCAGGCCGTGGCCAACTCGCTCGCCGCCATCCGGCAGGGGGCCCGTCAGGTGGAATGCACCATCAACGGCATCGGCGAGCGCGCGGGCAACGCCTCGCTCGAGGAGATCGTGATGGCGCTGCGCACCCGGAAGGACTTCTTCAACGCGGAGGTCGGCGTGCGCACGGAGGAGATCTTCAAGACCTCGCGGCTGCTCTCGCACATCACGGGCATCCACGTGCAGCCCAACAAGGCCATCGTGGGCGAGAACGCCTTCGCTCACGAGGCGGGCATCCACCAGGACGGCGTGCTGAAGGAGAAGCTGACGTACGAGATCATGCGGCCGGAGGACATCGGACGGCCGTCCAACAAGCTCGTGCTCGGCAAGCACTCCGGCCGCCACGCCCTCACCGCGCGGCTCAAGGACCTCGGCTTCGCCCTCGAGGCCAAGGACCTCGACCGCGCCTTCACCGCCTTCAAGAGCCTCGCCGACCGCAAGAAGGAGGTCTTCGACGAGGACCTGGTGGCCATCGTCACCGACGAGGCGACGCAGACCGAGGTGGCCTACGCGCTCGACTACCTGCACGTGCTGAGCGGCACCAGCGTGGTGCCGTCCGCGACGGTGCGGCTGCGCAGCAAGGACGGCCAGCTGTTCCAGGACTCCGGCGTCGGCGACGGGCCGGTGGACGCCGTGCTCGCGGCCATCGACGCCATCACCGGCCTCAAGGGCACACTGCAAGATTACGCCATCCGCGCCGCCACCTCCGGCAAGGACGCCGTCGGCGAGGTGGCCGTGAAGGTGTCGTTCGACGGCACCGTGGTGTCGGGCAAGGGCTCGTCCACCGACGTCATCGAGGCCAGCGCCCGCGCGTACCTCAGCGCCCTCAACCGCCTCGTGCAGCAGAAGAACGTCCACCCCAGGAAGGAAGTCGGGCCCTGATGGCCACCTGGCGCATCGCGGTCCTGCCCGGCGACGGCATCGGGCAGGAGGTCACGCCGCAGGCGGTCCGGGTCCTGGACGTCGTCGGCAAGGCGACGGGCGTCGGCTTCGAGTTCGAGCAGGCGCTCGTCGGCGGGGCGGCCATCGACGCCCATGGGGTGCCGCTGCCGGAGGCCACCCTGACGCTGTGCCGGCAGTCCCAGGCGATCCTGTTCGGCGCCGTCGGCGGACCGCAGTGGGACAGCGTCGGCCAGGAGGTCCGCCCCGAGCGCGGGCTGCTCGCCATCCGCAAGGAGCTCGATCTCTTCGCGAACCTCCGCCCCGCGAAGTGCTTCCCCATGCTGGTCGACGCCTCGCCGCTCAAGGCCGCGGTGGTGGGCGGCACCGACATCATGGTGATCCGTGAGCTGACGGGCGGCCTGTACTACGGCGAGCCCCGCGGCGTCGAGCGCTTCGCCGACGGCAGCGCGCGCGCCGTGAACACCATGGTCTACACCACGCGCGAGATCGAGCGGGTGGCGCGCGTCGGCTTCGAGGTCGCCCGCAAGCGGCGGAAGCGGCTGGCCTCGGTCGACAAGTCCAACGTCCTGATCGTCTCCCAGGTCTGGCGCGACGTGGTGACCGCGCTCGCGAAGGAGTACCCGGACGTGGCGCTCGAGCACGTCCTCGTCGACAACTGCGCCATGGCCCTCGTGCAGCGTCCGACCCAGTTCGACACCATCGTGACCGAGAACACCTTCGGCGACATCCTCTCCGACGAGGCGGCCATCCTGGCCGGCTCGATGGGCATGCTGCCCTCGGCGTCGCTCGGGGGCAGCGTAGGACTCTACGAGCCCGTGCACGGCACCGCGCCGGACATCGCGGGGCAGGGGGTGGCCAACCCCATCGCCGCGATCCTGTCGGCCGGGATGCTGCTGCGGTACTCGCTGAACCTGGTGCAGGACGCCGACCGCGTCGACGCGGCGGTGATGCGCGTCCTCGAGAGCGGCCTGCGCACGCGCGACATCGCGGGCGGCGGCCGCGCCGCGGGCACGCGCGAGATGGGCGACGCAATCGTCAAGGCGCTGGAGGCCCGGTACTGATGGCCGCCGGCATCGCCGTCGCGGTGGTCGGGGCCACCGGCGCAGCCGGGCAGACCACCCTCAGGATCCTCGAGGAGCGCAAGTTCCCGGTGCGCGAGCTTCGCGCCTTCGCCTCCGAGCGCTCCGTGGGCAAGACCGTGACGTTCGCGGGCGAGGCGGTGCCCGTGCAGCGCCTCGAAGCGCCGGCGTTCAAGGGGGTGGAAATCGCCTTCTTCTCGGCCGGCTCGGCGCAGTCGAAGCAGTACGCGCCGATGATCGTCGAGGCCGGCGCGGTCGTGGTCGACAAGTCCAGCGCCTTCCGGATGGACCCGGCGGTTCCCCTGGTCGTGCCCGAGATCAACGCGCACGCCGTCCGCGGACACCGGGGCATCGTGGCCTGCCCGAACTGCACCACCATCGTGACGGTCATGCCGCTGAAGCCGCTCCACGACGCGGGCCGCCTCCGTCGCGTGATCGCCACGAGCTTCCAGGCCGCCTCCGGCGCGGGGGTCAACGGCATCGAGGATCTCCGCCAGCAGGCGCTGGCGTGGGCGCGCGGCGAGGCGATGGTGCCCCGGCACTTTCCGCACCAGATCGCCTTCAACCTGATCCCGCACATCGACCGCTTCGGCGCCGATGGCTACACCGGCGAGGAGATGAAGCTGGTCAACGAGACACGGAAGATCCTCGAGGCGCCTGACCTGCTCGTGTCTCCCACCACCGTGCGCGTGCCCGTCTTCACGTGCCACTCCGTGGCCGTGAACGCGGAGACCGAGGAGGCCATCGGGGCCGCGCGGGCGCGGGAGCTGTTCGCGCGCTTCCCGGGCCTGCGGCTGTGGGACGATCCGGCGCAGAATCGGTACCCGATGCCGGTGCTGGTCGAGGGCCAGGACGAGTGCTTCGTGGGGCGCATCCGCGAGGACCTGTCGAACCCGCGCGCGCTGAACTTCTGGGTGGTCGGGGACCAGTTGCGCAAGGGCGCGGCGACCAACGCCGTCCAGATCGCCGAGCTGCTGCTGCGCGGCTGAGGCGTTCCCATCGGACTGCGCCGCCTCTACCGCAAGCACCTCGGCTACCACGGCCGCTTCTACCTGACGATGTTCCTCACCATCGCGCTGGTGGCCTCCGTGCTCGTGCCGGCGATCGCGTCCTTCCTCTCCGCCGCCGCCGGCTACAACCCCAGCGTCTACGAGCCCAAGGACATCCAGCGTGAGGCGTGGCTGCGCGACAAGCTGCCGATCGTGCCGCCGCTGACCTGGGACAGCCTGTACCGCATCGTGCTGTTCATCGTGGTCGGGGTCCTGTGGCTGACCTTCCTGCCCGGGTCGCGGCGGCGCTGAGCGCGCCTCGTCCGGTCATCGCCCGGACCATCCGCCTCCTCCTCGCCTACGACGGCACGGCGTATCACGGCTGGCAGTCGCAGCCCGACGGGCTCACCGTCCAGGATCGCGTGCTCGCAGCCGCGCAGCGCGTGCTGGGCGCCGGGGTGCGGGTGACCGGCGCCAGCCGGACCGACGCCGGGGTCCACGCGCTCGGCCAGGTCGCCTCGCTCGCCACCGACCGCGCGCTCGCCCCGGAGGCGCTGGCGCGGGCGCTCAACGCGCTCCTGCCCGACGACGTCCGCGTGCTCGCGGCCCGGGAGGCCGCGCCGGGGTGGAGCGCGCGCCGCTCCGCGACGGGCAAGCGCTATCTCTACCTGATCGACAACGCCCCCGTCGCCTCCCCGCTGCTCAGGCGGTGGGCGTGGCACGTGCCCGGCGCGCTCGACGTCGCGGCCATGCGGCGGGGCCTGGCCGCCCTCCGCGGCGCCCACGATTTCTCGGCCTTCTGCGCGGCGCCGGGCCTCGACACGACACCGGGGTGCACGCTCCGGTCGGCCCACGTCGTCCGCCGCCGCCACCGCGTGGCCGTCCTCCTGGGCGCCGACCGGTTCCTGCATCACATGGTGCGCAACCTGGTGGGCAGCGCGGTCCTGGTCGGCCGCGGCCGGCGCCCGCCCGGCTGGCTGCCCGAGGTGCTGGCCTCCCGCGACCGCCGGCGCGCCGGCCCGACGGCGCCCGCGCACGGCCTCACGTTGGTCCGCGTGACGTACCCGCGATAGACTGGAGCCGGCGACGTCGCGATGCGTACCTACCTCCGGATCCGCGGCAGCCGTTCCGAGGAGACCGCGGGGGAGATCGTCCGCGAGCAGCCGCTGACCGTGTACGTCAACGGCGAGCGGTTCCTCACCCTCCTGTGCACGCCGACCGGGCTCGAGGCCCTGGTGCTCGGCTACCTGTGGATGGAGAAGATCATCGCGGGCGTCGACGACGTCGTCTCCCTCGAGGTCTCCGCCGTCGATGGCCGCGCCGACGTGCAGCTGCGCGGCGCCGTGACGCTGCCCACCGAGCGCATCCTGACGTCCGGGTGTGGCGGCGGGATCACCTTCCGCATCGACCACCGGCTCTTCCCTCGGCTATCCTCGCCGCTCCGCGTCACGCCCGACCAGGTGCGCGCGCGCATGAAGGACCTCTTCGGCGCGGCGGTGCACTACCGGCAGTCACGCGGCATCCACGGCGCCGCCCTCGCCGACGGCGACCGCCTGCTCCTCGTCGCCGAGGACGTCGGCCGCCACAACGCCGTCGACAAGATCAAGGGCGAGGCCCTGCGGGCGGGGGTGGCCACCGAGGACCGCCTCCTACTCTCGACGGGCCGCGTGTCCTCGGAGATGCTCCTCAAGGCGGCCCGCATGGGCGTGCCCCTCGTCGCCTCACGCACGTCGCCGACCGAGATGGCGGTCGCCCTGGCCGAGCAGCTCAACGTCACGGTCTGCGGCTACGTCCGTCCCGACACCCTGAACCTCTACACGGGAAGCGCGCTGGTGGTCGGTGACGGCGCGGCGGCGGCGCATGGCTGACGCCGAGGAGGAGCGCCACCGGCGCGGGCTGAGGTTCCGCAAGCGCGAGGACCACGCCGTCGAGCTCTTCACGGAGGCCCGCGAGCATCTCGACGACCGCGCCCGCGTCGACCGCGTGCTCGTCCAGCTCGGCCGCTTCTACAACCCGACCCTGGACCAGCCCATCGTCGACGTGGTCACGCGGCGCGGCGTCCTCGAGGCGCTGGAGGCGGGCGACGTCGAGAGCGCGCGCCGCCTGCTCGACGAGCGTCTGGCCCTCTACACCGGCACCGAGCCTCCCCGGTCCTAGGAGCGTGTCGGAGAAATGTTCGGGCACCGACCGTCCACCAGGCGTCTCCGATCCAAGGCTGAGCGCCGATTTCGCTCGGCGCCGACGGCAAAGTTTGCTGTAGTGGCGCCATGACGACATCCGCTCGTGAGCCGGCC
>JACQFL010000008.1 GCA_016200085.1 Candidatus Rokuibacteriota bacterium | reverse complement strand
CTTGGGAATGTTCGTCGAGCGCGTCTGGATGACCACCAAGCCCCTCTGGCGCCTCTGGCCGGTGATGCCGTGCGTCCAGCGCACTTACTCACCCGTCGTGCTTGCTTGCTGACGTCCGCCACTTTCACCACGGACTGCTAACCCCTCGTCGTTCATGGTTGCGGGGGCTGGATTTGAACCAGCGACCTTTGGGTTATGAGCGGCTTCGAGGCTGTGACGGCAACCCTCTGATCTTGCGAAGAAAGCTCGCCACGACGCCAGGTTCCACCTTGTGGAATGGTGCAGCATGGTGGTGCTCATTTCAGCTTCGTTTAGGGTGTTGTGGGCGCAAAATGGGCGCAGACGCCGACCTGCTTCACTCCGTAGACCTTTCCGGCATCTCGCGCTCCGTCGCGATGCAGCTTCCGGCGACAAGACCGCCGCCGTCTACCGCTGCTTCTCGATCGTCCCAGAGAGACGACCTCCACGAACACAACCGGATCCGAGCCCGTTTTCCAGTCACGCCACGTTTTCGCCAGATCTTACGACGGCTTACGAGTCAGCAACATCATCATGGAAACCTCCCAAGACTCAAACACGCAGTGTGTTCCGTCGATCGCAAGGCGACCTAGGCTCACGAACGGGTCGAGTCCGACGGGGGGTATCAGGCCGGTAAGTGAGGCGCACGAGCGTCGCTTTGGAGTACGCTAGACCCTGCCATGAACTGGCGGGATCGCATCACGATCGACCCTACGGTGCTGACCGGGAAGCCGGTCATCCGCGGTACCAGGCTGGCCGTGGATCTCATCCTCAGCCTCCTGGGCCAGGGCTGGTCGGAAGGCGATCTCCTTCGAAACTACCCCGGCCTCGCACATGAAGACGTCGGGGCCTGCCTCCAGTACGCCAGCGAGGTGCTTCAAGCCGAGAAGGTCTACCCCCTCCGCCGTGCCTGAGCCACGGGCCCGTGCGCCTGCTGGCAGACGAAAACATTCCTGGGGACGTCGTGGCAGCTCTGCGTTTGGCCGGCCACGACGTGGCCTGGATCCGCATCGACCAGCCAGGAAGCGCCGACCGTGACGTCCTGGCCCGCGCGCAGGAGGAAAGCCGCATTCTCCTGACGTTCGACAAGGATTTCGGCGAGCTGGCATGGCGCGAGAGGCTCCCAGCCGTATGTGGTGTTGTGCTGTTTCGCTTGCCCATGCCGGCGCCGACGGATGTGGGCCGCGTGCTCGCCGAGATCGTGAACGGACGGTCGGACTGGGCTGGCCACTTTTCTGTCGTTGGAGCTGATTCCATTCGGATGCGCCCGCTGCCGACCGCCTGAGCGGGCGTTTGTCGCCGGGGCAAAGCAGGATCACGGAGAGGCCGGAAGCGAGGGATACGAGGGCCTCGATCACTCCTCAGCACCCCCTGGCGGCGCTCGCCATGCCCCCGCCCTGCCCCGCGACATAAGGTGCCACACTCGGACACCAGCCGCCCGAGGAGCAATGGCAGCTCGGCTGAAGCCGCGGCCGTTGTTCAGCCCGCCGTCTCCACGCGCGCGGGCACATGCTTGTGCCAGGGCGTGCCCGCGAACCAGTCGCGGTCCTCGCTCGCGGTGAGCTCGTTGGGCGCGGCGCCGGCCACGCCGCGCGTGCCGTCGGCACCGGGGTAGTCGAGGCCCAGGCCGTTGGGAAGCGACACGTGGCCGGCCTGCATCGTGTCGGACACTTCCACCGCGACCGTGACGCTGCCGCGCTTGGTGGTGACGCGGGCGGCGGCGCCGTTCACGAGGCCGAGCCGCACCGCGTCCGCGGGGCTCATCCGCAGCGCGCCGGTCGCGTCCTTCTTCCGCCACGCGGGATCGCGGTAGACGGTGTTGGCGGTGAAGGAGCGGCGCTCGCCCGCGGAGAGCACGAAGGGGAAGGTGGGGTCAGGTGTGGGCGGACCATCCGTGGCGAGGAGCGCCAGCTCGCCCAGGAGCTCGGGCACGTGGAGATTCACCGTGCCGCCGCGGGCGCGCATGCGGCGCCAGACGTTCTCGTGCGTGTCGACGGCGAAGATCAGGCCCGAGCGGCTCTCCAGGATGCGCGTGAAGAGCGCCTCGCCGAGCTCGTGATCGGACGCGTCGATACCGGCGCGACGCACGGCGTCCGGATGACGCGGCGCCAGACGCTGGGCGGCGCCCCAGAGCACCGCGGCGGGCGCTGCGCCGTCGGGCAGCGTGGGACCGAGGGTGCGGTAGAGGAGCACCGGCGCCAGCTCGAGGAGCTTCGGGTTTGCCGCCGTGGCCCCGATGAAGGCGGCGGCGAACGCGGCGCGGCCCTGACCGGCGGCCTCGCGGAGCGGCGCCAGCTCCGCCTCGGTGACCGCGCCCAGCGCCTCGCAGAGTCGCGCGTGGATCTCGGGCTCGGCAAGAAGATCGCTGTCCGGCGGCGGACCGAGCACCGGTGGCCGCAGGTGAAAGTAGTTGGCCGGGAACTCAAAGTTGAAGAACGTAGCCTCCCACTTCTCGTACTGGGTGGGCGTGGGCAAGACGTAATCGGCCAGGCGCGCCGTCTCCGTCATCGCGACGTCGATCACCACGACACAGTCCAGCGCGCGCAGCGCCTCGCGCATCCGCGGGCTGTCAGCGAGCGAATGCGCGGGATTGGCCGACTCCACGATCATCGCGCGGTACCGGTCCGGATGGTCGGTGAGGATCTCCTCGGCGATGACGTTGCAGGGCACGAGCCCGGCGATGATCGGCGCCTTGGCCACCGGGCTCACCTCGCCGCGCGCGCTCGACGGCGCGATGGGAATCAACGGCAGCGGCAAGTTGTTGCCGCCGGGATTGGCGAAGTTGCCGGTGAGCAGCCACAGGAGATTGTCGAGGTAGCTGTTGAGCGTGGAGTGGCGCGTCATCTGAGTGCCGAGGTCCTCGAAGACGGCCAGCCCGCGCGCGGTGGCGAGCGTGCGCGCGGTGCGGCGCACCGCGTCCTCGGGGATACCGGCGATCGCCGCGTAGCGGGCGACAGGCACCGCGCGGAGCGCCCCCAGCACCTCGTCCACGCCGGCCGCGTGCTCGGCGAGCCACGCGCGGGCGTACAGCTCCTCCTGCACGAGCACGCCGCCGAGGGCGGCGAGGAGCCACGCGTCGGTGCCCGGCCGGAGCTGGAGGTGAATGTCGGCGAGCTCGGCCGTCTCCGTGCGCCGGGGATCGATCACGATCAGGGTCCGCGCGGGATCCGCCGCGATGGTCTTGAGCACCGTGCGGGCCCGCGGCACGCCGTGGGAATGCCAGGGGTTCTTGCCCACGAAGAGGGCCACCTCGCAATGCTCGAAGTCCCCGCCCGCGATGCCGCCCACGGTCTGCTCTCCGACCCACGCCCAGCCGGTCTTTTCCTGAGCGAGGGCGTTGGACCGGAACTTCACCCCGAGCGCACGCCGGGTGGCGGCGGCGTAGACGCCGCAGAGGTGATTGCCCTGGCCGCCGCCCCCGTAGTAGAGGATGCGCTCGCCGCCGTGGGTGCCGCGCACGGCGCCGAGCCGCGCGGCGACCTCGCGGATCGCCGTGTCCCAGTCGATCCGCTCGAACGTGCCGTCCGATCGGCGCCGCAGTGGATGGGTGAGGCGATCACGCGCATTTTGATAGTGGTCGAGGCGCAGCGCCTTCTCGCAGTGATAGCCCTGCGAGGCCGGATGCGCTTTGTCGCCCCGGATGCGCTCGAAGCGACGGCCGTCGGGGCCGAGCTGGATCTCGATCCCGCAATTGACGGAGCACAGGATGCACGCCGTCGTGTGCCAGGTTCCGGTCGCCGCATGGGCCATGGACACCTCCTGAGAGGACACGACAGAGCGTAGATAACACAAAAGCCATACTCAGGCGCCGGCCAGCCCAGGAGCCGACGGCACAGCGCCGTCTCGGTCATGGGTCAATTCGTTTACATCGACTTCCAGTCTCCGGCGCTCTCGAAGGCGGCGGCGGCGCGGTAGATGGTCGGCTCGTCCCAGTGCCTGCCGACCAGCATCATGCTCACCGGCAGGCCGTCGCTCATGCCGCACGGGATGGCCATGGCCGGGTGGTGCGAGATGTCGAAGGGCGCCGTGTTCGTGATCATCTCGAGCGCCCGCTGCACCACTTCCTCGCGCGGCGCGCCCGACTTCGGCAGTGGCGGCGCCTTCATCGGTGTCGTGGGCATCATCAGGAGGTCGTGCTGGGCGAGGACCGTGTCGTAGGCGGCGATCAGGCGGCGGGTGAGGTTCATGGCCTTGCCGTAGTAGCGGTTGCCGTGCTGCTGGTGGATGTAGGTCCCGAGGAGCGTGAAGAGCTTCGTCGTCTCCGAGAGCTCGTTGGCGCGCTGCCGCCACCCACGGTGGAAGTCCATGAGACTGGTGACGTAGAGGTCGGGACGACTGAGGCCGTACCCGTCGCCCCACATCATCGTCTGCGTGAGGCCTTCCACGCCGATGGGGAGCCACAGCGCGCCCCCCAGCGTATGCCACGGGACCGAGACCTCCGTGACCTTCGCGCCGAGCTTGCCGAGGAGCTCGCCCGCCTTGCGCACCTTGGCGTCCACGTCGCGCTCCGAGTTGGGCAGGCCGAAACCCTCCTTGACGAGGCCGATCCTGAGGCCGTCGACGCCGCGGCCGAGGGCCTCGGTATAGGAGTGCACCTTCGGCGCGTACTGGCGCGGGTCGTACCCGTCCGCGCCCGCTATGACCTCGAGGAGCAGCGCGTTGTCCCGGACCGTTGCCGTCATCGGCCCCGTGTGGTCGACGTAGATCTCGATCGGCATGATGCCGGTGTAGGGGACGAGCCCGTGGGTCGGTTTCATACCGTAGATGCCACAGAACGACGCCGGCATGCGGATCGACCCTCCCTGGTCGCCGCCGATCGCCATGTCGACCTCCCGCAGCGCGACCAGCACGGCGCTGCCCGACGACGAGCCGCCGGCCGAGTAGCCCATCTTGTACGGGTTGTGGACGGGGCCGGTGGCGTTGGTGTGGCTGCCCCCAGAGAGGCAGAAGTACTCGCAGTGCGCCTTGCCGACGACGGTTCCGGCAGCATCGAGGATGCGGGTGACAATGGTGGCGTCGATCTCCGGCGTGTAGCCCTCGAGCGTGGACGCGCCGTTCATCATCTGCACGCCCGCGAGCATGACGTTGTCCTTGAGCACGACGGTCTTCCCCTTGAGCTTGCCCGTCGGGGCGCCCTCCACCCGCGTCTTGACGTACCACGCGTTGCGCGTGTTCTCCTCGGGCTGGGGACGGACGCCCGGCGTGCGCGGGTACTTCACGGCCGGCAGGTTATCCGGGAGCGCGTCGACGACATTGTAGCCGTCGATGCTCGGCTTCATCAGCGCGAGGAAGGACGTGAGATCGCTCTCGGTGAGGGCGAGGCCCATCGCGTCGGCAATGGCCTTGAGCTGGTCAGGGGTCGGCGGTGACACTGCCATGGGAGCCTCCTTGGGGAGCTGGTCAGGGTTCTCCGGTGGGGGGGTTCCTGAGCCTGGACAACATTAGCACCCTGCGGCAGTGGTCGCCGCCCTCGTGCCCCCATCCCCCTGACATAAGGTGCCATTCTCAGACACTGACCGCCCCAGGAGCCGTTGCCAAACCTATCCTCACCCGTCCGCCTCGCGCATGGCGGTTAACGAATAATTCAGACCAGCCCAGTTACCACCGCTACGGCGTCACCGTGAAGAGGTGCCACGCGTCCGGGACGCCCTTGAGGGTGTGAACGCCCCGTTCCATGAACTCGATCCCCGAGCCCCCGGCCAGGTCCTTCACGGTCCGAGAGACGACCACCTCCCCGGCGTCCGCGAGCGCAGCGATGCGGGCGGCAATGTGCACCGCGATTCCGCCCACGTCCTCCCCGCCTAGCTCGCACTCCCCGGTGTGCAGACCGGCGCGGATCTGGAGGTCGAGGCCTCTGGCCGCGCGAGCGATCGTGCGGGCGGCCTCGATCGCTCGCGTCGGACCGTCGAACGTGGCCCGCGCCCCGTCGCCGGTCGTCTTGATGAGCTTGCCCCGAAACCGGACCACCTCGGCGCGCACGACCGCGTCGTGCTCATCCAACAGCTCGCGCCAGCGTTGGTCACCCAGCTCCGCCGCCCGCTGCGTCGAGCCGACGATGTCGGTGAACAGGATCGTCGCCAGCACCCGGTCGGTGACGGGGGGCGCTTCGCGCCCCCCCGTCACGAACTCCCGGATCTCCCCCAGGATGGCTTCGCCGTTTCGCCCATAGAGCATGTGTTCGTCACCCGGAAGCTCGACGTACTTCGCGCCAGGGATCCTCGCGCTGAGATCGCGACCATCGTCGACCGGAACCGCCTTGTTGTCGGTCCGGTGAACGACGAGCGTTGGGGCCTGGATCAGCGGCAGCGCCTCCCGCACATCGGTGTCGAGGACGCGGTTCATGTAGGTGCGGACCACGCCGGGGCTGGCGAGCTGCCGCTCGAACCAGCCCCAGCGCTCGATGTCCTCCGCCGAAAGATCCGCGGTCGGCATGTAGCGACGGAGCAGCGCCCCGCTGCCCCACTTTGCCTGATAGTCGTCGATGAACCGGTCGCGCATCTCCGCCCGTATGCCCCGCGGATAGTCCTCGGCCCACAGCGCCCGCGCGAAGGTATTGATCAAGATGAGGGACGAGACGCGCTCGGGATAGGTGGCCGCGAAGAGCATGGCGCTGGCCCCCGCCGAGTCGTAGCCATGGATCGTCGCGCGGGTGACCCCGACGGCGTCCATCACGGCGCGGACGTCGTTCGTCCACGAGTCGATCGTGGGCTTGTGTCCCGGCAGCGGATCCGAGAGACCGCCGGGGATGGTCAACATGAACTCCCTTCGTGCCCTCGCGCCTGCGCCCCGCTCCAGGTCGTCACGCCTCCAGCTCTGCACGGTGCAGCCACGTTGCACCCGCAGGCACAGCGGATTCCGGCCACCGCCGATCCCCTGATCGCTCGCCAGCCGCCTTCACGAGAAGTTGCCGTCAGCCAATTACTCGGCCGAGCTGTTCATCGCTCACGACGGGCGTCACCTCGAATGATAGGAGGTCCGTCCATTCTTGAAGCCACTTGGCAATGGCCTCCGCGTCCGAGGTGTCTGCGACGATGAATCCCCTGAGTCCTTGCGCGCAGTGCCAGCGCCCTGAGGCGGAGGCGCGGAAGCTCGATCGGCTGGTGTTCGGCGCTACGGGGCAGGACGGTGTCACGCCCGCGGCCGCTGACGCGGCGCAGCGGTCACAATTTGGTCACACACATGAAGAAGGGGCTAGCGGCGCTGACCGCTAACCCCTTGTCCCTGCACTCATGGTTGCGGGGGCTGGATTTGAACCAGCGACCTTTGGGTTATGAGCCCAACGAGCTACCGGGCTGCTCCACCCCGCGGTGACTGAGACTCACCATACCGTAGGCGGGGGGGCCGGTCAACCGGTTGTCGGCCGCGGGGCGGAAACGCGGGACGCCGAGGGCTCCCCGGCTCAGCGCGCGGTGAGCTTCGGCCAGAGGGCCTCCGCGCCGTCGCGCGCGACGCTCCGGCCCAGCTCGGCGGCCCACCAGCCCTCGCCGCCGAACTCCGCGCGCCACGACCAGAGCCGCCGCGTCGTGAAGTGCAGCGAGTGCTCGTAGGTGAACCCGATGGCGCCGTGGGTCTGGTGCGCAATTCCGGCACCCAGGCCCGCGGCCTCGCCCACGCGCGTCTTGGCCACGGCGATGTCGAACCAGGCGTCGCCGCGCTCCGCGCAGCGGAAGGCGTGGGCCGCGGCCATGCCGGCGGCGGCGGTGTGGCCCGCGAGGAGGGCGAGGTTCTGCTGGATCACCTGGAAGGAGCCGATGGCCTTGCCGAACTGCTTGCGCTCGGTCGCATAGCGCACGGACTGCGCGAGCAGCGATTCCAGTCCGCCGGCCATCTGCGCGGCGCGCACCAGCGCGCCGTAGCGCCAGGCCACGTCGGCGGGCAGGTCGGTCGCCGCGGCGACGGCCTCGGCGTCACTCCACGTCAGCGTGTCGCGCGGCTCGAGCGCGAGGTTGCGGTCGGTGATGACCGTCGCGCCGTTGCCGGCGACGAGCCCGATGACGGTGCCCGCGTCCGAGGGCGCCACGACGACGACGTGCCCGGCGTCGCGGCCCCACGGCACGCGCGTGGCCGTGCCGTCGAGCCGCCAGCGCGAGCCCACGGGCGTCAGACGCACCCGCTCGTCGAGGTGCACGGGCGCGATGGTCAGCGGACCTTCCGGCACGTCGAGCCCCGCGCGCGACAGCAGCCAGCCCGCCAGGATCGTCTCGGCGACGGGTAGCGGCACGGCATGGCGCCCGGCGGCGTGGATGACAGCGTAGGCGTCGAGCCAGGTGCCGCCCGCGCCCCCGCGCGCCTCCGGCACCAGCGGCATTGTCAGCCCGCCCTCCTCGATCTCCCGCCAGAGGGCCGCGGGCCAGGCGCCCTTCTCCGCCGACTCGATGAGCTCCTTGCTCACGCGGTCGGTGAAGAGGCGGGTGACGACATCACCGAGCAGCGTACTCATGCCTGAACATGGGGGGCTCCGGGCGCCCCCCAGGCCCCCCAACGCCCTGGACTCCGCGGCGCAGCCGCGGCGCCCCTCGACCGTGCGCTCATCTGAGGCCCAGCCCGCGGGCGATGATCCCGCGCAGGATCTCGCGGGTGCCGCCACGGAGCGAGAACGATGGGGCCTTCTGCATCACGAAGCCGAGCGCCTGCCCGAGATCGCTGCCCGTGTCGATGCGGGGCTCGAGGCCGAGCAGCGCGTGGAGCGCCTCCGGCACCTCCTGCTCGAACGTCGTGCCGACGTCCTTGACCACCGCCGCCTCGAGGTTCGGGTTCTCGCCCGCCTGCAGCATGCCGGCCACGGAGAGCGACATCTGGCGCAGCGTCGCCATCTCGGCCACGAGGTGGCCGATGGTGACGGCCGCCCGCTCGCCCGGCTCCTTGGAGGCGTCGGCGATCGCCGCGCGCAGCAGCGCGAAGCTCGACAGGTAGCGCTCGGGGCCGCTGCGCTCGTAGGCCAGCTCGGTGGAGACCTGGCGCCAGCCGTTGCCCTCCTCGCCCACCCGCATGTCCTCGGGCACGAACGCGTCCTGGAAAACGACCTCGTTGAAGTGGTGCTCGCCGGTGAGGTCGATGATGGGGTTGATGGTGATGCCCGGCGTCTTGGTGTCGACGAGGAACTGCGAGAGCCCCTCGTGTTTCTTGTCGGGCACGACCCTGGTGCGGAAGAGCGCGATCAGGAACTGCGAGCGGTGGGCGTTGCTCGTCCACACCTTGGTGCCGTTGACGCGATAGCCGCCGTCCACCTTCTCGGCGCGCGTGCGGATGGAGGCGAGGTCGGAGCCCGAGTCCGGCTCGCTCATGCCGATGGCGAAGGCCAGCTCCCCGCGCGCGATGGCGGGCAGGAAGCGCTGGCGCTGGACCTCGGTGCCGAAGCGGAGGAGCAGCGGGCCGCTCTGCCGGTCGGCGATCCAGTGGAAGGACACCGGCGCGCCGGCGGAGAGCATCTCCTCCAGGACCACGTAGCGCTCGAGGGCGCTCTTCTCGTGCCCGCCGTACTGCTTCGGCCACGTCATGCCGATCCAGCCCCGCGCGCCCATCTTGCGGCTGAACTCCGGGTCCCAGCGGCTCCAGGAGTCCGACCGGCCCTTCGCCCCGTGCCCCGACACCTCCCGGCGCAGGAACTCGCGCACCTCGGCGCGCAACCCCTCCGCCTCGGGCGGCAGCTCGTTGAGCGCGAACCTGAACGTCGCCATCAGCCCCCGGAGGGGGCCTCGACGGCCCCCTCCGAGCCTCCGCCAGCACGGCAGATTGCGCCGGCAAAGCCGGCGCTCGAACGGCGCCGAGAACTCACGCTAGTCGTACTTTTCACGGTGGCGGAGCTCGACGAAGACGTTGTTGGTCTCGGCCGGGTGCACCCAGGCCAGGTCGTTCCGGTTGGCCGCGGGGTTCACGCGGACGCCCTGGCCCTTGAGCGCGGCCACGTCGCCGGCGACGTCCTTGGACTCGAAGCCCACGAGGTAGACGCCCTCGCCGTGCTTCGCGAGGAACTTGCCCACCGCCTTGGTGGGATCGGTCGGCTCCATCAGCTCGATGTGGCCGATGCCCGTCGGCAGGATGGCGTTCTTGAACCCGAACTCCTTGGACTCACTCCGGGAGTGGACTTTCAGCCCGAACAGCGTCGTCCACTTCGCGATCGCGGCCTCGAGGTCGCGCACCACCACGGACAGCTCGATCACGTCGCCCAGCATCGCGGTTCTCCTTCTTGCCGGGGGGCTCCGGGCGCCCCCCAGACCCCCCACGCTCGGGGCGCCCCGGGACACCCGGGGCGCCCCTCGATTTCGGGTCAGCCCTTCGAGTTCCGGTCAGCCCCTCGGGTTCCCGTCAGCGCGGCAGCATCTGGAGCAGCGGCTCCAGGTTCCGGGGATGGGGCTCGAGCGTGCCCACGCCGTGGCCGCGCACCAGCTCCACGATCCTGTCGTTGAACGGCGTCTTCACGCCGACCTTCCGCCCCTCGGCGGACACGTAGCCGTTGAGGTACTCGATCTCGGTGCGCCGGCGCTTCATCACGTCCTGGAGCATCGAGGGCCGCCCGCCCGTGCGGGTCCTGGCGTGCTCGCGCATCTCGTCCTGGACCTCCTTCAGCCCGTGGCCCGCCGCGGCGTCGACGAAGCGCTGGGCCGCGATGCCGAAGAGTGGCTCCACCTCGTAGCCGCGCGCGCGCCCGACCCGGACCGCCTCGGCCGCGAGCTGGATGGCGATGCGCTGCGGGCCGTCCTGCATCCGCGCCTGGCCGGAGTCGAGCCCGCTGAGCCCCGAGACCGGGTTGGCCATGCAGTTGACGGCGAGCTTCGACCACCGCTCGCCCCAGAGGTTGGGCGTCACCTTGGTCGGTGCGACGTCGTTCACGATGGCGGCGATCTTCTTCGCGCGCTCGGTCTCCTTGCCGTCGTGCTCGCCGATCTTGAACCCGACGGCGGCGGTGTTGGTGTCGGTGCGGATGGCGTGGCCCGGCTCGTACATGCCGGCGCTGATCGTGATCACGCAGCCCAGCGTGCGCTCCCGCCCCGCCACGGCCGCCACCCGCTCGTCGTTGACGCCGTTCTGGAAGTCCACGACCTCGCCGTCGGGCTTGAGGTACGTGATGCCGAGGTGGGTCGCCCACTCCGTGTCGTAGGACTTCACCGCGATGAACACGGCGTCGAACGGCTCCCGGATCCCCTGCGCCTCGTGCAGGTGGATGGCCTTCACGGGCACGAGGTGCTCGCCGCAGCTGCCGCTCAGGCGGAGCCCCACCTTCTTCATCGCCTCGACGTGGTCGGGCCACTGGTCGATGAGGGTGACGTCGTGGCCGGCGCGCGTCAGCATGCCGCCCACCACGCTGCCGATGGCGCCGGAGCCGATGATCCCGATCCTGGTGGTCATGGGCTGTCTCATCGGAGCGGCCTTGCGGGCCTCTCCGAGCCTCCCCCGGAAGATCGCGCCGTCGAAGGCGGCGCTCGATGCGGAAGCTAACTTGCACCGCGCCCTGAGTCAACCGACGATAGGGCGGTGACCCCCGGGCGCCTGTCGCTGTCCGTGCCCCTCGAGGGCTTCAGCCTGCCCGAGCACGCGGAGATCGCCCGCGAGGCCGAGCGCCTCGGCTACACCGACGCGTGGTCGCTGGAGGCGGACGGGCTCGATTGCTTCTCGCCGCTGGCCGTCATCGGCGCGGCGACGGGGCTGCGCCTGGGCACGGCAATCGCGAACGTCTACACCCGCGGTCCCGCGACCCTGGCCATGCAGGCCGCCGCCCTCGCCGAGATCGCGCCGGGCCGCTTCGTGCTCGGGCTCGGCGCGGGCTCGCAGCCCATCGTCGAGGCGTGGAACGGCGGGCGCTTCGCGCGCCCGGCCACGCGCGTGCGCGAGATGGTGCAGTTCCTCCGCCAGGCGCTCACCGGCGAGCGCGTGGTGTTCCGCGGCGAGACCTTCGCCGTCGACGGCTTCCGCCTCACCCGGCCGCCCGCGTCACCGGTGCCGATCCACGTCGCCGCGCTGCGACCCGGGATGCTCCGCGTCGCCGGGGAGGTGGCCGACGGCGTCATCCTCAACTGGCTGGCCGCGGCCGACGTACCGCGGTCCATCGCGATCGTGCGCGAGGCGGCGGCCAGGGCCGGGCGCGACCCGGCGCGTGTGGAGATCACCGCGCGCCTGCTGATCCACCTCGATCCGCCGTCACCCGAGTCCGATACGCTCGTGCGCCGCTACGTCACCGCGTACCTCAACGTGCCCGTCTACCGCGCCTTCCACGAGTGGCTGGGCAGCGCGGAGCTCGGGCCGATGTGGGAGGCCTGGCAGCGCGGCGACCGCCGGACGGCGGTGGCCGCGGTGCCGGAGCGGGTGGTCAGCGATCTGCTGCTGCGCGGATCGCTCGACGAGATTCGCGAGCGCGTGCAGCGCTACCTGGACGCCGGCATCGAGACCGCGTTCCTGAACCTATCGACGGCCGAGCCCGACCCCACGCGCAAACGCGAGCGAGTGCTCGACGCGATGCGGAGTCTCGGGCCCCGCCCGGCGCCGTCAGCCTGACACAGGGGGAAGACACGATGCCGCGCGCCAGTGCTCGTAATCGCCCGCCCGGACCCGGCGGATACAGGCTTGCCTACTACCGGGCCAATTTCCTCGCGAGCCTCCGCCCGGACGGCATCGTCTGTCTGGAGTGTGGTCGTGTCCGCAAGGCCCTGGGGACGCATCTGCGGTTCCGCCACGGCGTGACCGTGGACGACTACCGCGAGCGATGGGGGTTCAATCGGCAGACCACGTTCATCGCGGCCTCGACAGCCGAGAAGCTGCGCCAGGTGGCGTTGAAGCGAAAAATCGGCGCTCGAGGCCGGGAGGGCAGGGCGTTGATGGTGAAGGCCCGCGCGGCCCGCAGCGTGAAGAGCCGGGCCTGGCGGCCGGAGGCGCGCCTCAGGGCCAGCGAGGCGAAGAAGCGTCTCTACGCCAGCGGCTGGCAGCCGCGCCGGTATATGAAGGTCAGCGAACCGGCGCTCCGCAAGCTCGTGGCCAAGGGCTACGACCTCGCGCGCATCGTCCGCACGACCAACCTCTCCCGTGATCAGGCGCGCACGCGCTTGCAGCAGCTCGGCGTCCTCCCTCCTCCCCGCCGCCGGCGCGTCATCGACCGCACACAGATCCTGGCTCTCCGGCGCCAGGGGCTCTGGCCCCTCGAGATCGCCAGGCGAATCGGCGCCAAGCCCCAGGCGGTGAGAAAGATCCTGTGGCAGCTCCGAAACCAGGGCGTGAAGATCCCGACGCCGGGCCGTCCCCGCCCGATCAAGCGCCGGCTCATGAGCGATGAGGACTTCCTGAAGGCCTGGCGCCACGGCGGCCGCCCGGTCGATGTCGCCCGGCGCCTCGGTGTGTCGAAGCAGTACGTCATCTACAAGACTGCCTACCTCCGTGGCCGAGGACTGATCCCTCCTGTCGGGTCGCCGCGGCGCCGAGCGCGTCCGAAGCGGTAGCGCACCGACTGCAGGCTCGCGAACTCAGGGACGCGCCTGCTCGATCCCCCCGCGCAGCGCGCCGGGCTCGATCGAGCCCCACAGCGCCTCGAACCCCTCGGGCAGCGCGCGGCTGTTCGGGGTGGCGAGCCAGAGCCGCAGCAGGAGCCGGTCGGCGTCGGCGCCGTCGCCGTCCTCGTAGGCCGTGCGGCCGTGGTAGACGACGTGGTTGTTCAGGAGCTGCACGTCACCGGGCTGCAGCTCCATGGTGTAGCAGAGCTCCTCGCACACCTCCGCGACCATGTCGAGCGCCTCGTCCTGGGCCCGGCTGATCCGCGGCACGCGCGGGAGGAGCTGGGCGGCCTCCACGAACGTGCGCGAGTACTGGCTGGTGAACTTCCCGCTCCGCGCGCCGAAGATCGGCAGCGCGTACACCGATCCCTCCCCGCCCGTCTCCTCGCCCTGCCGGCTGCGGTGGTAGTCCTGGCAGAGGAGCGCGTGCAGGTCGGGCCGCCGCGCGCGGATGGTGTTCGAGACGGTGACGGTGCTGACGACACGGCTGAGCCCGCCCCGGCGGGCCTGGCGCACGCACAGGAGCGCGACGACGTCGCAGCGATCGGTGTGGAAGCGCAGCGGTCCGCTGGAGCGCGCCTTGGCCCGCGAGCTCCGGCTGGCCGCCGCCTCGCCGCCCGCGGCCGATGTCTCCTCCTGCACCGCGCCGTACAGCCGCACCTCGTCGCGCACCTCGCCGATCAGCTCGCCGCGCGCGTTCTGGAAGCGCGGCGTGCCCAGGTGCACGCCGATGCCCCAGTAGAGGCGCCGGAGATCGTCGTCGCCATGGCGCGCCACGGGCAGGCCGCGCAGCAGGGCCAGGCCCCGGCCGTGCTCGAGCTGGTTGCTCACCCGCGCCAGCGTGGTCCCGAACACCGTCAGCGGGAAGTCCGCGCGCCTGATCTCGCGCCACGGGAGGTTGCGCCGCTGGACCGCCCGGAGCGCGGTGTCGAGATCCGCGATCTCCACGTCGGAGAGCC
This sequence comes from Candidatus Rokuibacteriota bacterium, assembly GCA_016200085.1. Lineage (GTDB taxonomy): Bacteria > Methylomirabilota > Methylomirabilia > Rokubacteriales > CSP1-6 > JACQFL01. Next base: position 145,492 of record JACQFL010000008.1, on the reverse strand, counting down.
GGTGGATCCAGTCGGTGGTGCGCGCGAGGTCCTCGGCGCGCCAGACCTCGGGGCCGGTGATCTCTCCGATCGTCCGTGGCGTGGTCATGGAGATAGAATACCCGAGACGATGCGGGTGCTCCTCATCAGCTACGAGAGCAAGGCGACCCGGCCGGACTACGGCAAGCTCACGGCCGAGATCAAGAGGTCGCCGGGCTGGCTGCACGTGCACGGCCACACCTGGATGATCGCCACCGAGGAGACGGCCGCGGAGACCCGCGCGCGCCTGGTCATCGCCCATGGCCGCATCCTGCCCCTGCTCGTGATCGAGGTCGCGCGCCACTTCGACGGCTTGCTGCGCCGGACGGCCTGGGACTGGGTGCGCGAGCACGTGAAGTCCCGCGTCGTCGCCCTCCGCGACTGAGGCCGGGGGCCGCATCGATCGTCCCCGTGATCCGCTTCCACCACATCGCGATCGCCCTGCCCCGGATCACCGAGGCCGCGCCCCTGCTGGCCGGCGTCCTCGGCGGCGTCCCCGACCACGGCGGGCCCTCGGGGCCCTACCGCTGGGGCCAGTGGCGCTACCGCGACGGCGGGCGCATCGAGATCCTCGAGCCGATGGGCGAGGACGGCTTTCTCCACCGCTTCCTGGCCGCGCGCGGCCGCGGCATCCATCACGTCACGTTCCACGTCCCCGATCTCCACGAGGCCTGCCGCCGGGCCGAGGCGCACGGCTACGCGATCGTCGGCCGCTCCGACAGCGATCCCCGCTGGCAGGAAGCGTTCCTCCACCCGAAGCAGGCGCTGGGGATCGTGGTCCAGCTCACCGCCTCGAGCGATCCTGACGCCGACAGCGGCATGGGCGGCTGGACGCCGCCGCCGCCGCCCGCGGTGCTCCCGCCGGCCGTGCGCGTGCTCGGCCTCCGCCTGCGCGCCCGCTCGGCCGAGCGCGCGCGCACCCAGTGGCACGCCGTCATCGGCGGCAGCGAAGCCGGGGACGCGGACGGGACGCTGCTGTACGCCTGGCCGGACTCCGCGATGCGTATCGCGGTCGAGATCGATCCGCGCGCCCAGGAAGGCCCGCTCGCGATCGAGGTGGCGAGCGAGCGCGCGCTCGACCTGCCCGCGGGAGCGCATCCGGCGCTCGGCGCCGCGATCGTCCAGCGCGGGGCCGCTTGACGGCAGCCGGCGGCGCGTCTACCTTCGGCCGCACGCGGTCGACCCGACAGCGGAAGATCGGCGCCGGCGACCGGCGGCAGGAGGCGAAGCGATGGCGGACTGGACTCCCCCCGCGCAGGGACGCGTCGAGGGTTACTTCAAGGAGCTGAACAACTGGGGCCGGTGGGGCGACGGTGACCAGGTGGGCACCGTCAACCTGATCACCGCGGCCAGGCGCGCCCGGGCGCAAGCCCTCGTGCGCACCGGCCGCACCGTCTCGCTCGCCCGCGACATCGGCCCGCAGCCCGCGCTGATGTATCACGTGACCTTCCCCTCGAAGCGTGAGCGCAACGACGTCGTGCTCGACCGCTTCGACCTCGTGTACCACGGCTTCTCGATCACGCACATCGACGCGCTCTGTCACGTGGCGTGGGACGGATCGCTCTACAACGGCCGCCCGTTCGCGGAGAGCCTGACCGCCGCCGGCGCGACGTGGTGCCCCATTGACCCGCTCTTCGACGGCATCACCACGCGCGGCGTCCTCCTCGACGTCGCCGCGGCGCGGCCGGAGGGCTTCGTCACCGTCGGCAAGCCCGTCACCCCGAAGGAGCTCGACGCGGCGGCCGCGCGGGCGGGCGTCAAGGTGGAGCCGGGCGACGTCGTGGTGGTCCGCAGCGGCGACGAGGCGTTCCGTCGCGCCCATCCGGACTGGGTGCCGCGCGTGTCACCGCATCCCGGGCTGCACCTGTCGTGCCTGGAGTGGTTCCGCGAGAAGGACATCGCGGCGATCTCGTGGGACATGATGGACGAGCGTCCGATCGGCTACGCCGGCTTCGGCATGGGCGTGCACCTCGCGATCCCGTTCCTCGGCCTCGCGCTCGTCGACAACACGAACCCCGAGCGGCTGGCTCGCGCGTGCGCCGAGGAGGGCCGCTACGAGTTCATGTTCACGGCGACCCCGATCCGCCTGGTCGGCAGCACCGGCGCCCCGGCCCACCCGCTGGCGATCTTCTAGACTGGGGACGTGTGACAGGAGTCGCGTTCGGGATCTTCGACTCGCTGGAGCGCACGGACGCGCCGCTCGGCACCCTCTACGAGAACCGGCTGCGCCTGGCCGAGCAGGCCGACGCCGCGGGCTTCCGGACGTATCACGTCGCCGAACACCACGCCACGCGCCTGGGCATGGCGCCCTCGCCCGGCGTCTATCTGGGCGCGGTCGCCCAGCGGACGCGGCGGCTGCGCTTCGGGCCGCTCGTCTACGTCCTGCCGCTCTACAACCCGCTCCGCCTGATCGAGGAGATCTGCATGCTCGACCAGATGAGCGGCGGGCGCTTCGAGCTCGGGGTCGGGCGCGGCGCCTCGCCCTACGAGCTGGCGTACTGCGGCGTCGCCTTTCACGAGTCGCGCGAGATGTTCGAGGAGGCGCTCGAGGTGATCCGGGCGGGGCTCCAGGGCGGGCGCCTGCGCCACCGCGGGCGGCACTATCGTTACGACGGCGTGCCCCTCGAGCTCGCGTGCGTGCAGAAGCCGCACCCACCGCTCTGGCAGGGCATCGCCAGCCGCGACAGCGCGGCGGAGACGGCGAAGCAGGGCGTCAACGTCGTGATGTCGGCGCCGATCGCGAGCGTGAAGGCTCTCGCCGAGAGCTACTTCGAGGCGTGCGATGGCGCGGCGGGCGGCTCACCGCTCGTCGGCTGCTCGCGCTTCGTCTTCGTGGGCGAGAGCGACGCCGAGGCGCTGGCGATCGCGCGTCCCGCGTATCAGGCCTGGTACGAGAGCGTCACCAGCCTCTGGCGCGCTTTCGGGGCGGTCCCCCATCGCTTCGCGCCCTCGCTCGAGCGCGCCCTCGCGGGCGACACGGCCATCGTCGGGGCGCCGGCGACGGTGCGCGCGGAAGTGGAGCGCCACCTCGCCGAGACCGGTTGCAACTACTTCGTCGGTCGCTTCGCCTTCGGCGACCTCGCCCACGAGCACGCCGCCCGCTCGATGGCGCTGTTCGCCAGCGAGGTCATGCCGAAGCTCGCCGCGTCATAGCGCGGCGCCTCCCCGCGGGCACGCTCAGATCGAGACCCCGGTCGGCGCGGTGTAGGTCGCATCGCTCACGTTGCCGGTGTTGACGACGCCGGCCGGCTCGAACAGCAGGATTTCCGCTTCCGCATCCGCGCACGTGCGGTGCTCCACCCCGCGGGGCACGACCACGCACTCCCCCGGCCCCATGTCGACGACGTGATCGCGAAACTCCACGCGGAAGCGTCCCCGCCAGACGAGGAAGAACTCCTCGGCGTCGTCGTGGTGGTGCCAGGGGAACTCGCCCTGGACCTTGACGACCTTGATCTCCTGGCCGTTGAGCGCGGCGACGATCTTCGGCCGCCACTGCTCGCTGAACAGCGCGAACTTCTCGTCCAGATTCACCCTGGTCGCTGGCCCGGTCGCCATGTCAGCGAAGCCCCTCCCGCTTGAGGTCCAGCACGCGCTCGGCGAGCAGGGTGAGCATGCTGAATCCCGCCTCGTGATGGCGGGTGCTCTCGGGATCGTCGTCGTAGGTGTCGAGGAGCACGTGGGTGGCGCCGAGCGACTGGAGCGCGGCGAGGTCGGTGTAGATCTGCTCCAGGGTGCCCTGGCCGGCGAGGCGCGTGGCCTCCAGCAGCGGCGTGTCGGTCACGCGCAGCTTGATCCGGGGGCAGAGGGCCGGCACCGGACGGCGCTCGGCCGCGGCGATCTCGCGCAGGCGCGGCAGCCCCTTGTCGCGGAGCCACCCCAGGGTGATCCGGATCGGGTGCCAGCCGTCGCCGAGGCGGACGGCGCGCCGCAGGGCGGCGTCGCTCGCGCCGCCGACCCAGATCGGCGGGTGGGGCGACTGCATCGGACGGGGCGCGGAGTGGACGCCCTTGAAGGATACGAAGCGGCCCTCGTAGGAGGCGACGTCCTGGGTCCACACGGCCTTCATCGCCGCCAGGTAGTCGTCGGCGAGCGCGCCGCGCCGCTCGAACGGCACCCCGAGCGCCTCGAACTCCTGCTGCGCCCAGCCGACGCCCACGCCGAAGATCAGCCGGCCGCCCGACAGGTGATCGAGGTTGGCGATCATCCGGGCCGTCTCGAGCGGATGGCGGTACGGCACGATCACGACGGTGGTCCCCAGCGTGATCTTCGTGGTGTGGGCGGCCAGCCAGCCGAGCGAGGTGAAGGGCTCGTAGAACGGCGCGGGGTAGCGCGCGGCCACGTCGTCGGTGACCGCCACGTGGTCGGAGATCATCGCGAAGTGGTAGCCCAGCATCTCGGCCATCCACGTCCAGCGCGCGATCCCGTCGGGATCCGCGCCGGGGCCGAAGTTCAGGAGGTTCACGCCGATCTTCATCACGCCCCTCGCGCGCCGGCGTCGGGCTGGAAGCGGATGCCCTCCCGCGCGTAACCGCCGCCCACGCCGATCGCGGTCCCGTCGGCCCGCCAGCAGGCCGCGCCGGTGAGCGCGCCGTCCTCGTCGATCGCGATCGCGTTCATCCCGCCGGCGACCGCCGACACCGGGACCACCTGGTGGCCCCGCGCCGCCACCGCCGCCCGCACGCCCTCGGGCACGCCCCGCTCGATCTCGACCTCCTGCCCCTGCGTCCATACCCGCGGCGCCTCCACGGCCTCCTGCAGCGTCATGCCGTGGTCGATCACGTTGACCAGCGCCTGGCACACCGAGGTGAAGATCCGCACCCCGCCGGGCAGCCCGAGGGCGAGCACGGGGCGGCCGTCGCGGAAGACGATGGTCGGCGCCATGCTGCTGGTCACGCGCTTGCCGGGCGCGACGGAGCCGGCGTGGCCCGGGTGCGGATCGAACAGGTTCATCGTGTTGTTGAGGAGGATCCCGGTCCCGGGCACGGTGACCTTGGCGCCGAAGAGGTCGTTGATGGTCTGGGTCATGGCCACCACGTTGCCGTCGCCGTCCGCCACCGTGAGGTGCGTGGTGTGCGGCGAGCCCACGGCGGCCACGCCGGCGGCGTGCGGTTGCGCGCGCGCCATGTCGATCGCCGCGCGCCGCGCGCTCGCGTACGCCTTGGAGGTCAGGCGCGCGACGGGGATGTCGGCGAAGTCGGGATCGCCGGTGGCGGCGTTGCGGTCGGCGAAGGCGAGGTCCATGACCTCGGCGAGCAGGTGGAGGCTGTCCGCCGTGCCGTAGCCGAGCGCGGCGACGTCGTAACCCTCGAGGACGTTGAGCATCTCGATCAGGTGGATGCCGCCCGCCGTCGGCGGCGGCGCGCCGGCGATCTGCCAGCCGCGGTACTCGCCGCGCACGGGCGCGCGCTCCACCGTGCGGTACTGCTTCAGATCGTCGACGGTGATCAGCCCGCCGTGCCGCGTCAGGTGGTCCGCGATGGCGACGCCGAGGGCGCCGCCGTAGAGGAGATCGGGGCCGTGCCGGGCGATGGCGCGCAGGGTCTCGGCGTACTCGGGCATCACGATGCGGGCCCCGCGCTTCATGGGCGCGCCGCCGGGCAGGAACGTCCGCGCCGTCTCCGGGAACTGCGCGATCAGCGGCGCCGCCTCGGTGGTGACCTCCGCCAGGTAGCCGGTCGCGTGGAAGCCGCGCGCGGCGTGGCGGATGGCCGGCTGCAGCACGCTCTCGAGGTCGAGGGTGCCGAACCGCTCGAGGAGCTGGCACCACGCCTTGAGCGTGCCGGGGACGCCGACAGCCCGCGGTCCGAGCGCGTTGTCGTCGCCGGCGACCTTCATGTAGTCGGGCCACGTGTCGGAGAGCGGCCGGAACATGTCGGCGCGGGCGGCGGCCGGCGCCACGGTGTAGCCGTCGAGCACGAGGTGGGCGCCGCTCGCGAGTCTCAGGTGCGCCATGCCCGCCCCGCAGATGCCGACCATCATCGGCTCGACCACGGTGAGCGCGAACAGCGCGGCGATCGCTGCGTCCACGGCGTTGCCCCCGGCGGCGAGCATCTCGGCGCCGGCCGCCGAGCCGAGGGGGTGGTTGGTGACCACCATCCCGCGGGCCGCCGTCGCGGGCCGTTTCTCGCACGTGAACGTCGTTCCCGCCCGCTCCCGCCAGCCCATCGGAGCCTCCTCCCGCCGCGCAAGCCTACCAGAACGGGCTGCGACCGGGGGGGGGCGGGCGCCGCTTCTACCTCACCACTTCGCGGCGGCGCCCTTCAGCGGCTCGATCTGGCCCTCGCGCTCGCGGAACGTCGTCGCGGCGACGTCGCTCTCCAGGGTGAGGTGCACACCGTGCACCCGGACGGTGACGTTGGCGTGCGCCGCCTTCTTCGCGATCACCGCGGGCGGCTTGTACCCGGGCGCCGACGTCTCGTCGTGGGCGGGCGGCGCGTCGCCGCCGGCCTGCACGAGCGTGGGCGTGGCGGTGGTGGAGCCGAGGGTCTGGGCGATCACGGCCTTCGCCGCGCGCACCTCGCCGCCGACGATGCGGCCGTTGACCTGCACGACGTCCTGGCACGTCACCGTCGAGCGCCAGATCTCGCTGATCACGGTCATGGGGCCGCCCACCTCCGCGTGCGCCTCGTGCAGGTAGGCGACGCGCAGGGCGCCGGCGGCCTTCACGGTGCTGCCCTCCCCGACCACGCCGCGCGCGATCTTGACGTCGCCGCCGCCCTCGACGTGCGCGGAGTCGATCTCTCCCGCGATGTCGATCGCGCCGGTGGCCTGCACGCGAAAGCCCGGCTTGATGCTGCCCTTGATGGTCACGCTGCCGTCGAAGCGGACGTTGCCGACCTTGAAGTCGACGTCGCCCTCGATCGTCCGGACCGACGTCACCGAGATCTTGTCGCCGGCGCGGACGACCATGCCCGTCGCCGTGGAGACGAGCGCGCTCTCGTCGGCGGTGAGCTTCACGTTGCTGCCGGCGTAGCGGGCGAGCGAGAGGTCCTTGCCCGTGCGCGGCACGATCTCCTGGTCACGCACGGTGCGCCCGGGGCTGCCGGGGGGGGCGACGGGCACCTTGCGGGCGATCGCGGTGTCCGGCGGGATGGCCGCGTCCTCCTCGAGGTCGCGATAGTCGACGCTGCCGTCCTCGGCCACCCGGGGGCGGCGGGGCCCACCGGCCGGCCCCGGGGCGAGCAGCCACTCGACGCCGGCGTCGCGGCCGTCCTGGGGCGGCGTGCCGCGCGCGACGAGGACCGGCCGCACGAACGGGGCCGTGGCCACGGCCCCCAGCGCGGCGTCGTCGATCCCGTACGCAACCCCGGCGGTGGCGAGGACGTCGCGCGCCGTCTCCGCCGCCAGCGGCGCCCCCTGGCTGTCGAGCCACGGCAGGACGAAGGCCGCGAGGTGATCGTCGGTGAGCCAGACGGCGGCGGGCCCGTCGGGCTGTGGGACCCACGTCGGGGCGAACTCGCAGATGGGCACGAAGACGCCGAGCGCTTCGTCGACGGCCTTCGCGAGCGCGTCCTCCTTCAGCTTGAGGGGCGGGAACTCGGCCAGCTCGTCGCGCACGTCGGCCGCCTCCACGGCGCGGCCGCTCCCGCTGGGCGGGTGGACGGCGACGGCCAGCTGGCCGCGGATCCACTGCAGGTCGAAGCGCCCCGGCACGGCGTGCTCGGCGGGCGCGTGACGCGCGAGCACCTGCATGCGGGGCTTCCCGAGCCCGAACCGGCCACGCTCTTCCTTCTGGACCGTGACCTCGATCTCGTCTTCCGGCACGTGCAGGAGCGCTGCGGCCTGTGTGCGCGCCGCCTCGGCGCTCGCGGCCTCCACCATCACCTGGCCGAGCCGGGCGACGATCACGGGCTCGCGCCACGGCCCGGCGGCCAGGCGCGCGAGCGCCTCCTCGTCGGCGCCGAGCGTGACGCCCGCGTTGCGGAGCGCGCCGCGCACGGCGTCGGACTCGACGGCTGGCGCTTCCGGGGAGGCCCAGGGCACCACGAACACCGCTTCGCGGCGCTCGTCGAGCACGACCGCGAAGGCATCGTCGTCGTCGAGGTCGTGGTCCGGGTGGATCGTGCCGCAGACCACCGGCCGGCCGTCGGCGAGACGCAGGGCGGTGGTCAGGCGCGCCAGGTCGCGGGTGGCCAGCGGCCAGGCCTCGAGGCAGGCGCGCGCGGCGGCGAAGGTGGCGGCACGTCCGCCCGCCGGTGGCTGGACGGTGACGAGGACCTCGCCGAGCCGGCCGACCACCTCGATCCGGGCATCGGCCGGGGCGTGGGCAGGGGCGGCCTCCGCTCCCTGGATCGGCGGCGGGGCCTGGACTTCGGTCTCGAGCGCGGACGCCGGCATACCTCTGTCATCGGCAGCCCGGCGCCGATGGACGAGGGTGTCTGGGCGCTCAGGGCGGCGCGCGAAGCGCGCGCAGGGCGTCCCGCATCCGGGCAAGGCCGGTGGCGAGCAGCGAGCGCGGACAGCCGAAGTTCAGCCGCACGAAGCCCCGGCCCGGGTCGCCGAAGGTGAGGCCGTCGTTCAACGCCACCCGGCCCCGCTCGAGGAAGAAGGTGAACGGGTCGTTGCCCGGGAGGCCGGCCTGCCGGCAGTCGAGCCACGCGAGGTACGTGCCCTCGGGCGGCGCCATCGTCACCCCCGGCAGCTCCTTGTTCACGTACTCGGCGAGGAAGTCGCGGTTGGCCTCGAGGTAGCGCAGGAGCTGCGCGAGCCACGGCGCGCCGTCGCGGTACGCCGCCAGCGCGGCCGTGTACCCGAGGATGTTGACGGCGAGCACGAGATCGGCGCGCCCGGCGACGAAGCGCTCGCGGAGCGCGCGGTTCGGGATCACCGCCACCGAGCACTTGAGCCCCGCCAGGTTGAACGTCTTGCTCGGGGCCATGAGCGTGATCGTGCGCTCGGCGACCTCGGGCGCGAGCGAGGCGATGGGCACGTGCCGCTGGCCCGAGAACAGGACGTCGCAGTGGATCTCGTCGGCGACGATGGCCAGGCCCCGCCCCAGCGCGATCTCGGCCAGGCGGGCCAGCTCGTCGCGCCGGAACACGCGGCCGACGGGGTTGTGCGGATTGCAGAGCAGGAAGAACCGCGAGCGGTCGGTGACGGTGTGGGCGAAGCCGTCGAAGTCGATCTCGTAGCGGCCGTCGTCCCGCCGCGTGAGCTCGTTCTCCTGCCGCGCCACGCCGAGGTTGCCGGCCACGCGCAGGATCGGCGGGTACACGGGCGTCTGGAGCACGAGGCCGTCGCCGGGCGCGGCGAGGATGCGCCCGGCGACGTTGAGGCCGGAGATGACGCCGGGCAGCAGCACGATTGCCTCGGGCGCGACCGGCCAGCCGTAGCGCTGGCGCAGGCGACGGACGAAGACCTCGGCGAACTCCGGCTCCTCGTAGCCGTAGCCGAACACGCCGTGCTCGACGCGCTCGCGCAGCGCGCGGACGACCGGCTCGGGCGAGGCGAAGTCCATGTCGGCGACCCAGAGGGGCAGGACGTCCGGCGGGTACTTGTGCCACTTGTTGCTCTCGGTCGCGCGCCGATCGATGACGCGGTCGAAATCGTGGATCACGCGGCCTCCGCGTGCATCCCCGCGGGCGCCCGGCGGCGCACCCGGAGCACGGTGAAGACCATCAGCACCAGGAGTGCGGCGGTGAGACCGAGGACCGCCCGCGGCTCGTTGCGATCGAGGAGCCATCCGAACAGCAGCGGCATCAGGCACGAGCCGAGGTCCAGCCCGGAGTACACGAATCCAAAGACCTTGCCGGAGGCGCCGGCCGGGGTCGCCTGGCGCACGAGCATGTCGCGCGAGGGCGTGGTGACCCCGATGCAGAAGCCCGCGCAGGCCAGCAGCGCGATGACGCCGCCGATCGGCGCCCGGCCGCTCGCGACGACCAGCGTGAGCAGGCCGGCGGCGACGACGCCGGCGCCCGCCACCCGGTCGTGCCGGGCCGTGCGATCGGCGAGCACGCCGCCGGCGAGGATCCCGGACGAGTTGCCGATCAGGAAGCCCGTGAGCGCCGCGCCGGCCACGCCGAGCGGCACCGCGTACATCGCCGTCAGCACCGGCACCAGGAAGCTCTGCAGCCCCACCCACGCCATGGCGAGCACCGCGAAGTACGAGAACACGAGGAGGATGGGCGCGGTGAGCAGCGAGCGCACGTCACCGAGCAGCCCGCCGGCGTGCGGCCGCGCGAGCGCGCGATGGTCGGCGAGGGCGCGTCCCTGGCGCGCGAGCACGGCGGCCGCGACGAGCCCGAGCGCGCCGATGACGACGAGGGCGGTGCGCCAGCCGAAGGCCTGGCTGAGCCCGACGGTCACAATCGGTGAGAGCACCCACCCGAGGTTGCCGCCGATGCTGTGCATGCTGTAGCCCCGCCCCACGCGGCTCGGGTCCACGGACGCGTTCAGGAGGGCGTAGTCCGCCGGGTGGAACGCGCCGTTGCCGAGCCCGGCGAGGAACGCGAGCGGCACCAGGACCGCGAGCGTGGGGGCGAGCCCGACGAGGCCGATGCCGCCGGCGAGGAGCACCATGCCCGTCACGAGCACCCGGAGGGCGCCGAAGCGGTCCACGAGAAAGCCCGAGATCGGCTGGCTGATCCCGGAGCCGACGAACGAGGCCGTGAGCACCAGGCCGAGGGCGAGGTACGAGACGTCGAGCTCCGCCTTGATGAGCGGGAACAGCGGGGGCAGCGCGAGCTGGAAGAAGTGGCTGATCGTGTGGGCCGCGCCCACCGTGGCGATGACGCGGACGTCGTCTCCGAAGCTCCGCGAGGTCGGGGTCATGCGAAGCACCTACACCTGAAAGCGCTCTACTCGCGTTTCCGGAAGATCTCGCGGCGGAAGCGGGTGACCTCGGCCTGGATGAGCCGCTGGAGCATCGCCGCGTCCAGGGGCACCGCGATCAGCCGCGCAGGCTCCTCGTCGGCGTCCAGCAGTCTCTCGCGACACTCGGCGCACGCCGACGGGCCGTCGAGGGGGCACTCCTCCTCGCAGCGCCAGCGGGCGCGGCAGTACACGCACCAATGCTCATGCTCCACGGTCCGAAAGGCTACCACACCCGGCGCGCGGCCACGGCCGTGACCTGACCCGAATCGCTCGCCGAGCGACGGCGTCTGCGGTATGCTGGCGGCCCGCATGAAAGTTCTGGTATCGGGCGCGACGGGGTTCGTGATGGCGAACCTCGTCCGCCACTTCCTCGAGGCCGGCGACACCGTGATCGCCGCCGACCTGAACCCACCCGACGCCGCCCTCGCGCGCTTCTGGGCCCGGCTGGCCGGGCGCGCCGACTTCCACCGGCTCGACGTCGCCGATGCGGCCGCCGCGCGGGCGATGATCGCCGAGGTCCAGCCCGAGGCCACCGTTCACGGCGCTGCGATCACGACGATCCCGCCGGAGATGGAGCGGGCGCGCTTCGTCGAGACCGTGCGCGTCAACGTCGACGGCACGCTCCACGTGCTCGACGCGCTCCTCGCCGCCCGCGCGCGCGGCCGCGTGGTGGTCGTCTCGAGCGGCAGCGTCTACGGACCGCGCGCGGACCGCGCGCCGATCACCGAGGACGACCCGAAGGCGCCGCAGGGCGTGTACGGGATGACCAAGTGGATGGCGGAGAGCCTCGCCCGACGCTTCGCCGACGTCCACGGCCTCGACCTCGGCGTCGTCCGGCTCGCCTCGCCGTTCGGTCCGCTCGAGCGTGACCGCGGCGCGCGCCCGCTGCTCTCGCCGATCCACGCGTGGGCGACGGCCGCGCTCCGCGGCGAGCCCCTCCGCATCGGCGGCGACCCGACGGCGCCCCGCGACGCCATCCACGCCGCCGACGTCGCCAGCGCGATCGCCGCCATCCTGAAATCGCCGCGGCTCGCCCACGACGCCTACAACGTCGGCTGGGGCTTCGGCACGTCCGCCGAGCAGGCGATCGCCGCGCTGCGACGCCTGGTCCCGGGGCTCAAGGTGGACGTCGATCCCGCCGCGCCCGCGCCCTGGACGACGCGCGGTCCGCTCCGCATCGACCGGCTGCGACAGGACCTCGGCTGGACGCCGCGCCACGATCTCGACTCGGGACTCGCCGCCTACCTCGACTGGTTACGACACGAGAGCTGAACGGAGGACACCATGCCGCTCGACCCCCAGGCCCGCCAGGTCATCGACGCGACGCTCGCCCTCAACCTGCCGCCCATGGAGAAGATGACGCCGGCCCAGGCGCGCGAGAACATGCGCATCCGGACGGCCGCGCTCGGCCCCGTGCAGGACGTCGCGCGGGTCGAGCAGCGCGTCGTGCCCGTCGCGGGCGCCTCCGTCCCGGTGCGCCTCTACCATCCGACCGGTCGCGGCCCCTTCCCCGCGCTGGTCTTCTTCCACGGCGGCGGCTGGGTCATCGGCGATCTCGACACCCACGACGGCATCTGCCGCGCCACCGCCAACGCCGCGGGCTGCGTCGTCGCCAGCGTCGACTACCGGCTGGCGCCGGAGACGAAGTACCCCGCGGCCGCCGAGGACTCGTACGCGGCGACGAGGTGGATCGCCGAGCACGGCGCCGAGCTTGGCATCGACCCGCGGCGCCTGGCCGTGGGCGGCGACAGCGCGGGCGGCAACCTCGCCGCCGTCGTCCCGCTCATGGCCCGCGAACGGGGCGGTCCCGCGCTCGCGCTCCAGATCCTGATCTATCCCGTCACCGCGCACGCCTACGACACCCCGTCGTACTCCGAGAACGCCGACGGCTACCTGTTGACCCGTGCGGCCATGCGCTGGTTCTGGGATCACTACCTGCCGCGGCCCGAGGACGGCCAGCAGCCGTACGCCTCGCCCCTCTTCGCGAAAGACCTGCGCGGGCTGCCCCCCGCGCTCGTGGTGACCGCCGAGTACGACCCGCTGCGCGACGAGGGCGAGGCCTACGCCAAGCGCCTGGCCGAGGCCGGCGTGCCCGTGACGCTGAGCCGGTATGCCGGCATGATCCACGGCTTCTTCCGCATGACCCTGATCGTCGACAAGGCGCGCGCCTGCCTGGACGAGGTGGCGGCGGCGCTGCGCAAGACCCTGGCGTGAGCCTGGACGTCGACATCGACCGGCGGGTCGCCGAGGTGCTGGACGGCCTCGGCGTCCCCTACGAGGTGATGACGATCGACCCGGCCTTCGCGGACACCGCGGCCTTCTGCGAGCGCTACGGCATCTCGCTCGATCACTCCGCCAACACGATCGTCGTCGCGTCGAAGAAGGAGCCCCGGCAGTACTGCGCGTGCGTGGTCAAGGCGACGACGCGCCTGGACGTCAACCACGCCGTCCGCAAGCTGATGGGGGTCCAGAAGGTCTCCTTCGCGAACGCGGAGGAGACGAAGGCGCTGACCGGCATGCTGATCGGCGGCGTCACCGTGTTCGCGCTGCCGCCGGACATGCCGGTCTACGTCGACGACCGCCTGATGGCGCTCGCCTGGCTGATCCTCGGCGGCGGCAACCGCTCGACCAAGATCAGGACCTCGCCCGAGGTCTTCAAGCGCCTGCCGAACGTCACCGTCGTGCCCGCGCTCGCCACCGAGCCACCGCCCGCGTGAGGCGCCGCCCCCCACCGGTCGCGCTCGCGGGATAGCGGGCCATGCCCGAGCTGCCCGAGGTCGAGGAAGGACGGCGCACGGCCCGGAAGGTCGCGCTCGGCCGGCGCATCGTCGCCGCCCGCTGCACCGACGACCCGATCGTCTTCGAGGGCGTGCCCGCCGCCCGCTTCCGCCGGGCGCTGGTCGGCGCGCGGGTGCGCGGCGTGCACCGTCACGGCAAGCACCTGTGGTTCGCCCTCGACCGGCGCCCGTGGCCGTGCTTCCACTTCGGCATGACCGGCGGCTTCCACACGCCCGCCGCGGGGACGCTGAAGCTGATGTCGAGCGGCACGCACGCGCCGCGGAACACCTGGCCCCCGCGCTTCACCAAGCTCCGGCTGACCTTCGACGACGGCGGCGAGCTCGTCCTCGCGGACGCGCGGCGGCTCGGCCGCATCCGCCTGCGTCACGATCCCGCCCAGGAGCCGCCGATCAGCCTGCTCGGCTTCGACGCCCATCGCGGCCTGCCTCCGCTCGCCGCGTTCCGCGACGAGCTGCGCGCCCGCAAGGCGCCGATGAAGGCGGTGCTGCTCGACCAGTCGTTCGCGGCCGGCGTCGGCAACTGGATCGCCGACGAGGTCCTCTACCAGGCGCGCGTGGCGCCGTCGCGCCGCGCCGACACCCTCACCGCCGACGAGGCGCGCCGAGTGCGCAACGCGCTCCGGCTGGTCATCGCCACCGCGCTCCGGGCGCGCTCCGACAGCGACCGGTTCCCGAAGCACTGGCTCTTCCACGACCGCTGGGGCCGGCAAGAATACGCGGTCACGCGGCGCGGTCAGCGGATCCGCCACGACACCATCGGCGGCCGGACCACCGCGTGGGTGCCGGCGGTCCAGCGCTGATCCGACGACCCGCGCAACGGTCAGCGTCTACCCGGTAACTGGTCGAGGTTGATCAGCAGAAGCGCCAGCAGCGCGATCCCCACCCAGAAGGTCCAGAAGATCCCCCAGCGCATGCCGCGGCCGCGCGTCTCGCCGTCAGGGGGCATATGGGAAGCAAGCCATGCCGCGAAGAGGAGTCCCACCCAGACGATCGCACCGACAACGTGCGCGACCCCGAAGGCGCGACTCACGAAGAGGGGCGCACGATCCGGGGCAGGATCTCGCCGATCGAGCCTCGCAGGACGGCGTCGGCGAGGAAGTCCATCTCGGTCGGGTGCGAGTTGACGATGATGACGCGCGCGCCCGCCTCCTTGGCGACCGGCACCACGCCCGCCGCGGGATAGACCGACAGCGTCGAGCCGACCGCGAGCATCAGGTCGCAGAGCGCGGCGGCCTCCTGGGCGCGGCGGAGATCCTCAGGCACCAGCGCCTGGCCAAAGGAGATCGTCGCGGACTTGAGGATGCCGCCGCAGGTGCGGCACGCGGGGTCTTCCTCGCCGGCGCGCACGCGGGCCAGCGCGCGCTCCATCGCCGCGCGCTGGCCGCACGCCATGCACACGACCTCGCGCATGGTGCCGTGGATCTCGATCACGCGGTCCGGCGAGGAGCCCGCCAGCTGGTGCAGGCCGTCGACGTTCTGGGTGACGATGGTGTGCAGCTTCCCCTGCCGCTCGAGCTCGGCCAGCGCGAGATGACCGGCGTTCGGCTTGGCGCTCCAGGTCGGCGAGTCCAGGCGGCTCTGCCAGGCGGCCTTCCGCACGTCCGGATCGGCCATGTAGTGCTGGAGCGTGGCCATCTTCTCCGCCCCGGGATTCCTGGTCCATACGCCCTGCGGTCCGCGGAAATCGGGAATCCCGGATTCCGTGGAGATGCCGGCGCCCGTGAGCGCCACGATGCGCCGCGCCTTGTCGATCCAGGCCCTGGCGGTGTCGAGCATGGCGCTATCCTACCTCACGACATGGGGGGCTCCGGGCGCCCGCCAAACCCCCCAACGCTCGGGACGCCGCGGGGAACCCGCGGCGCCCCTCGACACCCCGACGCGGCCATGGGACCTCCGGCGGTCCTGCCGTACACTACCCGCGTGATCGGATCCTCGCCGCGCCGCAAGGAAGATCGCCGGCTCCTGACCGGCGCCGGCCGCTTCCTCGACGACCTCCACCGTGAGGGCCTCGTCCACCTCGGCGTCGTCCGCAGCCCCCAGGCCCACGCGCGCCTGGTGAAGATCGCGACCTCGGACGCCGCCGTGATGCCCGGCGTGCTCGCCACCTGGACGGCGGCGGACTTTCCCGAGCTGTCTCGCGGGATGCCGGTGGTCTACGGCGGCGCCCACAAGGGCCGGCCGTTCGCGCAGCCCGTGCTGGCGCACGACGTCGTGCGATACGTCGGCGAGCCCGTGGCCGTCGTCGTGGCGGACTCGCCCGCGCACCTCGCGGACGCGCTCGAGGCCGTGCGCGCCGACTACGATCCCCTGCCCGCGATCCCCGACGTCGACGCGGCGATGACGACGGCGACCCGGCTGCACGCGGGCTGGGCCGACAACGTGGCGCTCGTCGCCCGCGGCGCCATCGGCGACGCCGAGCGCGCGCTGGCGGGGGCGGAGGTGATCGTCGAAGGGCGCTTCAAGCACCCGCGGCTCAGTGCGATCACGATCGAGCCGCGCGGGGTGCTGGCGTACCCCGACGGCGAGTCGCTGGTGGTCTGGTCCTCGACCCAGAATCCTTACAGTCTTCGCGACACGATCGCGGCGGGGCTCGCCCTGCCGGTCGAGAGCGTGCGCGTGATGGTTCCCGACGTGGGCGGGGGCTTCGGGCCAAAAGGCTTGATCTATCCCGAGGAGCTGCTCGTCCCGGCCGCCGC
This sequence comes from Candidatus Rokuibacteriota bacterium, assembly GCA_016200085.1. Classification (GTDB taxonomy): domain Bacteria; phylum Methylomirabilota; class Methylomirabilia; order Rokubacteriales; family CSP1-6; genus JACQFL01. The sequence continues at coordinate 129,168 of JACQFL010000008.1, read as the reverse complement.
GCTGCGGCTGGGGCGGCCGGTGAAGTGGGTCGAGGCCCGGCGCGAGCACCTGATGACCGCCGGGCACGACCGCGAGCAGGTGCACGAGGCGCGCATCGGCTTTGGGCGCGACGGCACCATCGTGGCGATCGACGACCGCTTCCGTGCCGACGTGGGCGCGTACCCCGTCCAGGGTGACAGCCTGACCCTCAACACGGTCAATCACCTGCCCGGGCCGTACCGCGTCCCGCACTACCGCAGCAGCGGCGACAGCATCGTCACCAACAAGACCCAGAACGCCGCCTACCGCGGCGCGGGCCGCCCCGAGGCCGTCTTCGTGATGGAGCGTCTGATGGATCTCGGCGCGCGGCGGCTCGGGATCGATCCCGCCGAGCTCCGCCGCCGCAACATGATCCGCCCCGAGGAGATGCCGTACCGGCCGGGCCTCACGTACAAGGACGGCGTGCCCATTGCGTACGACCCCGGCGACTTCCCCGAGGCGTTCGACCGCGCGCTCGCGCTCCTCCGCTACGACGAGTGGCGCGGGCGCCAGCGGGCGCAGGAGGCCGGCGCGGTCCGGCGCCTCGGGATCGGGCTCGCATGCTACGCGCAGGGCTCGGGGCTCGGCCCCTACGAGGGCGCGACGGTGCGCGTGGATCCGAGCGGCAAGGTCTACGTCTTCATCGGGGTGACCGCCCAGGGCCAGGGCCACGCCACCACCCTCGCCCAGATCGCGGCGGGCGAGCTCGGCGTGCCGTTCGACGACGTCATCGTCGTCGCGGGCGACACCGCGCTGTTCCCGTTCGGCAACGGCACGGGCGGCAGCCGGGTCACCGCCAACGCCGGCCCGGCCGTGGCGCGCACCGCACGCGAGGTGCGCCGGCGCGCCGCGCGCGTCGCCGCGGACCTGCTCGAGTGCGCGCCCGAGGACGTGCGCCTCGAGGGCGGTCGCGCCCACGTGGCCGGCGTGCCGTCGCGCTCGGTGACGCTCGGACGCCTGGCTCACGTCGCGCTGAAGTCGAAGACGCTCAAGCCGACCGGCGAGCCCGGGCTCAACGCCTGCACGTACTTCTATCCCGACACGGTGACGTGGACGTTCGGCACCCAGGCCGCCGTCGTCGAGGTGGACGTGGAGACGTATCAGGTGCGGCTGCTCCGTTACGCGATCGTTCACGATCCCGGGCGCGCCATCAACCCGATGATCGTCGAGGGCCAGATGCAGGGGGGCGCCGTCCAGGGGATCGGCGCCGGGCTCTTCGAGGCGGTGATCTACGACAGTGGCGGTCAGCTCCTCACCGGCAGCCTCATGGACTACGCGATCCCGCGCGCCGACGACCTGCCGGATCTTCCCGTCGTCCTCACCGAGCACCCGTCGGTCATCAACGACCTCGGCGTCAAGGGCGTGGGCGAGAGCGGCGCCATCCCGGGCGCCGCGGCGATCGCCAACGCCGTGGAGGACGCCCTCGCCGACCCCGCGCTGACGCTCGGCGAGGCGCCGGTGGTGCCAGCGCGCCTGTTCGCCGCCACGCGTACGCCCCGCCCGTGAACGTAGCGTCCATCATTTGATATTCTTGTCGTCAAATGCGGCGCGTGTGATGGTTCGCGCCGGGGATGGAGAGCGATGGCGATAGGGCTCAAGCGCAAGCTCGGGTACGTCGACTTCGAGCGCTTGCCGTCGAATGACGGCAAGCGCTACGAGATCCTCGACGGCGAGCTGTACGTGACCCCGGCGCCGACGCCGTGGCACCAGCGCCTTTCGAAGCGATTGCTACGCCGGCTCGAGGACTACTTCGAAGCGCGCGGCCTGGGCGAGGCCTTTCACGCGCCCATCGACGTCTATCTCAGCCAGTACGATTTCGTCGAGCCCGACCTCGTGGTCGTGGCCGACCCCGCGCAGATCACCGACAAGGCCATCGTGCGGGCGCCGCTGCTGGTGGTCGAGATCCTCTCTCCCTCGTCGCGGGCGCAGGACCGCGGGATCAAGATGCGCCGGTACGCGGACCTGGGCGTCGCGCATTACTGGATCGTTGATCCCGACGCCGAGCGCATCGAGTGCCGGCGGCTCGCAGGGCGTGACTACGGGCTCGTCACGGAAGCGTCGACGCCAGACACGCTGACGCATCCGGATTGGCCCGAGCTCGTCATCGACCTGGCCGAGGTCTGGCGATCGACCTGACCGGGGGCCCCGACGTGGCCCCCAGACCCCCAACGCTCGGAGCGCCCCGGGAAATCTGGGGCGCTCCTCGGTCATCGCGCGCGGTTCGTGTCAGCGCACGTTCCGGACGCACTCCTCGAGGAGGGCGAGCGCGCGGCGGGTGAAGACCCACATGTTGGCCTCGCGGTCGCCGTCGCCGGTCTCCACGGTGATCACGCGCTCGACGGGCCCGGCGACGGCAATGCAGGCGTGGCCGGCGGCGTCGCCGTAGCGGTTGCCCGTCGGGCCGCTGGCCCCGGTCTCGCTGAGTCCCCACGTGGTGCCCATCAGCTCGCGGATCGCGCGCGCCTTGATCTGCGCGTAGGCCTCGGTGCTCGAGCGCACACCCTTGACGGCCTCGTCGTCCACGCGCAGGAGCGCGCGGCGCGCGGCCTGGGTGTAGATCACGCTGCCGCCGAGGAAGTACGCCGAGGCCCCTGGGATGGCGAGGAGCGCGGCCGAGATCAGGCCGCCGGCGGAGGATTCCGCCACCGCGACGGTCTCCTTGCGTGACTTGAGCAGCACGGCGAGGGGCTCGGCGAGCGACGCGAGTGAAGCGGGCGCGGTCATGGGCGTGCCTCCAGTCCGATCCTCCGTCCCGCCTGGGGCGGGCGCGGGGTCGTGTCGTGGGCGGCCTGGATCCTGGCGAGGCGCTCGAGGATGGCGGGCGTCATCGGCGCGGCCCGGCGGGTCGCGCGGCTCACGTGCAGCGACATCAGCTCGTTGGTCGCGGCCAGGTAACCTTCCGTCGCGTGGAACATCTGGTGGAAATAGTGGATGCGCCTGGCGTCGTGACCGAGCAGCAGCGTGGTGAAGCGGAGGGGATCGCCCTCGCGGACCTCGCGGTGGTACGTCACGTGCGCCTCCAGGCAGAACGTGGTGACGTGCCGGGCCTCGCGGTGGCGCTCGTCGAGCCCGACGAAGCGGAAGAACTCGTCGGTCGCGAGATCGAACACCACGACGTAATAGCCCATGTTCATGTGGTGGTTGTGGTCGATCCACTCCGGACGGACCACGTCGCGATACGCGTCCAGCGGGGCCGGGATCCCGGTCTCGAGCGTTGGCATTTCGGGCCCAGACAATCTAACATTCCCGTCCACATGAAGCCGCCGCTTCCTGAGCCCCTTCCCGACGACCCGCTGCCGCTGGTCCAGGACTGGCTGGGCGAGGCCGCCGCCGCGGTCCGGAACGCCACCTCCATGGCGCTCGCCACCGTCGATCCCGAGGGGCGGCCCACGGCGCGCATGGTCATCTGCCGGGGCTTCGACGCCGGCGAGGGCTGGTTCGTCTTCTACACGGACCGCGAGAGCCACAAGGGACACGCGCTGGCGGCCCATCCGCGCGCGGCCCTCGTCTTCCACTGGGACACCTTCGAGCGCCAGGTGCGCGTCGAGGGGCCGGTGACGCTCGCCCCCGACGCCGACTCGGACGCCTACTGGAACACGCGCCCGCCGGAGGCGCGCATCGCCGCGACGACGAGCGAGCAGAGCCGACCGATCGACTCGCGCGCGGCGTTCCTGTCGAGGCTCGACGGGCTCACGCGCGCCTTCGAGGGCCGCGAGATCCCGCGCCCGCCGCGCTGGGGCGGCTATCGCGTGTGGGCCGAGCGGCTGGAGCTCTGGGTCGGCCAGCCCGCGCGCGCCCACGACCGCGCGGTGTGGTCGCGCGAGCTGACGCCCGTCGGCGATGGCTTCAAGGGCAGCCCGTGGCAAGCCACCAGGCTCCAGCCGTGACCGCGCCCGGCGCGATCGCGAACATGCGCGAGACGAGTGGCTGATGGGCGACTTCCCAGGGCGCCTCGCCACGGAGGCCGAGCGGTGGGTGCGCGATGGGCTGCTCTCCGCCGATCAGGCGCGCGCGATCGTCGCGCGGTACCCGGCCGGGGCCTCGTGGCGGAACCGCCCCATGGCGGCGTTCTCGCTGCTCGGCGGCGCCCTGATCGCCGCCGCCATCGCCCTGGTCATCGCCCACAACTGGGATGGGATCCATCGCCTGGTCAAGGTCGGCGCGCTCGTGGCGCTCATGCTGGCCGCCCACGGCGGTGGCCTGGCGCTGCGAAAGCGAGGCGGGGATCGGCTCGGCGAAGGGATCCTTCTCATCGGCGGCGCCCTGCTCATGGTGGGTATCGCGCTCGTCGGCCAGATCTACAACCTCCACGGGCGCCCGTCAGACGCCGTCCTGATGTGGTGGGTGTTGCTCCTGCCCGCGGCGTACACGCTGCCCTCGGTCGCGCTGATCGTGCTCGGATACGGCGCCGCCACCACCTGGTACGTGATGGCCGCATTCGATCCCACGACGATGCTGGGCCGAGCCTCGGTGCCGACCGTGGCCTATCTCCCACGTTCCGACGCGATCCCCGTCGAGATCGGCATGTTCGCCATCGTACTGTTTGCCGTCGGCATCGCCCATGGTGAGGGGACCTATCGCCGGGTGCGCCAGATGGTCGAGCCCGTGGGCCTCATGCTCCTGTTCGGGGCCCTCCTGTGGCTGACGTTCGGCTGGCACAAGCCCGACCGAGACATCGCGGCAATGCCGGGTCTCCTTTCCTTCGTCGTGCGCGTCCTGGTGACGCCGACGCTCATTGCCGTCGGCGTCGTGGCTCGTCGCCTGCCGCACGCCCAGGGGCGCGCCGGCGTCGTGGCCTCACTCGTCCTCACGGTCGCCTTCTTCGTCGGTGAGGCGGCGGCGCACGGCGTGGGCAACGCCCCCGCCGTGCGGGGGCTGGCGCTGGTCTCTCAGGCTCTCCTGCTCGGACTCTCGATCATGCTCATCGTCGCGGGAGCTCGCTGGGGACGCACGAGCTGGATCAACTGCGGCGTGGTGTTCGTCGCGATCCACGCGTTCGCCCGTTACGTCGATCTCCTCGGAGGAATGCTCCAGACCAGCGCGCTGTTCTTCTCGTCGGGTGCACTGCTCTTGGTGTTGGGCTGGTTCCTCGAACGGGCGCGACGGCGCCTGACGGCAGACGTGACCGGCCGTGTGAAGGCCGTCTGAGCCGTGCGCCGACGCCTCTTCGCTCTCGCCGTACTCGTTCACGCCGCCGTGCTCGTCGGCTGGGTCGCGACGATCGAGAGCGCGCTGGCGCGGGCTCCACGCATCCGGCTCGACGTCCTGCAGCGCGACCCTCGCGATCTGCTGCGTGGTGACTACGTCGCGCTCCGTTTCGCGATCGACGAGATCCCGGAGGCGGCGTTCGGACACGGCGAGGCGCCCCGACCCGGCGATACGGTGTGGGTGGCGCTCCGTCCAGCCGGCGACGGGTGGGAAATGGCGTCCGCGGCGACCCAACGCGATGCCGTGGCGGCGGCGGACCCGCGCCTCATCCGCGGCCAGGTGACCTCGACCTACCGCGGGGTCCACGTCGACTACGGCCTCGGGCGCTACTACGTCCCCGAAGGCAGGGGCACGCTGCCGCGCGGTCGCCTCCAGGCCGAGATCGCGCTCCCGGACGGGGGCGGCGCGTATCTCACCCGCCTCTTCATCGACGGCCGCCCGTATCCGTGAGGAGTCCCTGACCATGCGCGTGCGCCCCATCGAGACGGCGACCCAGTTCGTCAGCGACCCCAAGGCCTCCGCCGCGTGGGAGGCACGGCTGCTCGGGATCGAGCCCACGCCGTACCCTGCGCCCCACGTCACGTTCGACGAGCACTGCGAGCGCCCCTGGAGCGCCGCGGGAAGGAGACGCCCATGAAGACTGGCTTGCGCGCGTGGGACGCCGATACGCACGTCAACCCCGCCGCGGAGGTTCTCGAGCGGTACGTCGATCCGGGCTTTCGTGCGCGGCTCGCCGACCTGGCGCCGTACCGGACCCCCTCCGGCCGGATGATCGGAGGCACGCCCGACACGCATCAGTATCGCGTCGGCACGAAGCTCTACCGGCGGATCCTGGGCGAGGCGGGCCCGGACGAGACGTTCACCGGGCGGGGCACCCACTGGATGGGGACGAAGCAGCCCAGGGTCGGGGTGCAGGACGATCAGGCCGCCAACCGCGTGCAGGACATGGACGACGAGGGGACCGACGCGCATTTTCTCGTCCCGACGTCGTGGGTCAGCGTCGTCGGCCTCCCCGACGTCGAGCTCGAAGTCGGGCTGGTCCGCGCCTACCACCGGCACGCGGCGGATTTCTGCGGGCAGTCTCCGGCGCGTCTCAAGACCGCAATCGTGGTCTCCGCCCGCGCCGTCGACGAGGCCGTCCGCGAGATCAGGCGGTGGGGCACCTCGAAGTGGGCGGTGGCCGTCCTGCCCTTGCTCGGCCGGGACATGCCGGTGGACCACCCGGATCTCGAACCCATCTGGCGGGCGGCCGAGGAGCACGACCTCGCGGTCGTGCACCACAGCAACACCTGGAACCCACCGTACTTCCCCGGCTACCAGGACCTGTGGGACAACATCTTCCTCGGACGTCTCGCGTCCCACCCCTGGGGCGGGATGCGGTTCATGGCCGCCTTCATCGGCGCGGGGATCCTGGACCGCTATCCCCGCCTGCGCATGGGCATCCTGGAATGCGGGTTCGGCTGGCTCCCCTTCTGGGCCAAGCGCATGGACGAAAAGGCGGTGTACGTCAAGGGCACCGCGCCGCTCAAGCACGCCCCGAGCGAGTACCTGACCAGCGGGCGGTTCTTCTGCACCATCGAGCGGCACGAGGGCGAGGGCCTGTTCAACTACGTGACGAGCGTGCTGGGGCACGACGTCCTGATGTACGCCTCGGACTATCCCCACTCGGAGTGCCAGTTCCCCGACTCCGTGGACAACATCCTGGGCTGGTCGAGCCTCGAGCCGGAGGCGAGGCGCAAGTTGCTCTGGGACAATGCGGCGCGGTTCTACAAGCAGGCCTGAGGGCGGGAGGGCGTATGCCGCAGATCACCGGGCTGGGCCACGTGGGACTCTATTGCAGCGACCTCGGGACGATGCGGGACTTCTATGCCCGCGTCCTCGGCCTCACCATCAGCGACGAGGACCCCGAGCGCGGGATCTGCTTCCTCAGCGCCGCGCCCGAGGCCGAGCATCACGAGCTGGCCCTCGTCCGGGCCAAGGACCCCGCGCAGAAGACCCACAACGTGCAGCAGGTCTCCTTCAAGGTGAAGAGCCTGGACGACGTGCGAACGTTCTATCACCGGCTGAGGGACGCGGGCGTGAAGATCGACCGCACGGTCACCCACGGGATCGCGTGCAGCGTCTACTTCTACGATCCCGAGGACAACCGCATCGAGCTGTACTACACGACGCCGTACAAGGTGCGCCAGCCGCTCGGCGAGCCCATCGACCTGGATCGCCCGGACGCCGACCTGCTCGCCTTCGCGCGGTCCTTCGAGGAGAAGAACGGGCCGCCGCGCGGCGCCCAGGGGCCTACTTCATCGTCCTCGGGATGAAGAGCGCGAGGTCGGGAAAGAGCATCAGGAGGACCAGGAGGAGGCCCATGGCGACGTACCGCGTGCGACGCGGGCACAGATCCGTCAGGATGGAGATCATCGACTAGCGGGCAATGACGCCACACCCGCGATGAAGCAAGCGCTGCGCGGCCAGGAGTCGGCTGCGGCGCTCAGACGTATCCGCCGTAAATCGCGTGGCCGGCGCGCAGCCACCAGCAGTCGGCGCGCGAGAAGCCGGCCTCGCGCAGCCACGCCAGCTGGTCGGCAAGCCGTGAGGGCTGGTCGTAGAGGTCGGGCGTCGTCGCGTAGAAGTTCCAGCCCTCGGCGGTGAACGCCTCGAAGGCCTCGAGGCCGCCGGTGACCTCCAGGCTCTGCGCACGCGCGGCGTCGCTCCACTGCCGCGCGAACAGCGCCTTCGCGCGCGCGTCCACGGGCTCGACGATGTCGGCGAGCAGGAGCGCGCCGCCCGGCTCGAGCCGGCGCGCGAGGTCGGCGAAGAGGCGGCGCTTGCCCGCGCCGTCGAGGTGATGCACGACGAGCGATGCGACCACGGCGCGCAGCGGCCGCGGCAGCGCCTCGCGCCAGTCGACCGCCGCGAGGTCGAACCCGCGCACCTCGCCGCGGGCTCCGAGCGTGGCGGTCAGGCGGTCGCGCATCACGGCGGAGCCGTCGAGGGCCACGTAGCGACAGCGCGGGAACCGGCCGAGCACCGCGCGCGCCAGCGTGCCGTCGCCGGCCCCGAGCTCGACGGCGGTGAACGCCTCGTCGGGGGCGGCGGGGAGCAGCGAGCAGAGGGCGTCGTGCTGCTCGTCGCGCGACGGCACGAACACCGCCGCGAGGTCCACGAAGGTGCGGGAGTCCGCCTCCCGCCAGCCGCTCGCGGGATCGGTCAGCCGAGCCCCCAGGCGCCCACGCGGTCGGGCGTGATCCGGAACATCACCCGGTTGGCGGGCATCGCGCGGCCGTTCCAGAGGCGCACGAGGTGGGGATCGTACTTGGCGTGGAAGCGCTCGACCAGCGCGCGGCGCTCCGGCGAGTCGGCCAGGAACGCGGCGCGGCCGACAACCGTCACCCCGCGCACGTCGCCGCGGGTGCCCGCCTCGGCCACCACGCACACGCGCGGGTCGCGCTGCATGTTGGCGATCTTGGCCAGGCCGTTCACGCTCAGCATGGTGACGGCCTCCGCGTCGTGGACGAACCACATGGGCATGGCGAGCGGACCGCCGTCGGGGCGCACGGTGGCCAGGACGACGACGTCCTTGGTGGCCAGGAAGGCCTGGATCTGCGGGTCCGCGAGCCTCACGCGGGCTTCGCCGCCACCTCGACCGTCACCTTGGTCGCGACCGCGACCGTGCGATAGAGCGGTCAGCGATTCTTGTACGTCTCCACGAGCGCGTCCGCCTGAGCCTGGCTGACACCCGCCAGTTCAAAGCGCATGGTCACGGACTGAAAGACCGTGGGATTCGCGACGGCGCGCACCCCTTCGATGGTGACGGCCATGCGCGTGAGCGGCACCCCGGTCTCCTGGGCGTGGCGCTCCACCAGCGTCACCCCGCACGACGACACGCCGGCGAGGAAGGCCTCGCCCGAGGTCAGCGCTTCGTTCGGCCCCGACGGCGAGTCGATGACGAAGTGCTGGGTGCGCGCGGTGTTGAGCGCGCGGCCGACCGTCCCGCTGGAGTAGGACTTCACCGTGTCGATCTTGAGGTCGCTCATGCGGCACCCCCTGCGGCGGTGAGGAGCCTCCGGCGCAGCGTGTCCACCTGCTCGTGAAACGGCTTGCCGCCACGGTCGGTCATCGGGGTCTTCTCGGCCAGGCCGGTGTGCAGCTCGACGAACAGTGGGCCTTCCTCGCTCAGCACCGCGGGCAACCGCTTCTTGAAGTCCTCGAAGTCGCGCACGGCGTAGGCGTTCCGGTAGCCCGCCCCGCGCGCCATCTGCACGAAGTCGACGGTGAGCCCGCCCGGCGTCACCTGCGAGCCGGAGGTGTGGTAGACGCCGTTCTTGAACAGCAGGTGCGTGAGGTTGCGCGGGCGGGCCCCGGCGATCGTCGCGAGCGAGCCGAGCTGCATCAGCAGCGAGCCGTCGCCGTCGAAGATGACGACGCGCCGGTCCGGGTTCGCCAGGGCCAGCCCCAGGCCCAGCGAGGAGGCGCCGCCCATGAAGCCGACGCAGCCGACCGAGAGGTCGTCGGGCGCGATGGTCCGCCAGGCGGGCGACGTGGTCATGGTGGGGATGCAGATCGCGCCGCCGCGCGCGGCGTGGATGGCCTGGAGGATCTCTTCCGGCTTCATCGCCATCACGCGGTCTCCAGCCCGACGAGCACGGCCGCGGGCCCCTTGCGCTGCTGGGCCAGCCGATAGTACTCGGGGATCAGGTGCACGTCATCGGGTCCCTCCATGCGCGCGTGGGGCACGCCGAAGGTGTCGAGCAGCGGCTCGGCGAAGCGGACCATCGAGTGCCGCGAGTCCTTCGGGTCCTTGTCCTTCTCGCGGCTCAGCAGGCCGATCATGTAGAAGGTCGGCACCTTGCCGTCCATGGCCACCCCGCGCAGCGTGTTGATGGAGGCGTAGAGCCCGGCGTGCTGGATCATCAGCACCACCGGCTCGCCGCCCATCCAGAGCCCGGCGTTGATGGTGGCCGCCTCGTCCTCGGTGGCGCAGGTGATCACGCGGATCGCCTGCTCCTTGTCCAGCGCGGCGAGCACGGACTTCTGGTGGGTGTCGGGCACGCTCAGGATGGTGCCGAGATGGTCGCCCTTCTGCCGCCAGCCTTCCTGCGCGAGCGCGGCGCGGGCCTCGCGGAACGTGTCCTTCAGGACGTCGATGATCAGCGGCGCGGGGATCGATTCGGGCATAAGCGCCTCTAGCCTCTCAGCCTGGCCACGGCGCTCTCCACCACCGTGCCCCTGAAGAAGTCGGGGTTCAGCGCGGTGTGCAGCCGCGCGGCGTTCTCGAAGGTGAACTCGCGGAAGTCGGCCGCGGTGATGAGGCCGTCCTCCACCAGCTCGTGAGCCTCCTCGAGGACCTCCGTCATGTCGGTCACGTCGAAGTGGCCGACGTCGGACGAGAAGATGGGGTTCAGGCGGTGGTGGCCGTGCGTGTCGAAGGCCCAGGCGGTGGTCGGGTCGTCGGCCTCGCAGCCGAAGTAGAAGTGCCCGGCGAACTCGCGCCGGAGCTCCTCGGCGCTGGCCGCCTGGACCGCGCCGAAGTCGTCCCAGTCCTCCCGGCGCTCGCGCTCCGTCATCTCCTGGATCGTCTTGAAGGGCGGCACCAGGCTCACGGAACCGATGAGCTCGTCCAGCTTCTTCTCGTATCCGTCGCCCCCGTACTTCACGAAGAGGTCACGCAGCATCGCGACGTCGAGGTTCGAGGGGTTCAGGTTGGCCTCGCAGGCCTCGCGCCGGCGCTTCTCCCAGTGGCTGACGAGGTCGGTGACGAGGTTGCACGCCCAGCCCACGCCGCCCTCCAGCATCGCGAAGCGCAGCGAGGGGAAGCGCCGGGTGACGCCGCCCAGGATGAGGGCCTTGGCGAAGGCGTGGCTGGCGTTGGCGAAGTGCCCGATGTGGTTGTACGTGAAGCTGTTGACCGACTCGCGCCCGTTCCAGCCCATGCTGCCGGAGTGCGCGGTGACCGCCACCTTGAGGTCGACGCACGCGCGCCAGAACGGGTCGTAGTCATGGGCGCTGTCGAGGGCCAGCGAGTCCACGAACTGCCGGGCGTTGGCGGGGTCGGTGGTCTGGCGCGCCGCCGTGGGGACGGGCCGCCGGACGTGATTGGCGATCATGATGACCTTGAAGCCCAGCTCGCGGACGGCGTACTGCGCCTCCTCGATGGCTTCCTGGGGGGTGTGCACAGGCACGACGGCGGCGGGCGCGATGCGGTCCGCGTACGGCTTGAACATCTCGGCGTTCATGACGTTCACCGCGCGCGAGACGCCGCGGCGCAGCTCCTCGTCCGGGTTGCCGACGTTGAAGAGGCCGAGCGAGGTGTAGAGCAAGCAGAAGTCGATGCCGAAGTCGTCGAGGCGCTCGTAGAAGAGCCGCGGGATCATCGCGGTGGCGCGGTCGATCGTGCGCGCGGGCTCCCCCCACCACGTCGGGCGGTGCACCCGGCGCTCCATGCGCTCGGCCGGCGTCCACTCGTACCAGCCCGCCTCCGTGTTCTTCTTCACGTAGCGGTCGGCGACCGACGGGCCCGCGACCTGGCGGAGGTAGTCGACAAGGATCGGCACGGGCTCGAGCCAGTGGCCGTCGCCGTCGATCACGGGGTGGTCGAGCCGGGAGCGCACCGCCGCGGACTTCGAATCCCTCGAGTACGCCATCTCGCCCCTCCTCACGGAATAGCCGAAAGCATACGACAAGCCGGCCCGCATTTCACATCCGGAAGGGGCCGCGACGGTCCCCTCCGAGGCCACCCCCCTTTCAGGGTGTCGCGCCGGCGACGCCGGCGCTCGGACGACACCGGTCGACGCCACTTGCGTCGGCCCGCGGGCGGGTCCATATACTGTCACGGCCGGCACGTCATCGGCTCGAGATCGACCGGGAGGATGCTGTCATGACCCACTGGACCGCTTCGATGCTGTGCGCGCTCACCGGGCTCACGCTGGCGCTCGCGCCGGCCGCTGTCGACGCGCAGGCGCGCGCCCTCGACGGGGTGGCCATCGATCCGGACGCCGAGCTCGTCGTCGCCCTCGCCGACGATACCAACAACATGGACCCGCGGATCGGGATGGGCTCGATCCGGTCCAACTACATCCGTCAGGTCTTCGAGAGCCTGGTGGACGTGGACAGCCAGGGCAAGCCGGTGCCCGGGCTGGCCCTGGCCTGGAAGCCCGTCGGCGACCTGGCGTGGGAGTTCAGCCTCCGCCGCGGCGTGACCTTCCACGACGGCGAGCCGTTCAACGCGGAGGTCGTCCTCTTCAACCTCGACCGCATGTTCCGCCGGAACCTCGACCGCTGGGGCATCAAGGACGTGGCGGCGGGGACGTCGTTCGAGAAGGTGTTCCCCTTCGTCTCGCGCTGGGAGAAGGTCGACGACTACACCGTGCGGGTGCACACGAGCGAGCCGTCGGCGACGCTCTGGGACTTCATCGGCCGCGAGCCCCTGGTGCCCAGGGCCTGGACGACCAAGCACGGCGTGGAGGCGCTCAACGAGCGGCCCATCGGCACGGGCCCGTGGAAGCTCGTCGAGTGGAAGCGCAAGGACCACATGAGCTTCGAGCGCTGGGAGCGCTACTGGGGCAACCCGCCGCTCTACAAGCGCATGCGCTTCCAGACGATCCCGGAAGCGGCCGCGCGCATCGCGGCGCTGCGCGCCGGCCAGGTAGGTCTCATCGAGGCGGTGCCCCCGCTGGACGCCGACGTCCTCAAGGCGGAGCCCAAGGTCCAGGTGTCGACCGCGGTGCAGAAGCTCGTCTGCCGGCTCTACCTGAACGGCCGGCCCAGGGACAAGTACGACTCGGGCGGCAAGGACGGTCTCTTCACGGATGCCCGGGTGCGGATGGCCTTCAACCTCGCCGTCAACAAGGAGGCGATCGTCCGGAAGATCTTCAACGGCTACGCGCGCGTCAACGCCTCGCCCGTCGCCTCCGTTTCGTTTGGTTACGCCCCCCAGGAGCCCTACGCCTACGATCCCAGGAAGGCGAAGGCGCTCCTGATGGAAGCGGGCTGGAAGGAGAGCGGCGGCGGCTGGATCGACCGGAACGGCGAGCCCGTGAATGTCTCCCTCCTGTTCCCCGCCAAGCACTATGGTCAGGCCTTCGACGAGATGACCACCGCCGTCGTGGAGATGATCAAGGAGATCGGGGTGCCGGTGACGGTCAAGCCCGTCGACTTCGGCACGCAGCTGCAGGTCTTGCAGAAGGGCACGCTGGCGCCCAACGGGGCGTTCACCGCGTGCCGCACCAGCAACGCGCTCGACGCCGACGACTTCCTGCGCGACTGGACGGCCTTCACGCTCATCAACTGGGCGCCCTACCCGCCCGAGCTCCTGGCCCTCTTCACGGCGAGCCGCCGCGAGCTGGATCCGGCGAAGCGCCTGAAGCTGCTCGCCGACCTGCAGCGGCAGGTCCGCGACTGGGCGCCCGTGGTCTCGCTCTACCAGGAGGTCAAGATCTACGCGGCGACCGCGCGCGTGCTCCGCTTCACCCCGATCCCCGAGCTGAACATGGACTTCCGGGGCGTCGCGCTCCGGAAGTGACCGCGCCGCATGCGGCGCTTCCTGCTCCGGCGGCTGCTGCACGCCCTCTTCGTGGTCTGGGGCGTCGTCACCGTCGTCTTCTTCCTCGTCCGCCTCACGGGTGACCCGAGCGCGTTCCTCGTCGACCAGACGGCGACCCAGGCCGAGATCGCCCACGCCCGCCACCTGCTCGGCCTCGACCGGCCGATGTGGGTCCAGTACGTCGAGTTCCTCGGATCGGTGCCGCGCGGCGACTTCGGCACCTCGATCCGCGACCGGCGCCCGGCCATGCGCATGGTGCTCGAGCACTTCTGGCCGGCCACCGCCGAGCTCGCGCTGGCGTCCCTGGTCCTCTCGACGGTCCTTGCCGTCCCGCTCGGGGTCGTCTCGGCCACGCACCGCGACCGGGCGCCCGACCACCTGAGCCGCCTCGGCTCGCTGTTTCTTCAATCGATGCCGAGCTTCTGGCTGGGGCTGATGCTGATCCTGCTCTTCGCGGTCCATCTGGGGGGGCTGCTCCCCGCGTACGGCGCGGGCAGCTGGCGTCACCTCGTGCTGCCGGCGGTGACGCTGGCGGCGGCTCCGCTCGCCCAGAACGTCCGCCTCGTCCGCTCGGGGCTGCTCGAGGTCCTGCAGCAGGACTACGTCCGCACGGCGCGCGCCAAGGGTCTCGGCGAGGGGCTGGTGATCTACCGCCACGCGCTGCGCAACGCGGCGATCCCGGTGATCACGGTGACGGGCCTCTCGCTCGGCTTCATGCTGAGCGGCGCGATCATCATCGAGACCGTGTTCTCGTGGCCGGGGCTCGGCCGGCTGGTCGTCCAGGCCGTGCCGGCGCGCGACTTCCCGGTGATCCAGGCGGGCGTGTTCGTCTTCGCGGTGATCTTCGTCGCGCTCAACGTGCTCGTCGACCTCCTCTACACGGTGGTCGATCCGCGGGTGCGCCTGCCGTGAGCGCGAGGCGCGTGTGAGCTCCCTGGCCCGGGCGGGCCGTCACCGGCTGGCCCTCGCGGGGCTCGTCGTCATCGTCGCGACCGTGCTGATGGCCTTGCTCGCGCCGGCGCTGGCCCCGTCAGATCCGATCAAGAACCGCCTCATCGACCGGCTCACGCCGCCGGCGTGGGCGGCCGGGGGCTCGTGGACCCATCCGCTCGGTACCGACACTCTCGGACGCGACGTGCTGAGCCGCCTGCTCTACGGCGCGCGCGTCTCGCTCGTCGTCGGCTTCGCGTCGGTCGCGATCGCGGGCGTGCTCGGCGTCGTGCTGGGGCTGGTGGCGGGCTTCTACGGCGGCTGGCCGGACGACGCGCTCATGCGCCTGGGCGACATCCAGCTCGGCTTTCCCGCGCTGGTGCTCGCCATCGCCGTGCTCGCGGTGCTCGACGCGAGCCTGCTCAACGTGATCCTGGTCCTCGGGGTGAGCGGCTGGGTGACGTACGCGCGCATCGTGCGCGGCGAGGTCCTCTCGCTCAAGCACCGCGACTTCGTCGAGGCGGCGCGCGCGCTCGGTGCCGCCGACGGCTATCTGATGCTGCGGCACATCCTGCCCAACGTGCTGGCCCCCATCACGGTGGTCGCCACGTTCTCGGTGGCGCGGATCATCATCGCCGAGGCCTCCCTCTCCTTCCTCGGGCTCGGCATCCCGCCGCCGGCGCCGTCCTGGGGCGCGATGCTCGACGAGGGCCGGAACTACATCACGACGGGCTGGTGGCTCGCCCTCTTCCCCGGGCTCGCCATCCTCCTGCTCGTGCTCGGGATCAACCTGGTCGGCGACTGGCTGCGCGACGCCCTCGACCCGAGGATGGAGCGTGGGATCTAGACGGCTGGATTCGCTTCGCTTTCTCCGCGGGGGCTGGTACGGTGGTTTCATGGTCCCATCCTGGCGTCGATGAAAGGACTCATCATGAGGAAGGCCCTCCTGCCGTCGATCCTCGTCCTGCTCCTGGTCGTCTCGAGCGCCGGGGCCGCCGGCCCCGCGCTGCAGAGCGAGGACCAGAAGATGCTGTACGCTCTCGGGCTGGCGATCAGCCAGAGCCTGGCGGGGTTCAACTTGAGCGAGACCGAGCTGAAGTTCGTCGCCTCCGGCCTCGAGGACGGCGTGCTCAGGCACGAGCGCAAGGTCGATTTACAAGTCTACGGTCCGAAGCTCCAGGAGCTTCAGAAGACCCGGCTCGCCGCCCTGGCGATGACGGAGAAGAAGGTCGGCCAGGCGTTCCTCGACAAGGCCGTAGCGGAGAAGGGCGCGACCAAGCTGCCGTCGGGGGCGATCATGACCACGCTCAAGGCGGGCACGGGCGCCTCGCCCAAGACGACGGACTCGGTGAAGGTCAACTACCACGGCACGCTGACCGACGGCACCGTCTTCGACAGCTCGGTGCAGCGCGGCCAGCCCGTCACGTTCCCGTTGAACGGGGTCATCCCCTGCTGGACCGAGGGCGTGCAGCAGATGAAGGTCGGCGGCAAGGCCAAGCTGGTGTGCCCGTCGAACGTCGCCTACGGCGACCAGGGACGGCCGCCGATGATCAAGCCCGGCGCCACGCTGGTGTTCGAGGTGGAGCTGCTGGAGATCGTGAAGCAGTAGGTCAGCGGGCCCGGTACCTCGCGAGGGCGTCCGGGGCGAGCGCGATGCCATGGCCCGGGCGGTCGGGGACGCGGAAGGCGCCGCCCTCGCAGTGCGGCAGGCCGGTGAAGAGATCGGCCGGCGCCCAGTCCATGTACTCCACCAGGAAGGCGTTGGGCAGCGCCGCGGCCACGTGCAGCGACAGCTCGTGGACGACGTGGGGCGAGAGCAGTCGCTGGTGGGCGGCGGCGAGGCGGCCGATCTTCAGCGTCTCGCTGAAGCCGTTGGCGCGGCAGACGTCCGGCATCAGGTACCGGGCGGCCCCGCGCTCGATGAGCTCGCGGAACTCGTAGCGGCTGTAGGCGTTCTCCCCCGTGGCCACGGGGATCCTGATCGCGCGCGCGACCTCCGCGCAGCCGGCGACGTCGTCGGCGAGCACGGGCTCCTCGAGCCACACGAGGTCGAGGTCTTCGAGCGCCTGGGCCTGGCGGATGGCGCCGAGCACGTCGAGCTTCTGGTTGGCGTCGACCATCAGCCGCACCCGCTCGCCGAGGGCCTTCAGCACCGCCTCCACGCGCCGGCGATTCTCGCGTGGATCCGGATCGTGGATCTTCATCTTGTAGTAGCGGCAGCCGGCGGCGGCGTACTTCTGCGCCTCGCCGACGACGTCGTCGATGGCGTAGTCGCCCCAGCCCCCGCTGCCGTAGGCGTCCACGCGGTCTGTGACCGCGCCCCAGAGCTTGTAGAGCGGCAGCCCGGCCGTCTTGCCGACGATGTCCCAGAGCCCGATGTCGAGCGCGCTCAGCGCGTAGGCGGCCACGCCCTGGCGCTTGATGCCGCGATCGGCGCGGTACATCTTCTCCCAGAGCCGCTCGACGAAGAGCGGGTCCTCGCCGAGGAGCAGCGGCTTGAGCCGCGTCTCGAGGTAGACCTGCACCGCCTCGGCGCCGCCGCCGCCGAAGCAGAGGCTGTAGCCGAGACCCGTCGGCCCGTCGTCGGTGTGGAGGGTGGCGACGACGAGGCGATGCTCGGCGAACGACAGCGCCACGGGCTTGACCATGGGCACGGCGAGCACGGCGCTCTCGATGCGGGTGACCTTCACCGGCGGCCTCCCTGGCTGTGCTACAGTGCCAGCGACCCGCTGGCCCTCAGACTCTAAGGAGGATCGTCGTGGATCGCAAGCCGCCCGCCGTCAGCCCCGCGCGGTTCGCCTCCGGCATGACCTTCGGCCAGTACGTCGCCTACGTCGGCACCCCCGAGAACCTCAAGCGCGAGGACGGCCGCGGCGTGCGCGTGGACTACAGCCAGTTCCTGCGCGACGCCCTGCGGGATGCGCGCCTGTCCGACACCCAGGCGGCGGCCTGGAAGTGGCTCGCCGCGCGGCCCGACGGGCCCGCGAAGATCCTCGTCATCTCGGAGGAGTGGTCGTCGGACTGCCGGCGCGACGTGCCGATGCTGGCCCGCATCGCGGAGACGGCGGGGCTCGAGCTGCGCATCTTCACGCGCGACGGCACCCGCTTCGGCGCGGGGCTGCCCGACCCGACGGAATCGCCCAACGCCGATCTCATGGCGCAGTTCCTGAAGGAGCGCGACGGCCAGCGCTTCCAGTCCATCCCGGTGGCGGCCTTCTTCACCAAGGACTTCCAGCACCTCTACACCTACCTCGAGTTCCCCGCGATCTACCACAAGGATCGCATCCTGTACGGGCACATCCGCCGCCCGCGGCCGGGCGAGACGGAGGACCAGACGAAGCAGCGTGGAGGCCGGGAGTTCATGGCGCTGCAGGCCTCGCCGTTCTTCCGCGTCTGGCAGTGTGCCGCCGTCGACGAGATGATCAGCCTGCTCTACACGCGGCTGACGCTGGGCTCGCTGTGACCGCCACGAGCGGGGCGCCCACACCGCTGTCGGCCGGACTCAACTACTCGCGCTCGGTCACGGTGACCGACGAGATGACGCCCGCGCACCTGCGCAGCGAGCCCATCCGCGTGCTCTCGACCCCCGACATGATCCGGCTCGTGGAGCAGACGGCCATCGAGGCCGTCCAGCCCCACCTCGCCCCCGGCCAGTCGAGCGTCGGCACCCGGGTCGACATCAGCCACCTGGCCGCGACGCCCGTCGGGATGACGCTGACGATCACGGTGGAGCTCGAAGAGGTGGATCGCCGGCGGCTCGCCTTCCGCGTGGAGGTCCGCGACGAGCTCGACGAGGTGGGCAAGGGGCGCCACGAGCGCTTCATCGTCGACGGCGCGCAGCGGATGCCGCGGCTGCAGGACAAGATGAATCGCTGGAAGGCCGCGAAGGGAGCGTGACCCCGCGGCGCGTCGCCCCGGCGTCGCTGCTCGCCTCGCTCGGTCTCCTCGCGCTCGCCGCCGCCTCGCTCGGCCCGCTCCTCCTCGAGCCCAGGCCGGTGCGCCCCGCCGCGCTTCCGCCGGCGCTGCCCGTCCTGTGGCTGAAGCTCGTGGTCGTCGCCCTCCTCGCCGTGCCCGTCGTGCTGTGGATCAGGGCGCAGCGGCGGACGGAGCGCCACCCCGTCCTCCTCGGCCTCGGGCTCGTCCTGGCGGGCGGGCTCATGACCGCGCTGCACTGGTGGATCGTGGACCGCCGGGTCGCCGTCGTGCCGCTCACCCCCGGCGGCCGGCCGCAAGAGCTCTTCTACGCCCGGGCCTGGCAGCAGTACCTCTACGCCGCCGTGTTCAACCACTGGACGGAGCCGTTCCTCGCGAGCGTGCTCCCGCACATCTACCGGCCGCTGCCCTACGGGTTCACGCGGAGCCTCGAGCGCCTGACCGGCGACTGGGCCTTCGCCTGCGCGGCCTATCGCTGGTTCTTCGACTTCTGGCTCGCCGCCGCGTGCTACCGGTTCGTCCGCCTCTTCCACGACCCCGCGAAGGCGGGGATCGCCGTCGGCATCCTCCTGGCGCTCTACCCATTCTCGATCATGTACTACTGGGGCCAGCTCACCGATCCGATCAGCCACGCGCTGTTCGTGCTCGCCCTGCTCTGGATCGTCGAGGACTGGTGGCCCGGGGTGGTGGCGGCGGTGCTGCTGGGCATGCTCGCGAAGGAGACGGCGGCCGTCCTGGTGCCGGCGTACTGGGTCTGTCACCGGGGCGAGGGCCGCGCCGTGACGTGGAAGGCAGCGGCGCTCGGCGCCGGGTGCGCGGCGGCCTTCGTCGGGACGCGATGGCCGCTCGGCTGGCGCGGCGCGAGCCCGCTGCATTCCTTCTCCGGGTTGATGATCAAGGCGAACCTCGTCGGCGATCCCGCCGTCATCACCGACGTGCCCGTCTACCAGAACTACCTGCAGGTGATCCTGTTCGTCGGCATCTTCGTGCCGGCGATCGCGCGGCGATGGCGCGTGATCGACCCGCGGCTGAAGGCGCTCGGCCTGACGCTGGTGCCGTTGATCCTGCTCGGCGGGCTCTGCTTCAGCTGGCTCTACGAGTCGCGCAACTACGTCCCGCTGCTGCCGCTGCTCGCCGCCATGGCGCTCGGTCCGCCAGCGGGGCGCGTGGCGCCGCGGCAGGACGCGGGGTGATCGCGGGAATCATCGTCAGGATCGAATGAGGCCTCACGAACGACGAACGGCCGGTCGCGCGCGCGACCGGCCGTGGCACCACCGGGACGGCGTCACTTGCTGGGCTGGGAGCCCACCACGCTGACGAATGACACGCACTCGCCCGGCGCCCCGCCGAGGTTGTGGGTGAGCGCGAGGCTGCGGCCGCGACCGACGCTGGCGATCTGGCGCTTGCCCGCCTCGCCGCGCAGCTGCAGCCAGCACTCGAAGAGCATGCGCAGGCCGGAGGCGCCGATCGGGTGGCCGAACGACTTCAGGCCGCCGTCCGGGTTGACGGCCAGCTCGCCCTCGAGGTCGAACGTGCCCGCGAGGACGTCCTTCCATGCCGTGCCCCGCGCGGAGAAGCCAAGGTCCTCCATGAGGATGAGCTCGGTCGGGGTGAAGCAATCGTGGACCTCGGCCATGGCCAGCTCGGCGCGCGCGTCCTTGATCCCCGCCTGGGCGTAGGCGTCGGCGGCGGAGACGACGACCTCCTGGAAGGTCGTGTAGTCGTAGTCGGGGTCCATCGGGCCGTTGGCCGGACCGGCCACGAACGAGAGCGCCTTCACGTAGAGCGGCCGGTCGGTGTAGCGGTGGGCGTCCTCGGCGCGGACGACGATCGCCGCGGCGGAGCCGTCACTCACACCCGAGCAGTCGAAGATGCCGAGCGACCCGGCCACCAGCGGCGAGCACGCGATCGTCTCCTTCGGCACTTCCTTGCGGAACTGCGCGCGGGGGTTGAGCGCGCCGTTCTTGTGGTTCTTCCACGCGATGCGGGTCATGACCTCCTTCAGCTGGTCCTTCTCCACGCCGTACTTCTTGGAGTAGGCGGGCGCGAGCAGGCTGAAGCTGGCGGGCGCGGTGAGCGGAGCCTTCGTCCCGTCGCTCGGCGCGGCCAGGCCGGGCAGGCCGGAGATGCCTGAGTCCTTCAGCTTCTCGACGCCGATGGCCATGGCCACGTCGTAGGCGCCGGAGGCGACGGCGTAGCAGGCGTTGCGGAAGGCCTCGGAGCCGGTCGCGCAGTAGTTCTCGAGCCGGCTCACGGGCTTGTAGTCGATCTTGAGCGGGCGGCTCAGCGTGAGCCCGCTCTGGCCCGAGAAGAGCGTGCCGAGCCAGAAGGCGTCGACCATGGGCAGCTCGATCCCCGCCGAGGCCAGCGCATCCTTGGTGGCGTCGACGAGCAGGTCGTTGACGCTCTTGTCCCAGCGCTCGCCGAACTGCGTGCACCCCATGCCGACGATCGCCACCCGGTCACGAATGCCGTTGCTCGCCATGTACTTGCCTCCCTCGATGCCGGGGCGGATGTTCTCGCCGTGGTAGCTCACCCCGGAGTATCGCACAATTGCGCGCCTGCGGACTTGTCCGCGAGAGCCCCGGCGCCCGCCGACCAGCCGTCCTTCCGACCCTGCCGGCTCGAGGGTCTCCCCCCCCGCCGCCGCCGCCAGAAGCGCCTCCCTCGCCGTGAGGCGCGACGCCTCACGCGGGGCCGGCACGCCGCCATGGGCGTGGCGCCGACTACTGCGCGACGAGCTCGACGCGACGGTTCTTGCCTCGTCCCTCTTCCGCGGCATTCGAAGCGACAGGGGCCAGCGAACCGACCCCATTGGCCTGCAGCCGTGCGGCCGTGATGTGATACTCGGTCACCAGCGCGCTGACGACCGCATCCGCGCGCTGCTTTGAAAGCGTGATGTTCGACGCGAACGCGCCGACGTTGTCCGTATGCCCCACGACATGGAGCTTCAGCGCCGGCTGCATACCGAGAAGCTTGGCGATCTCTTCGAGGACTGGCTTCGATTCAGGCTTGATGGCGGCCTTGCCGGTGTCGAAGTAGATGCCGTACACCGCGACGTGACCCGCCGCCGTGATGTCAGTGGCGAGAGCCTGCGCGTTCACCGTCACTGTTCCGCCCGCCATCGGCTTGACTTCGATGATGCTCAGCCACGTGCCGCCTTCGTATTTATCCTTCTCGACGACGAGTGAGACATACGCATCCCCGGACGGCCGAGACAGCTTCGCGGCAAGGTAGCGCATGGGCTCTTCGCAGTTCGTGCACCATATTCCGGAAGCAGTGCCCGTGTAGCCGTACTTGAACTTGTCCGATATGCACGCCTTCCCATCGCAGGCGAAAAGGATTTCGAATCCGCTCCGCTGCAGGGCATCCCGGTAGCTTCGGCTGATTTCCACTCCTGATCGAGTGACGGGAACACTGTACTTGAACTTCGTCACCTGGCCTTCGAGGCGCTGAACTTTCGTGAAGACGTCTTTATCGACGATCGGTCCGAGGGCGAGGGGAAATTCATCGAACTCCGACGTCTTGTATTCCAGTACCTCGGATCCCTGGAACCGCGAGACGAGTGGGTGATCCTTGACGTCCTTCTGCGCCGTGACCGCGATGGGACAGAGCAACACGACGAGCCCTGTCGCGACGAGAAGCAGGCGACTGAACATCGTTGACCTCCAGTCGCGGGATACGGGGATTCGTCGCTGTTGCGGTTCTCGTGAGCCCCGAGACGGTCGCGTTTGTTTGCTCCTATCGGATGGGTCGAGCCTTCCAGAAGTAATTGTGCACGCCATTGGCCGTGTACAGGCGACGGAAGGTCATCTCCACCCGGTCGCCGATCTGCACCGCCGCCGGGTCCACGTCCGTGAGCTCGCACTGGTAGCGCCCGCCGCCTTCGAAGTCGATGACCGCGGCGACGACGGGCGGCGACAGCGAGTAGGCCAGCCGGTCGACGGTGAAGGTCGCGATGGTGGCGGGCACGTCGGCCAGGCGCTCGGGCTTCATCCGGTCGATGGCGTGGCACTTGACGCACACGCGCTGCGGCGGCAGGTGCCGCGCGCCGCAGGCCTCGCAGCGGCTGCCCGTGAAGCCGAACTTCCAGTCCTCGGCGCGGAACGACGGCGGGGCCGCAGGCGGCTCGGGGTCGGGCCGGCGCGGCGGCTCGCGATCGAGGAAGCCGCGCCAGGTGAGGAACGTCGCGTACGAGACCTTGCCGCCGCCGGCAAGCTGGCTCGACACCGGCTTCGCCGCGCGACGGGACGCCAGCGCGGCGGTCGTCTTCCAGATGGTGACGTCGCAGCCGTCCGCCAGGGAGACGACGAGGATCAGCTGATCGGGCGCGGCGGTGTCGAGCGCGTCCGCCAGCATCAGCCCGGCGTGGGCCGTGCCCGTGTTGCCGGTGGAGCCCGCGAGATCGTCGGCGATCGCATCGGGCTTGGCGCCGAGGCCGCCCGCCACGCGCTTGTTGGCGCGGCCGTGGGGGCCCGCGACGATCACGCGGTGGAGCCCGCCGGGCGCCACGCCGGCGCGCGTGAGCCCCTCGGTGATCGCCGCCTGGGCGAGTGGCACGTATGCGTGCTCGCCGAAGCGCTCCTCCCACTGGCGCGAGGCCGGCTCGCCGGGCACCCGCCAGCGCTCGAGGAACTCTGCCGTGGCCGACGCCCACGCGACGGGCTCCGCGAGCACCGGCACGCCGGCATCGCCGGGACCGCAGAGGAACGCGACCGCAGCATCGCCGCCGTCACGCTCGTCGCCTCCGCCGGGCAGGCCCGTACGGACGTCCGACAGCACGGCGAGCGTCGGGCGGGGGGCATCGAGGGCCGCGCGCAGCGCGCCGACACCGGAGCGGATCGAGCCGACCATGTCGACCGCCATGGCGGAGCCCGGCAGCGCGAGCGCGGCGTGGATCGCCGTGGCGTTGGTCTTGTCGAGGTAGCCCGGGACCGCGGTGGCGAAGTACAGGGCCTCGGGCCCAGTCGTGACCCCGCGGAGCGCCGCGCGCCCCGCCTCCACGCCCATCGAGGTGGTGTCCTCGTCGTGAGAGGCCACCGCGCGGGTGCCCTTGCCCGCGGAGGCTCCGAGGGCATCGCCGATGGCCTTCCGATCCAGCCGCCAGAAGGGAACATACGCCGCGTAGGAGAGGATGCCGTTCATAGGGCGCCCATCATCTCACGTCTTCGATCGCGACGACGCGCCGGCTCAACGGCCCGCGCCCGAAGGCGTTCAGAAGTCTGCGATCCGCCGTGACCAGCCGGCCGTCGTGGGCGAGCGCGGCGGCGACGTACAGGCAGTCGTAGACAGGCTGGGCCATGCGGAGCGCGAGGGTGAGCGCCAGCGGCAACAGCGCCGACGACGGATGGACGATGATCGGCGCCGCCAGCAGCCTGTCGACCGCGTCGTCGACATCCCGGAGCGTCAGGTCGCCCCGGCGGCAACGCTTCCACAGCGCGTTGCCGACCTCGGGGTACATGAGGTCGGGTGCCGACAGATCGTGCTCGGACCTCAAGAGGGCCAGCGCCCGCTCGTCGTCGGGCTCGGGGAGGAACCACTTCACGCCGACGCTGGCATCGACGACGAGCCGGCTCACCGTTGTCGGTCCTCGCGGATCAGGTCCACGCTTGAGGTAAAGCGGCGATCGCCGAAGCGCTTGCGAAATCTACGCAGCCGAGCCAGGAACTCCTTCTTGGGGTCCACCGGCGTGGCGGCCGCTCGCTCGACCAGGTCGCGGAGCTCGGCCTGGAGCGAGCGCCCGTTCGTGCGCGCGCGGGCCTTGAGCGATGCGATCAGCCTGGCGTCAAGACCCCGGATGAGCACGTCAGGCATCCCCACCTCCGTGATATCTGAATGATATCATAATCAAGCTCGACGACATCGAGGAGCGCCACGGCTGCGCCGGGGCGGTCCGAGCGCCGGGGGTCTGGGGCCCATGTCGGGCCCCGGCCCATTCAGTCGTCCGCGCGGGTGATCTTGGCTCCCAGCGCGGCCAGGCGCTCGTCGATGCGCTCGTAGCCGCGGTCGATCTGCTGCACGTTGTGGATCACGCTGCGGCCCTCGGCGCAGAGCGCGGCGATGACCAGCGCCATGCCCGCGCGGATGTCGGGCGAGACGAGGTCCTGGCCGCGCAGGCGCGACGGGCCCGAGACCACCACGCGGTGGGGATCGCAGAGGATCAGCCGCGCGCCCATGGCGATGAGCCGATCGACGAAGAACAGGCGCGACTCGAAGAGCTTCTCGTGCACCAGCACCATGCCGTCGGCCTGGGTGGCCGCCACGACCGCGATGGAGGTGAGGTCCGCGGGGAAGCCCGGCCACGGCGCGTCCTCGATCTTGGGCACCGCGCCGGCGATCTCGGCCGCCACGCGCAGCGCCTGCCCGGCGGGCACGTGGACGTCGCGCCCGTCGGCGGTCACCTCCCAGCCGATGCCCAGCCGGCCGAGGGCCAGGCGCGTGGCGCGGTGCTCGGCGGGCCGCGCGTCCTCGATGACCAGGTCGCCGCCCGTGACGGCCGCAAGCACGATCAGCGAGCCGACCTCTGTGTAATCCGGGCCGAGCGTGTAGTCCGCGCCGCCGAGCCGCTCCACGCCGTCGATCGCGAGCGCGTTGGTGCCGATGCCCGTGATGCGACCGCCCATGGCGTTGATCAGGCGGCAGAGGTCCTGCACGTGCGGCTCGCAGGCGGCGTTCATGATCGTGGTGCGGCCGTCGGCCAGCGCGGCGGCCATGACGGCGTTCTCGGTGCCCGTCACGGAGGCCTCGTCGAGGAAGATCTCGGCGCCGCGCAGGCGGCTGTGCGCGCGAAAGTCGTAGACCTCGGCGCCCGGCTCGAACGTCGCGCCCAGCGCCCGGAGCGCGAGCACGTGGGTGTCGATGCGGCGGCGGCCGATGACGTCGCCGCCCGGCGGCGGGGTGCGCACGTGGCCGCGGCGCGCGAGCAAGGGGCCGACGAGGAGGATGGACGCGCGGATCCGCCGCGCCATCCGCACCTCGGGATCCTTGACGTCCACCGCGGCGGCGCGCAGCGCCACCACGCCCGGGCCCCGGCGGCTCACCGCCACGCCGAGGTCCGCGAGGATCTCCAGCATGACCTCGACGTCGCGGATCGCCGGCACGTTGCGGAGCACCACATCTTGGGAGGTGAGCAGCGCGGCGGCGAGCAGCGGAAGCGCGGCGTTCTTGTTCCCGCTCGGACGGATGCGGCCCGCGATCGGCTGGCCGCCCTCGATCTCGAAGCGCTGGCGGCTCAGTTGATCCGCTTCGCCTTGCCCTGCCACTCCCGGTCGCGGAGCACGAACTTCTGCACCTTGCCGGTCGAGGTCTTGGGCAGGTCGCCGAACTCCACCGCCGCCGGGCACTTGAAGTGGGCGATGTGCTCGCGGCAGAACTCGATGACCTCCGCCTCGGTCGCCTTCTGCCCGGGCTTGAGGGTCACGAACGCCTTCGGCCGCTCGCCCCATTTCTCATCCGGGATCGCCACCACGGCGCATTCCATCACCGCGGGGTGCTTGGCCACCGTCTGCTCCACCTCGATGGTCGAGATGTTCTCCCCGCCGGAGATGATGATGTCCTTCTTGCGGTCCCGCAGCTCGATGTAGCCGTCGGGGTGCCAGACGCCGATGTCGCCCGAGTGGAACCAGCCGCCGCGGAAGGCCTCGGCGGTGGCCTCCGGCTGCTCGAAGTACCCCTCCATGACGTTGTTGCCGCGCATGATGACCTCGCCGAGCGTGTCGGCATCCTGGGGGACGTCGCGCATGTCGCCGTCGACCACGCGCACGAGGTCGAAGAGCGCGTAGCCCTGCCCCTGTCGGGCGGCCAGCCGCGCCTGGTCGTCCCCGGGCAGCGCGTCCCACTGGGGCTTCCAGGCGCACACGGTGTGCGGACCGTAGGTCTCGGTGAGGCCGTAGACGTGCACGGGCCTGAAGCCCAGCTCTTTCAGCTTGCCGAGGAGCGTGGGCGACGGCGGCGCGCCCGCCACGGTCACCGTGACCGGCCGGGCGAGCGTGTGGGCCTTGGGGTCGTTGACCACGCCGATCTGCACGGTGGGCGCGCCGTTGTAGTGGGTGACGCCTTCCCGGTCGATCATGTCCCAGATCCGTGCCGACTCCACCCGGCGCAGACAGACGTGGGTGGCGCCCACGGCGGTGACGCCCCAGGTGAAGCACCAGCCGTTGCAATGGAACATCGGCAGCGTCCAGAGATAGCGGCTGTCCGCGTTGATCCCGGTCTCGAGGAGCTCGCCGATGGCGTTGAGGTAGGCGCCGCGGTGCGAGTACATGACGCCCTTCGGACGCCCGGTCGTCCCCGAGGTGTAGTTGATCGCGAGGGTCTCCGCCTCGTCCTCGAGCCAGGTCTCGCAGGGCTCCGGCGAGCCGGCGGCCAGGAAGCCCTCGTAGGGGTCGCCCGCCGCGCCGGTGTCGTCCACGCGCACGACCTTGACCGACGAGAGATCGAGCGGCTTCACCGCGCCCTCGAACTCCTGGTCGACGAACAGGAACCTCGAGCCCGAGTGCTTGAGGATGTAGCCGATCTCGTCGCCGTTGAGCCGGATGTTGATGGCCACCAGGATCCCGCCGGCGGCGGGCACGCCGAAGTGGGCCTCGAGCATGGCCGGGGTGTTGGGGCAGATGAAGGCGACGCGATCGTGCTTCCCGAGGCCGGCCCGCCGCAGCCCGGAGGCCAGCCGGTTGACCCGCTCCTCCAGCTGCGCGTACGTGTACCGCCGATCGCCGTGGACGACCGCGGTCTTCTCCGGAAAGACGTACGCGCTCCGGCGCAGGAAGCTGACGGGCGTCAGCTCCGTGCGGTAGACCGCCGTCTCCTTCGAGATCGTCGGAACGCGCTTGTGGCTCTCGCCGCTGCTCACGGCCGGTCCTTCCTGAGCTCGGTCACCTTGTTGATCACGTCGCCCGCCGCGCTCTGCGCCCGGCGGATCCCCTCCCGTCCCTTGTCGTCCATGAACTTCTGGATCTCCTCCCGCCAGGTCCACACCGCCACCGCCCCCGCCACGAGCCCGATCAAGAACCTCAGCATGTCAGCCTCCGGTTCGCTAGAACCTGGCCGGCTCGAGCCGGCCCGTGAGGACGTGCAACGCCTCGAACAGATAGTACGACCCCCAGATCAGCTCGTTCTGCGTGGCCAGCCCGATGCGCCGGTTGTAACACCCGTGAGAGAGCACGCCGCGCGGATCCAGGTAGCGATCGACCAGGGCGGCCGCCGTCTCCTCGGCGGCGACGCGGTACTGGCGCTGCTTGTGCTCCTCGCCGGTCAGCGCCGCGAGCTTCAGGAGCGCGGCGGCCACGATGGCGGTGGCCGAGGTGTCGCGCGCGGTGTCGGGGATGTCGGGGTCGTCGAAGTCCCAGTACGCCACCCGGTCGCCGGCGACGTGACCGAGCCACCACTGGGCGGCGAACTGCGCGGCGTCGAGGAACTCGATCTCCTTCGTCCACTGGTACATGACGGCGTACCCGACGATGCCCCAGGCCTGGGCGCGCGCCCACGTGCTGTCCGGCCGGATGCCCTTGTGGGTGTAGCGCCGGGTCATCGCGCCCGTGGTGGAATCGAACGACGCGGACTGACAGATGGAGCCGTCGTCGCGCACACAGAGCTCGACGTGGCGCCGCGCGTGGCTGATGGCCATGTCGCGCCACGCGGAGTCGCCCCCGTTGGCGGCCGCCCACACCAGCAGCGCGGCGCCCTGCACGGTGTCGATGCTCGCCTCGCCCGCGCCCACGTCGGACGCCTCCTCGGCCTCCGCCCCGAGGCCGAACACCCCGGCCTTCTCGTTGAAGGAGGCCGCCCAGGCCCGCGCGCCGGCCAGTGCGATCTCGCGGGCGCGCGCGTCGCCGAGCAGGACGTCGCCGAGGAGCGCGCCGTAGTAGAAGAGGAAGCCGCGGAACACCGTGTCGGACATCGCCCGGGGCAGCAGCGCCTCGGCCCACCGCAGCGCCCACCCGCGGTACCGCGCCTTCTCCGTCGAGTGCGCCGCCAGCCAGCACATCCCATTCCAGAACCCACCCGTCCAGTCCCCGGATGGCGACCTCGTCCACTCTCCCGTCAGCGGATCCCCGTAGTGCGGAAACCCCTCCCGCACCGACGCCCCCGTCGCATCGACACGCGCGAGCAGCCGCTCGTACCCCCGCTCCCACCGCGCCTCAGCCATCCCCGTCACCCGATTGCATCACCGCTCCGAGCGCCGGCTTCGCCGGCGCAATCCAGTGGTTTCCTGGGGGCGGCTCGGAGGGGGCCGTCGAGGCCCCCTTCGAAGAGATCGCCGGCTCCGCCGGCGCAATCCCATCCTGGCGGCAGGCAGCGACGAGCGGGCCGTCAGGCCCGCCGGAGCGTCGGAAAGGGGGCAAAGCCCCCCTCCGAGTTCTATCCGTCTTCGCCGGGCGGAACTCGCCGTGGCGCGCGGTCGCCCAGAGCACGCGCCAGGCGCCGCGGGTGGCGAGCAGCCAGTACGTCTGGGTGCGGAACGTCCCGCACAGCCTCAGCCACAGGGTGCGCCGCTGCACGTCGACGGCCCGTGGCGCGTACGGCGTCAGGCTCTCGATCAGCTCCTGGGTGACGAGGCCGCCGACCCAGATCGAGAGCCCCAGGGAGATCGACGGCAGCGCGATGCCGAGGGTGAAGACGAGCGGCCGGTCGGAAAACCGGTAGGCCAGGTGCCAGCCCAGGAAGCCGATGACCGGATAGACAATGGCCGCGATGGGCCACTCCACGACCTTGTTGCCGACGTGACGCAGGAGCTGGGCAAGGTTGAACGCCGTCGGGGCGCGGCGCCACGTCGCGCGCAGGAAGGCGACGTCGTCGAGCACGCCCTGGTACCAGCGCGCGTTCTGCCGGACCATCTTCTCGGTCGTCTCGGGCAGGTCGTTGAGCTCGAGCAGGGGCATGGGCCGCACGAGCACCCCGCGCGCGGCCAGCGCGTAGCCCAGCGTGGAGTCCTCGGTGGCCCCCGCGGTGGGAAAGCCGCCGAGGGCCTGCAGCGCGTCGAGCCGGACGAACTGATTGTGGCCGAGGCAGATCTGCGAGCGGCGGAACATGAACTCGAAGACGGGGCGCAGCGCCCGGCCCAGGCGCGGCGCGCGCGCCGCGAAGCGCGCATACCAGCGGATGCGCCGGGCCTCGTTGATCAGCCGCGCGATGGACACCCGCACGAAGATCGACGACTGCTGCACGGCGCAGACGCGCCCCTTCGTGTCGAGCGCCTCGAAGTTGGCCAGCGACAGGGTGACCCCCTGATAGGCCTCGCTGCCGCCGTCCTTCAGCACGTCGGCGGCGATCCAGCGGTAGACGTCGGGATCGGGGATCGAGTCGGCGTCGCTGACGCCGACGTAGACGCCCGCGGCGGCGCGGTCGCCGAGCAGCGCCCGCAGCGATTCCGGCCGGAGCGCCCAGTTGAGCTGGTGCGCCTTGCGACCCTCGCCCGGCATCGCGACGACCGAGAGCCGCGCCTGCTGGGCGGGCGGCAGCCCCGCGCGAAAGCGCCGGACGACTTCTGCGGTCGAGATTCCCATCGCGGGGTGCGGCGCGCGGTCCTCCTCCTCCTTGGTGGCGACGATGACGTGCAGCCGATCGTCCGGGTACCGGGAGCCGAGCAGCGCGCGGAGGGTGACGGCGACGTCCGGCTCCTGGTAGGCCGGCACCAGGTGCACGAAGATCGGAGCGCTCGGTGCCTCCGCCAGCGCCGCTGCCTCGGGCAGGGCGTCGATCCGATCGTAGGCCTCTTCGACGAAGCGGACGGTGGTCAGCATGCCCTTCCAGTCGACGAGGAGCTTGAAGACGGCGCGCAGGTTGAAGGCGGAGGACACCACGAACAGCGCGGTCCAGACCCAGCCCACCTACCGGCCCGTGGCGGACTTCGGGAACTTGATGACGGTGTCCTGGGGCCGCACCAGGCCGTGCTCCTCGCGCGCGACCTTCTCCAGGTACGCCGGATCGTGGCGCATCGCCTCGATGGTCGCGGTGAGTGTCGCGGCCCGCACGCGGAGCCCGTCGATGTCGCGCTGGAGCGCGTCCATCTCGTACCGCATCTGGCGAACCCGGGCCAGGGCGCTGCCGGCGAAGAGCGCGAGCCCCGCCACGATCACGACGGCGAGCGCGATCGCGAGGAGGCGGGCGCGGGTCACCGGCCGATGCGCGTGTACAGGCTGCGGCCCGGGAAGGAGGCGGCGTGGCCGAGCTCCTCCTCGATGCGCAGCAGCTGATTGTACTTCGCCGTGCGCTCGCTGCGCGCCAGCGAGCCGGTCTTGATCTGCCCGGCGTTGACGGCGACCGCGAGGTCGGCCACGAAGGTGTCCTCGGTCTCGCCCGAGCGGTGCGAGATGACGGTGCCGTAGCCCGCCCGCTTGGCCAGCTCGATCGCCTGCATGGTCTCCGTCAGGGTGCCCACCTGGTTGACCTTGACGAGGACCGCGTTGGCGATGCCGTTCTTGATGCCCTGCTGGATGATCGCGGGGCTCGTCACGAACAGATCGTCGCCCACCAGCTGGATTTTCCCGCCGAGTTTTCGCGTGAGGACTCCCCACCCGCCCCAGTCGTCCTCCCCGAGGCCGTCCTCGATGGAGACGATCGGGTAACGGTCCACCAGGCCCTCGTACATCACGACCATCTGCTCGCTCGTCCGGGCCGCCCCGCCCTCCTTCTCCAGCCGGTAGCGGCCGCCTGTCTCGGCGAACTCGCTGGCGGCCACGTCCAGGGCCAGGAACACGTCCTCGCCGGGCCGGTAGCCGGCCCGCTCGATGGCGAGCATCAGCAGGTCGAGGGCCTGGGTGTTGGAGGCGAGCTGCGGAGCGAAGCCGCCCTCGTCGCCGACCCCCGTCGCCAGACCCTTCTCCCTCAGGAGGTCCTTCAGGGTGTGGAAGATCTCGACGCCCATCCTGAGCGCGCTCGAGAAGCTGTCGGCCCCGGCGGGCACGAGCATGAACTCCTGGAAGTCGATGCCGTTGTCGGCGTGGGCGCCGCCGTTGATGACGTTCAGGAGCGGCACCGGCAGCAGGCGCGCGCCCACGCCGCCGAGGTAGGCATAGAGGGGCAGGCCGACGTCGTCGGCGGCCGCGCGGGCGACGGCGAGCGACACGCCGAGGATGGCGTTGGCGCCGAGGACGGACTTGTTGGGCGTGCCGTCGAGCTCCAGCAGCGCCTGGTCGATGGCCGCCTGCTCGCTCGCCTCCATCCCCTCGATCTCGGGGGCGATGTTCTCCTCGACGTTGCGGGTGGCCTGCTGCACGCCCCGGCCGCGGTAGCGCTGGCTGTCGCCGTCGCGCAGCTCGAGCGCCTCGCGCTTGCCCGTGCTGGCGCCCGACTGCACGGCGGCGCGCCCCCACGCCCCGGACTCCAGGCCGACCTCGACCTCGACGGTGGGGTTGCCGCGCGAGTCGAGGATCTCGCGCGCGTGGACGTCGCTGATTGAGCTCATGTATTGACGTCGGGGGGAGCGACCGCCGCTCCTCCCCGACACCCCCCAACGGGAACGCTTCGCGCCAATGCAGTCACGTTCCGAATCAGCTCCTGCGCTCGAAGATGAAGTCCGCGAGGGCCTGGATCGGCGCCGCCGGCGGCCCCAGCGGCGCCAGCCGCTCCTTGGCCTCGTCGAGCAGCGCGCGGGCGCGCTTGCGCGAGACCTCGAGCCCGTGCAGCGCGGGGTAGGTCGCCTTCCGCTTCCGCTCGTCGCTGCCCGCAGTCTTGCCGAGGGTGGCCGAGTCGCCCTCGACGTCGAGGATATCATCCACGATCTGGAAGGCGAGGCCGAGGCGGTCGCCCGCCTCGCTGATCCAGCGCACCTGCGCCGCGCTGCCGCCGGCGAGGAAGGCGCCGGCGCGGAGCGACACGCGGATGAGCGCCGCCGTCTTGCGGCTGTGGATGTAGTCGAGCGTGTCCGGCGTGACCGTCTTGCCCTCGGACTCGATGTCGACCACCTGCCCACACACCATGCCGTCGGTGCCGGAGGCGTGGGCGAGGTCGGCCACCACCGCGCAGATCACCCGGGGGTCGGCCACGCGCGAGGCGTTGGCGGCCACGAGCCCGAAGGCGAGCGTGAGCAGCGCGTCGCCGGCGAGGATCGCCATGGCCTCGCCGAAGACCTTGTGATTGGTCAGCCGGCCGCGGCGGTAGTCGTCGTCGTCCATCGCGGGCAGGTCGTCGTGGATGAGCGAGTACGTGTGGATCAGCTCGAGCGCGCACGCCGTCGGCATCACGGTGTCCGCGCGGCCGCCCACGGCCTCCGCGCCCGCGATGACGAGGATCGGGCGGAGCCGCTTGCCGCCGGCGAGGACGCTGTAGCGCATGGCCTTGTGCACCGTCGGCGGCGTGGTGCCCTCGACGGGCAGCACGGCGTCGAGCGCCTGGTCGACCAGCGCGCGGCGCTCGGCGAGATAGCGGTCGAGATCGAGGCTCACGCCTCGTCCTCGGCGTTCCACCCGAGCGGCCCCGCGGTGGTGGCGCCCGTCTCGTCCTTGGCCAGGATCTCGAGGCGCCGCTCGGCCTCGTCGAGGTACTTCGCGCAGTGGCGCGAGAGCGCCACGCCCTCCTCGAAGACCTTCAGCGACTCCTCGAGCGACAGGTTGCCGGTCTCGAGCGCCGTGACGGTCTGCTCGAGTCGGGTGAGACAGTCTTCAAATCGGAAATCGGTCATCGTGCTCCCTCGTCCGCTCCACGCGGCAATCCAGGCCGCCCTCGCCGAGCAGGACCCTCACGGGATCTCCCGGGCTGACGTCGCGGTGGCTCTTGACGACGAGCCCTTCCGCCGTCCGGGTCAGGCTGTACCCGCGGGCCAGCACCCCGAGCGGCGACAGCGAGCCCAGGCGCCCGACGGCCGCGCCCAGCCGGTGGTGGGACACGGTCAGGTGGCGCGCCATGCCTCCGCGCACCGCGGTCTCCAGGCGCTCGAGCCGGTGGCGGCCGGCGGCCAGGCGGGCGAACGGGCTCGCCGCGCGCAGGCGCTCTGTCGCCACGTCGGTGGTGTGCCGCGCCCGGCGGACGGCGGCGAGGCCGGCGTGCCGCAGCCGCGCCCGCGCGTCGTCGACCCGGCGCGCCAGGTCGCGCAGCGGGCGCGCCGGATCCGTGAGCACGCGGCGGCGCGCCAGCCCGTCGAGACGGTCGCGCTGGCGTTCGAGCCGCCGGCGCATCGCGCGATGCAAGCGCTCTCGCAGCTCACTCACGGTCTCGACCACCGCCTGCTTCTCGCGCACCACCAGCTCGGCGGCCGCCGAGGGCGTGGGGGCGCGGAGATCGGCGACGAAGTCGGCGATCGTGAAGTCCACCTCGTGGCCGACGGCGCTGATCACCGGCGCCTTGGAGGCCACGATGGCCCGCGCCACGCTCTCCTCGTTGAACGCCCAGAGGTCCTCGAGCGAGCCGCCCCCGCGCCCGACGATGATGACGTCCACGTCCCCCAGGCGGTTCAGATCCTCGATCCCGTGCACGATCTCGGCGGCCGCGCCCTCCCCCTGGACCTTCGCGGGCGCGAGCACGATGTGCAGGCCCGCGAAGCGGCGCCCGATCACCCGCAGCATGTCGCGGATGGCCGCGCCGGTGGGCGAGGTGACGATGCCGATCTTGCGGGGGAAGCGCGGCAGCGGCCGCTTGCGCGCCGGATCGAACAGGCCCTCGTCCTGGAGCCGCGCCTTGAGCTGCTCGAAAGCGACCTGGAGCGCGCCGACGCCGCGCGGCTCGAGGAGCTCCACCACGAGCGAGTAGTCGCCGCGCTGGGCATAGACCTCCAGGCTGCCGAACGCGAGCACGTGCTGCCCGTCGCCCGGCTCGAAGCGGAGCCGTCGCACGCGGGTGCGGAAGAGCACGGCGCGGAGCTGGGCGCTCGCGTCCTTCAGCGTGAAGTACGCGTGTCCGGAGGAGTAGATCTTGAAGTTGCTGATCTCGCCCTCGACCCACACCGCGGGAAACGTCTCCTCGACGACCTGCCGCAGCCGCTCGCTCAGCTCCGAGACGGTGAGGACCGTACGATCGCTCATGGCCTCGAAGGCGACGACGCCCCGACCTGGCGCTCGGCGGCGCGGAGGGTGTTGCGCAGGAGCATGGCCACCGTCATCCTGCCCACCCCGCCGGGCACCGGCGTGATGGCGCCGGCGCGCGGGCTGACAGAGGCGAAGTCCACGTCGCCCACCACCTTGCGGGGCGCGATGCGGTTGATGCCGACGTCGATCACCCACGCGCCCTCCTTGACCATGTCCCCGGTCACCACGCCGGCGCGCCCCGCCGCGACGCACAGGACGTCGGCGCGGCGGGTGTGGAAGGCGAGGTCGCGGGTGCGCGTGTGGCACATGGTGACGGTCGCGTGCCGCGCGAGGAGGAGCTGCGCGAGCGGCTTGCCCACGAGCCGCGAGCGGCCCACGACCACGGCCTCCGCGCCCTTCAGCTCGCAGCCGTAGTGGTCGAGGATCTCCAGGCAGCCGGCGGGAGTGCACGGCAGCACGCGCGGGGCGCCGGCCAGCAGGTAGCCGAGATTCATGGGGTGCAGCCCGTCGGCGTCCTTCTCGGGGGCGATGGTGGCGATGGCCTCGTCCTCGTCGAGCCCGGCCGGCAGCGGCAGCTGGAGCAGGATGGCGTGGATCGACGGGTCGTCGTTGAGCGAGCCGAGGAGCTTGAGCAGCGCGGGCTGGCTCATGCCTTCCGGGTGGACGTAGTCCCGCGACGCGATGCCGACGCTCTCCGCCGCCGTCTTCTTGTTCGCCACGTAGATCTTCGACCCCGGGTCGTCACCCAGCAGCACCACGGCGAGCATCGGGGTGACCCCGCGCACCTGGCGCAGGCGGGCCACGCCGGCACGCACCTCGCCCAGCACCTTCTCGGCGACGGGCGCCCCCTCGAGGATCAAGCCGGCACGCGCAGGCGCTTGATGTCCGTGGCGCGGCCGGTGTCGGGGTCGACGGCGATCACGACGCCGCAGAGCATCGCCGGCCCCCGCGCCGGCTCGAATCGCACGGACATCTGGTTGAGGAAGCGCTGCAGGATGATGTCCTTGT
Source organism: Candidatus Rokuibacteriota bacterium (assembly GCA_016200085.1). Lineage (GTDB taxonomy): Bacteria > Methylomirabilota > Methylomirabilia > Rokubacteriales > CSP1-6 > JACQFL01. The sequence goes on along the minus strand of JACQFL010000008.1, from coordinate 93,575 downwards.
CGACGCCGATGACGGAGTCGATCGGGCCCGTCATCCCGAGGTCGGTGATGTACGCCGTCCCCTGGGGCAGCAGGCGCTCGTCGGCCGTCTGCACGTGGCGGTGCGTGCCGACCACGGCGGTGACGCGGCCGTCGAGGTACCAGCCCATGGCGACCGACTCGCTGGTGGCCTCCGCGTGCATGTCGACGAGGACGATCGGGGTCTCGCGCTTGAGCTCGGGCACGACCTCGTCCGCCTTGCGGAACGGGCAGTCGATCGGGGTCATGAACACGCGCCCCATGAGGTTCAGGACCGCGATCCGGTACGGCCCGGCCTTGACCGTGATCCAGCCCGCGCCCGGGGTGCCCGGCGGGAAGTTGGCCGGACGGAGCAGGAGGTTCTCGCGGCCGATGTACTCGACGATCTCGCGCTTGTCCCAGATGTGGTTGCCCGAGGTCATCACGTCCACGCCCAGGTCCAGGAAGCCCTTGCAGATCTGCGGCGTGACGCCGAACCCGGCGGCCGCGTTCTCGACGTTGACCACCGTGAAATCGATGGCGTGCTCGCGCTTGAGCGCGGGCAGCAGCTTGTGGAGCGCCGACCGGCCCGGCTCGCCGAAGATGTCGCCGACCATCAGGATGTTCATGCCGCGGCCCTACTTCGCGACTTCGACGGCGCGCGTCTCGCGGATGATGACCACCTTGATGTGGCCGGGGTACTGCATCTCCGTCTCGATGCGCCGGGCGATGTCCTTGGCCAGCTGGTGGGCGTCGAGGTCCGAGACGATGTCCGCCTTGGTCATCACGCGCAGCTCGCGGCCGGCCTGGATCGCGTAGCACATCTCCACGCCCTTGTACGACAGCGCGATCTCCTCGAGCTTGGCCAGCCGCTTGATGTACGACTCCAGCACGTCGCGGCGGGCGCCGGGCCGCGCGGCCGAGATGCCGTCGGCGGCCTCGACGAGGACCGCCTCGATGGTCTCCGGCTCGACGTTCTCGTGGCCGCAGAGCGCCGCGTTGATGACCTGGGGGCTCTCGTTGTACTTGGTGAGCACCTGCAGCGACAGCTCCGGGTGGCTGCCCTCCTGCTCGTGGGTGAGCGCCTTGCCGATGTCGTGCAGGAGCCCCATGCGCTTGGCGAGCTTGGCGTCCGCCTTGATCTCCGCCGCCATCATGCCGGCCAGCCAGGCGACTTCCTTGCTGTGCTGCAGGCAGTTCTGCCCGTAGGACGTGCGGAACTTCAGGCGGCCGACCAGCTTCACCAGCTCCGGGTGCAGGCCGTGGATGCCCACCTCGAAGCAGGCCTTTTCACCTTCCTCGCGCAGGTGCTGCTCCATCTCCTGCTTGACCTTGATCACGACCTCCTCGATGCGCGCGGGGTGGATGCGCCCGTCGGCGATCAGCTTCTGCAGCGAGCGGCGCGCGATCTCCCGCCGGTACGGGTCGTAGGCCGAGATCAGGACGGCCTCGGGGGTGTCGTCGACGATCAGGTCCACCCCGGTGTGCAGCTCGAGCGCGCGGATGTTGCGGCCCTCGCGCCCGATGATGCGCCCCTTCATGTCGTCCGAGGGCAGGTCCACCACCGACACCGCGGTCTCGACGGTGTAGTCCGGCGCCAGGCGCTGGATCGTGGTGGCGAGGACTTCCTTGGCCTTTTCGTGCGCGGTCTCGCGGGCCTGCTCCTCGAGACGCATCGTCAGCAGCGTGGCCTCGCGGCGCGCGTCCTCCTCGATCTGGGCCAGGAGCTGGCGGCGGGCCTCCTCGGCGGTGAGGCCCGCGACGATCTCGAGCCGGCGCAGATGCTCCTCGAGGGCAGAAGCCAGGCGCTTCTCCTTGTCGCCGATGGCCCGCTCGCGCTCGACCAGCGCCCGGTCCTTCGTGGAGTGCTCGGTGAGCCGGCGATCGATGTCGTCGAGCTTGCGCGCGAGCTGCTCTTCCTTGCCGAGGATGCGCTGCTCGATCTGCTGGATCTCGCGCTCGCGCTGGCGCACCTCGGCGTCGAACTCGGCGCGCGCCTTGAGGGCGGCCTCCCTGGCTTCGAGCTCGGCGCTCTTGTGGGCCGCCGCGGCCTTCTGCTCGGCGTCGGCGACGATCTGCTGCGCGCGGGCGGTCGCGTCCCCGAGCTTCTTGTCGGTGAAGCGGTCGTTGAGCCACTTGTAGAGGAGCAGGCCGACGAGGATGCCGAGGAGCACGCACAGCACGGCCACGATGGAGTCGAGGACGGAGAAGGCCAGCATCATCTATGTCATCCCCTGTGCCGTGGGGCTGGTGGCTCGCAAGTGTCCGTCAGATTTGACGAGTATAGGGGCGGGCAGGCTGCCGAGTCAAGACGAAGGGCCGGAATCGAGGAGCGCCCCGGGGACCCGGGGCGCTCCGAGCGTCGGGGGTCTGGGGGCGCCCGGACCTGCTCGCAGAATCGAGCAGCGCCCCGGGTACCCCGGGGCGATTGCGAGCGTGGGGGGCTTGGGGGCGCTCGGAGCCCCCGATTCAATCGGTCCCCACCTCTGTCGTGTGCCGAGGTGTTTCGAACCTGGTATGTACCAGGTGGGCGCCGGCTCGGAGGGCTTCAGGCTTCCCCTTCGAAGAGGGGCTTGCACACCACCCTCGCTTGCGGCTCCCGATGTGAGTACGAGGTTGAAACTTCCCGCCGACATCACGGGCAGCGCAGGGACCCTTCCTGTGTACCCGCCCCGGGGGCCGCCGTCAAGTTACATGGGGGGCCTCGGCGGGTCCCCCAAGCCCCCCGACGCTCGGCCCGTCCCGGCGCAGCCGGGGCGCGCCTCGGTTCCCGCTCAGCGGGGGGTGGCGCGGTCCAGGAGGGTGAGGAGGGCGTCGAGGCGCTGGCCGAGGTCGCCGTCGGCGGCCCGGGCGCGGAAGAGATCGTCGACGATCTCGAGCGCCGCCAGGACGAGCGCGGTCTGGGGGTCCTTCACCCCGGACGAGCGCAGCGCGGCCACGCGGCCCTCGAGGTGGCGCACCAGGCTCTGGAGGTACTCGCGCGATTCGGCGCTCCGGATGGTGAGCTTCTGGCCGAGGACGGTGAGCTCGATGCGCTGGGTGTCCGTCATCCGTCGAGCTCCAGCCGGGCGATGTCCTTCAGGATGCCGTCGATCTGCGCGACCATCGACTGCCGCTCGGCGGTGAGCCGGGCGACGTCGCGGCGCAGGCGCTCGTTGTCCTCGCGCAGGCGCGTCAGCGCCTCCACGGCGCGCCGGACCGCGGCTTCCAGCTGGCCCAGGCGCTCCGCCGCCGCGTCGCTCATCACCGGCTCCGGAGCGCGATGCTGAAGCCCGCCGTCGCGCGCTCGGCCACGCGGGCCTGGATGGTGTTGACCTCGTCGTCGGTGAGGGTGCGGTCCTCGGCCTGGAAGGTGAGCCGCCAGGCGAGGCTCCGCCGGCCGTCGGGAAAGCGGTAGACGTCGAAGAGCGTCAGGTCGCGAAGCAGCGGCCCCGCCTCGGCGCGCAGCGCGCTCTCGATCTCCGCCGCCGTCACCGGCTGCCCGGCGCCGATCAGGAACGCCAGGTCGCGCGCGACCGCCGGGTAGCGCGGCAGCGGCTGGTGGCGCGAGGGCGCCGGCTCGTGGTCGAGCAGCGCGTCGAGCCCCACGAGCGCCGCGAACACCGGCGCGTCGATGCCGAAGCGCTCGCGCACCGTCGCGCTCACCTCGCCGAACTCCACCACCCCGCGGCCGTCCGGTGTGACCAGGACGCCGTGGAGATCGGGCTCGAAGGCCGCCGCCGGCTCGGGGGTCGCGACCTCGGTGGCCGTCACGCCGAGGGCCGCGAGCGCGTGCTCGGCGAGTCCCTTGGCGTCGTAGGCGTCGGCCGCCTCGGGGGCGCGATACCAGGCGGCCGGGCCGCGCGCGCCGGTCACCGCGACGGCGAGCCAGCGCGGCTCCACGATGTCGGCCTGGTGCTGGCCGTAGGTCTTGCCGATCTCGAAAATCCGCACGTCGGGCTGCTGCCGGCGCGCATTCGTCGCGATGGCGGCCAGCACGCCGGCGAGGGGATGGCGCCGCATCAGCGAGGCGTCCTCGGAGAGCGGATTCAACAGGGGCAGCGGCTCGAGCGGCCCGTCGCCGGCGAGCGCCTCGTCCGTGACCGGGTCGGTGAAGCTCGTCGCGACGATCTCGCTGAGGCCGGCGCCCGCCAGGGCCTGGCGCAGGGCGGCCTCCTGACGCAGGGTCCGCGGCTGGCTCACCACGCCGGTGACGCCGCCCGGCACGGTCGACGGGATGCGGTCGTAGCCCCAGACCCGGATGACCTCCTCGACGAGGTCGTCCTCGATGACGAGGTCGCGCCGGAAGCCCGGCACCTCGACCTCGAGCTCCTCGCCGCGTTCGGTCACCGGCAGCCCGAGCCCGCCGAGGATGCGCGCCGCCTCCGCCACCCGCGGGGCGATGCCGAGCACGCGCCGGACGCGGCTCATGCGCAGGCTGACCCGGCGCCGCGGGCGCGGGGCCGGATAGACGTCGATCAGCCCGCGCGCCACGCTGCCGCCGGCCAGGTCGGCGATGAGCTGGGCCGCCCGGGCGCCGGCCACCGGCAGCGCCTCGACGTCGGCGCCGCGCTCGAAGCGATACGCGGCGTCGGTGCGCAGGCCGAGCGCGCGGGACGTGCGGCGGATGCAGGCGGGATCGAACCACGCCGCCTCGAGCAGCACGCGCGTCGTGCGCGGGCCCACCTCGGTGTTGGCGCCCCCCATGACGCCGGCCAGCCCGATCGCCCGCCGCGGATCCGCGATCACCAGCATCGCCTCCGTGAGCGTCCGCTCCTGGCCGTCGAGCGTGGTGAAGCGCTCCCCTCGCGCCGCGCGGCGCACGACGATGGCGTGGTCGGCGACGGTGTCGCGATCGAAGGCGTGCAGCGGGTGGCCGAGCTCCCACAGCACGTAGTTGGTCACGTCGACCACGTTGCTGATCGGCCGCAGCCCCACCGCGCGCAGCCGCACCGCCAGCCACGCCGGCGAGGGCCCCACGGTGACGTTGGTGATGACGCGCGCGGTGAAGCGGGCGCAGAGGTCGGGGGCGTCGATCCGGGCCCGCGCCAGGTCCGCGGCGGCCTCGTTCGATTCCTTGAGAGCGACCGCCGGCTCCCGGAGCGGCGCGCCGGTGAGGGCCGAGAGCTCGCGGGCGATGCCGAGGATGGAGAGGCAGTCGGGCCGGTTGGGCGTGATCTCGATCTCGAGCACGCTGTCCTCGAGGCCGAGGTGCGCCACGAGGTCGGCGCCGAGCCGCGCGTCCGGCTCCAGCTCGAAGAGGCCGCTCTCGTGCTCCTCGCCGAGCCCCAGCTCGCGCTCGGAGCAGAGCATCCCCTGCGACGGCGCGCCGCGGATGGTCGCCATCCCGATGGCGCGGCCGCCGGGCAGGCTCGCCCCGGGCGGCGCGAACGCGGCGCGCACCCCGACGCGCGTGTTCGGCGCGCCGCTCACCACGCTGAGCTCCTCGCGCCCGGTGGACACGCGGCAGAGCAGGAGGCGGTGACCGTGGCTCTCGCCGAGGTCGCGCTCGATCGCGCGGATCTCGCCGACCACCACGCCCCGCAGTCCGGCCGGCGCCAGCCGGGTCACGCTCGCGACCTCGGTGCCCGCGCCGATCAGGCGCTCGGCGGCCTGCTCGGGCGTCAGGGTGACGTCGACGAGCTCGCGGACCCAGCCGTAGAGGATCTTCACGCGAACTGCCCGAGGAAGCGCAGGTCGTTCTCGAGGAGCAGCCGGATGTCGTCGATGCCGTACCTCAAGAGCGCGATCCGCTCGATGCCCATGCCGAAGGCCCAGCCCGTGACCTCCTCGGGGTCGTAGCCGACGTTCTTCAGCACCTGGGGATGGACCATCCCCGAGCCGCCGATCTCGAGCCAACCGGATTGCTTGCAGAACCGGCACCCGCCGCCGTGACAGAGGAAGCAGCCGACGTCGAACTCGGCCGACGGCTCGGTGAACGGGAAGAACGACGGCCGGAAGCGGATCGACGAGCCGGGGCCGAACATCTCGCGCGCGAAGAGCGCCAGGGTGCCCTTGAGGTCGCCCATCGAGATGTTCCGATCGACCGCGAGGCCCTCCACCTGGTGAAAGACCGGGGAATGCGTCGCGTCGGCGACGTCGCGGCGATAGGTCCGCCCGGGCACGATGATCCGCACCGGCGGCGGCTGCGCCTTCATCACGCGCACCTGCACCGGCGAGGTGTGCGTGCGCAGCAGCGTGTCCTCGGAGAAGTAGAAGGTGTCCTGCATGTCGCGCGCGGGGTGATCGCGCGGAATGTTGAGGGCCTCGAAGTTGTTGTAGTCGCTCTCGATCTCCTGCCCCTCGGCCACGGAGAACCCGAGGCCGGCGAAGATCTCGACGATGCGGTCGCGCACCAGGGTCAGCGGATGCAGGCTCCCGCGCGGCGGACGCCGGCCGGGCAGCGTGAGATCCAGACGCTGGCGGCCGCGGGCCTCGCGGCGCTCGCGCGCGCGCGCCTCGGCCAGCCGCGCCTCGAGCAGGGCCTCGAGCTCGCGCTTGGCCTCGTTGGCGGCGGCCCCCACCCGCGGGCGCTCCCCGGCCGCCAGTGTGCCGAGGGAGCGGAGGAGGAGGGTCAGCGCGCCCTGCCGGCCCAGGTAGCGCACCCGGGCCTGCTCGAGCTCCGATGCTCCTCGCGCGGCCGCGATCGCGGTCCGCGCCTCGCCGGCGATGAGGTCGACGCGCGGATGGCTCACGACGGGCGCGTCAGCCGGCGTGGGCCCGGGCGGTCTCGGCGAGCCGGCCGAACGCGGTGGGATCGTCCACGGCGAGTTCGGCGAGCACCTTGCGATCGAGCAGCACCCCGGCCTTCTTCAGGCCGGCCATGAACTTCGAGTACGAGAGACCCGTCTCGCGGCAGGCGGCATTGATGCGCACGATCCAGAGACCGCGCGCGAGGCGCTTCTTCCGCTTGCGGTCACGGTACGCGAAGGCCCCCGCGCGCAGGACCGTCTCGGCCGCTGGCCGGTACAGCTTGCGCCGGCCGCCGAAGTAGCCCTTCGCCTTCTTGAGCACCTTCTTGCGCCGCTGGCGCGTCTTCGGTCCACCCTTCGCCCGTGGCATGCCTTCGCTCCTCCCCGCGTGGTGAGATCAGAGTCGTCGGATCAGAGATACGGGACGAGCACCTTCAGCCGCGCCTCGTCCGCTTTCGCGACCATCTTGTTCTTCCGGAGGCGCCGGCGGCGCTTGGGGTGCTTGCCCTCGAGCTTGTGCTGTTTCCAGCCCCCGGCCCGCTTCAGTCGGCCGGTGCCCGTCTTCTTCAGCCGCTTCGCCGCCCCCCTCTTCGTCTTCATCTTCGGCATGGTCGTCCTTTCGTATCAGCGGAGCGCGCCAAGCGCCCCCTCGATCGTTCCCCGAACGCGCCAACGGTGACCGAACGGGTGCGGCGGGGGGCAGCCCCCGAAGCGAGCCGGGGGACCCCACACCGGGCGGGGGTGGCGAGCGGAGCGGGGCTGCCCCCCGCCGCACCCGTTCGCCTCACGCGCCTGCCCGTTCATCGAACGATCCCGTCTAGTGCTGGGCTTTCGGGCTCAGCATGATGTGGAGCATGCGTCCTTCCATGCGGGGGTTGTTCTCCACCACCGCGATGTCCTGGACCGCCTCCACCATCTTCTGGAGCATCTTCCACCCGAGCTCGGTGTGCGCCATCTCGCGGCCCTTGAAGCGGACGGTCACCTTGGCCTTGTGGCCCTCGTCGAGGAAGCGGCGCACGTGCTTGACCTTGAAGTCGAAGTCGTGGCGCTCCGTCTTGGGGCCCATCTTCACTTCCTTGACCATGATGGTCGTCTGCTTCTTGCGCGCCTCTTTCTGCCGCCGGGCCTGCGTGTACTTGTACTTGCCGAAGTCCATGATGCGGCAGACCGGGGGCTGCGCCTCGGGCGCCACTTCCACGAGGTCGAGCTCCTTGGAGCGCGCGTTCTCCATCGCGTCCTGGATCGCCATGATGCCGAGCTGCTCGCCGGTCTCGCTGACCACGCGCACTTCGCGCACGCGGATGGCGTCGTTGATGCGGATCTCGGGGGCTCTGGCTTGACTGATAGGCGTGGCTCCTCAGAAGCCCGGCGCGCGGCGCGCGCGGGGCACGGTGGAAGTGGCCGCCCGCGCGCGGCGCGCGCGGAGGGCGGGGCGCCCGGTCACGGGCGGCCCACGGTGAGGTCGGAGGCGCGCGAGGAGATCTCGCGCGCGAGGTCGGCGAGCACGCGGTCGACGGGCACGCCCTTCAGCTCCTCGCCGCTGCGGTGGCGCAGGCTGACGGTGCCGGCCTCGCGCTCCTGCTGGCCGACGATCATCATGTACGGGACCTTCTGGACCTGCGCCTCGCGGATGCGGTAGCCGAGCTTCTCGTTGCGGTCGTCGAGCTCGGCGCGGACGCGGGCGGCGCGCAGGCGGGCGTGCACGGCGCGCGCGTAGTCCTCGTGCTTCTGGCTCACCGGCAGCACCCGCGCCTGCACCGGGGCCAGCCACGTCGGGAAGGCGCCGGCCACGTGCTCGGTCAGCATGCCGATGAAGCGCTCGAACGACCCGAAGATCGCGCGGTGGATCATCACCGGGCGCTTGGCGTGGCCGTCGGCGTCGACGTACTCGAGCTGGAAGCGCTCGGGCAGGTTGTAGTCGAGCTGGATCGTGGCGATCTGCCAGTCGCGCCCGAGCACATCCTCGACGTGGATGTCGATCTTGGGCCCGTAGAACGCGCCGTCCTTCGGCTTGAGCTCGTAGGCGAGCCCGTTGGCCTTGAGGGCCTCGTGTAGCCCGTGCTCGGCGCCGTCCCACATCTCGATCGTGCCCATGTAGTCGTCGGGCCGGGTCGCGAGCTTGAACCTGGGCTCCAGGTTGAGCAGCTTGTAGAACTGCCGGATCAACCCCAGCACGCTCGTGATCTCGTCCTGCACCTGGTCGGGCCGGCAATAGATGTGCGCGTCGTCCATGGTGACCTGCCGGACGCGGAACAGCCCCGTGAGCGTGCCGGAGCGCTCGTTGCGGTGCAGCCGGCCGATCTCGGCCACGCGCAGCGGCAGGTCGCGATACGAGCGCAGCGCGTGGCGGTAGACGAACGTCGACTCCGGGCAGTTCATGGGCTTGAGGCCGAAGGTCTGCTCCTCGACCTCGAGCTTGAACATGTTGTCGCTGTAGTGGTCCCAGTGCCCGGATTGCTCCCACAGCTTCTTGTTGACGAGGATCGGCGTCGAGGTCTCGAGGTAACCGTTGGCGTCGTGGACCTCGCGCCAGTACGCCTCCAGCTGCCGGAACACCGTCATGCCCCGGGGCAGCCAGAACGGAGCGCCGGGGGCGACGTCGTGGAAGACGAACAGCTCCAGCTCGCGGCCGAGCTTACGGTGGTCGCGCTTCTTCGCCTCGTCCAGGCGCCACAAATGCTTGTCGAGATCCTCCTGGCTGAGCCAGGCCGTCCCGTAGATCCGCTGGAGCATCGGGTTGCGCTCGTCGCCGCGCCAGTACGCGCCGGAGGACGAGAGCAGCTTGAAGGCCTTGATCTCGCCGGTGGAGCGCACGTGCGGTCCGCGGCACAGGTCGATGAAGTCGCCCTGCCGGTAGAGCGACACCCGGGGCGCGTCGAGGCCCTCGAGGATCTCGACCTTGTACGGCTCGCCCCGCTCGCGGAAGAAGGCGATGGCCGCGGCGCGGTCCAGCTCCTGCCGCTCGAAGGGCAGGTTCGCGGCGACGATCTCGGCCATCGCGGCCTCGATCTTCACGAGATCCTCGGGCGTGAACGGCTCGGCCTTCGCGAAGTCGTAGTAGAAGCCGTCGTCGATCGCGGGGCCGATGGCCACCTTCACGCCGGGGAACAGCCGCTTGACCGCCTGGGCCATGACGTGGGACGTCGAGTGGCGCAGCGTGGCGAGCGGCGTGGGGTCGCAGTCGAGTTCGCCGATCAGCCGGAGGTGACGCTCTTCGGGCGAAACTTCAGCCATAAACCTCTTCGACCGACCTGACCGTAGCCGGCAGGGAATTGAGCAGCGAATTGAATGGTAGGCTCGGGCGGTTTCGAACCGCCGACCTCCTCTGCGTCAGAGAGGCGCTCTCCCACTGAGCTACGAGCCTGTCCAAAAGTACCGCCCATGCTACACACGCCCGCGCGGAGGTGTCAAGCCAACGTGGCGTGAAGTCGAAGGTTTTCAGCGCAGGATCCCCCGTAGTGAAGTCTCGACGTGATACGAGAAGATGGCGACGATGGGCAGGCCGGAGGGATAGCCGAGGCCCTCAGGCACGCGGCGAAACATCGGTGAGAGCTTGATCGCGTTCACTGCGTAGTCGTCGTAGACCGGCAAGCCCGACGACTTGACCACGTCGACGTACTTGAGATCCCCTTGTCGTCCGATGCCGAACTCCACCACGACCTCGGCGGACTTGTACTCGCATTCCCCGCTCGCCTGCTTGATGCAGGGGTAGCCCCAGTTCGACTTGATCCTCCGCCGCAGGTGCTCGAAGTACTCGCCGTACTTGGGATCGTTCGTCTCGAGCGGGATCGGCTCGCCCTCGATCCCGCCGCGGCCGCCCTGGGTGAGCCCCCCGGCGCCGCCGCCGCGCCGGAGCGCCGCGCGCATGTCGGGCGCCCCCGGAGTCGCCCGCGCCACCTGGTGCTGGCTCGGGCTCCGCTCGCTCGGCGCGCCGTCCGGAGCCGGCGGATGCTGGGGTGCCGATGTCTCCCCGCGGGCGGTCTCCGTCGGCTTCGCCGTGTCGGCCGCTGCATGGTCCGGCGAGGGCTGTGGAGTCTCGGGCGCGCTCGGCTTGGGCGTCGGGGCCGGGCGGGCCCGGGGCGCCGGCGGCGGGGGCGGCGCCTTCGCGATCTGCTTCGCAGGCGCGGGGGCCGGCCGGGCGGGCGGCGCCGGGGGCGCCGACTGGGCCGCAGGCTCCGGTGAGCGCGCGGCGGGATTGCCGGCAGGCGCAGGCTCCTTGAGATCGGGGAGCTCGACGAACAGGGGCTCCCCACGCTTGATCGGAGTCACCTGGCCGCCGGCATGCGTCCAGAAGAGCGCCACCAGCAGCAGCACGTGCGCGAGGACCGAGCCCCCCAGCGTGACCGTCGGCCGCTGCGCGAAGACTTCCCGGGCGCGCGTGAGCATGCTGGCGTCGATTATAGAACGTCCAGGGCCCGGTTCCCCAGTCCGGACGCGGCCTTAGGCCTCGCGGTCCAGGGCCAACGCCACGCGTCGGACCCGCGCCATCACCTGGGCGAAGCGCTCGGGCTTGAGCGACTGCGGTCCGTCCGACAGGGCTTCGGCCGGACGCGGGTGCACCTCGATGATCAGGCCGTCGGCGCCGGCCGCGATTGCCGCCATGGCCATCGACTCGACGTACTCCCAGTGGCCCGTGCCGTGCGAGGGATCGACCACGACCGGCAGATGCGTGAGCCGCTTGAGCACGGGCACCGCGTTGAGGTCGAGGGTGAAGCGTGTCGCGGTCTCGAACGTCCGGATACCCCGCTCGCACAGGATGACGTTGGGGTTGCCGCCGCTCAGCACGTACTCGGCGGACAGCAGCCACTCCTGGATCGACGTCGACATGCCGCGCTTGAGGAGCACCGGCTTGCGCGTCTCCGCGACGCGGCGCAGGAGCGAGAAGTTCTGCACGTTGCGCGCACCGATCTGGAGGATGTCGGAGTGCTCGGCGACCACGTCGACCTTCTCCGGCTCCATGACCTCGGTGACCACGGGCAGCCCGGTCTCTCGGCTCGCCTCCTTCAGGAGCTTGAGGCCTTCCTCCTCGAGGCCCTGGAAGGCGTAGGGCGAGGTCCGCGGCTTGAACGCGCCGCCGCGCAGGACGTTGGCGCCCGCCGCCTTGACCTTGGCCGCGACCTCGAACATCTGCTCGCGCGACTCCACCGAGCACGGCCCGGCCATGATGGCCAGCCGCCGGCCACCGATCGCGATGCCGTCGACCTCGACGATCGTGGGCTCGCTCTTGACCTCACGGCTCGCCAGCTTGAACGGCTGCAGGATCGGCTGGACGTTCTCGACGCACTCCAGCGACTCGAGCGCGCGCAGCCGCTCCTTGCCCCGGTCGTCGCCGACGGCGCCGATGACGGTGCGCAGCTCGCCGCGGATGGTGTGCGGCCTGTAACCCATCGCCTCGATCCGGCGACAGACGTCGTCGACTTCCTCGCTGGTGGCTCCCGAGCGCAGCACGATGATCACGGTGACTCCTCCCTCCTCCTCCACTCACCCGACGCGCACACGTTGGGGGGTCTGGGGGCCATCTCGGGGCCCCCCAGCCCAAAAATCGAACGGCCGCGGGCTCGTGACCCGCGGCCTTGGAGGAGGAGCCTCGCCGCGGGCCTCGGTCCGCCCGCGGCGCTCGATCTGGGATCAAACGCCTGGGCAGACCTCGGCGAAGTAAAAGAAGACGCCGAACGGCCGAGCGTGGCTGCCCATAAGCGTGCCGAGTATGCTACTCGCCACCGGCAGGACCGTCAAGCCTTTTCTCCCGGCGGCGCTGATGGACCCGCCCGGCGCCAGGCCTGTGGAAGCGGCGCAGGATCTTCTCGCGGTAGTACCAGAGCGGCAGGCAGAGCGCGAGCATCAGGGCCATGAACGCGATGGCGTAGATGTACTCCTGCTCGCCCACCTGGGCGCCGAGGTACGACGAGATCCAGGTGCCGGGCAGCCGCCCGACGGTGGAGACGACCGCGAACAGCCAGAAGGGCATGGGACTGATGCCGAACAGGTACGAGATGATGTCCTTCGGGAAGCCCGGGATCAGATAGAGGATGAAGCAGATGATCGCGCCCTCGGCCTCCAGGATGAAGTTCAGCCGGTTCCAGTGATGCTCGCTGAGCCAGGGCTTGACGAGCGGCTCGCCCCACTTGCGCCCGACCCAGAAGCAGAAGAGCGTGCCGAAGGTCAGCCCGATCGTCGAGTAGATCACGCCCCAGAGCGTGCCGAAGAGGATGCCACCCATCGGCCCGGTGATCTCGCCCGGGATCGGCGAGATGATCACCTGCAACGCCTGGATCGCCATGAAGATGAGCGGCGCCGCCCAGCCCCATTGCAGGACGGTCTCCTTGAGGAAGGCCTTGTCGCCGTACAGGCGCACCATGTAACGCACGATGGGCTTGTCCATGACGACGAGCCAGACCACGAAGATGAGGCAGGCGGCGAGCAGGGCGGCGATGAGCGCCCAGCGGGCGGCGTCCCCATACGTGCGGCGCCGGCGCGGCGGGCTCACGGCGCGCTCACGGCGTGGGGCGTCGCTCGCTCCACGGGCGCGCCGCCTCGAACGCCGCGGCCGCCGCGAGGACGGCGCGATCGGCGTGGCGGCGGCCGACGATCTGCAGGCCGACCGGCAGGCCGTCGTCGGTGAAGCCGGCCGGCACGCTGGCCGCCGGCTGCCCCGTGAGGTTGAAGGGAAAGCAGAACGGCATCCAGCCCAGCACGGAGACCTCCCGGCCCGCGACCTCGTGCGGCGGCCTCTCGCCGGCAAACGGCGGCACCGCCACCGTGGGCGTGAGCAGGAAGTCGAAGCGCGAGAGGAAGGTCACCACCTCGGTCCAGTACGCCTTGGCCCGCTCCTCGGCCAGGACGTACTCGCGCGCCGTGATGCTGCCGCCCTTGCGGATCAGCCTGACGAGCAGGGGATCCATCTGCGCCTCGGCCGCGGGCAGCTGATCGGACCAGTGGGCGTAGAACTGGGCCGCCACCAGGGTCCGGAACAACTCCTCGATGTCCTCCCAGGCCGGGTTCACCACCTCGACGTGGCAGCCGAGGGTCTCGAACTCGGCCGCGGCATCCTCGCACCGCGCGAGGACGGCGGCATCCACGGCGGCGTAGCCGAGGTCCGGGCTCCAGGCGACGTGCAGGCCCTTGACGTCCTCGTCGCACGCCTCGAGGTACGCGCCCGGCTCGCGCGGCAACGACACGCGGTCGCGGTCGTCGCCGCCCGCGATCACGTCGAGCATCGCGGCCGCGTCGCGCACGGTGCGCGTCAGCGGGCCGGTGACGAGCAGGTGCTCGTAGCCGGGGAACCCGGGATGCTGCGGCACCCGCCCGTACGACGGCTTGAAGCCCACCACCCCGCAGAACGAGGCCGGGATGCGGACGGAGCCGCCCCCGTCGGTGCCGAGGGCGAGCGGACCGAGCCCCGCGGCCACCGCCGCCGCGGCGCCGCCGCTCGAGCCGCCGGCGGTGCGCTCGCGGCGCCACGGGTTGTGCGTCGGCCCGAACATCGCGTTGCGAGTGGTCGCCATGTGGCCAAGCTCGGAGGTCATGGTCTTGCCGAGGATCACCGCGCCCGCCGCGCGCAGCCGCGCGACGGCGATGGCATCCTCCTCGGGGACGAAGTCGGCGAAGAGCCGGGAGCCGCAGGTGGTACGGATGCCGCGCGTGTAGATCGCGTCCTTGATCGACACGGGCACGCCGTGCAGCGGCCCGAGGGGCTCGTTCTTCTGCACGGCGATCTCCGCCTCGCGCGCCGCGCGGCGCGCGACGTCGGCGGTGACGGTGCAGTACGCGTTGAGCGCGGGATTCAGGGCTTCGATGCGGGCGAGGTGCGCCTCCGCGACCTCGACGGGCGAGACCTGCTTGCCGCGGATCATCGCCGCCAGCTCGAGCGCGGAGCCCCAGGTGAGCGCGTCACTCATCGATGACACTCGGGAACGATGCCGCACCGATCCCGGACACCCGCGCATTGTATCATCCGGCGTGTGACGTCGCGCTGATGGACCCCGCCGAACGCGCCCGCCTCCGCGCATCGCTCGACGCCGCCGGGCTCGGCGAGGACGAGCTCGCCGCCGTCGACGTCGCGCCCGCGCCCCACGGCACTCGCGTCGGCGTGGTGCGGCGGGCGGACGGCGCGGCGCGCCGACGCTTCGCGGTCGACCGCGCGGGCACGCTCGCCGCGGTCCTCGACTGGGGCGCGGACGACACGCTCGCTGAAGCGTCGGTCCGCCTCCCCGGCGGGGCGTGGATCACGATCGAGCCGCGCGCGACCCATGACGCGCCATGGGGCCGCTCCGACCGGCTGTGGATCGGACCACGGCCGCGGGCGCGTCAGGCGGCGCTCACGGTCTGCGAGGCGGTCGCGTACCACGCCGTCGACCGCCTCCCCGCGCTCGCCGAGCCCGCGCGGCTGCCGCGCGGCGCCGGCACCGCCGTGCTCAACCTCATCGCGGAGCTCGCCGCCGATCAGCGGCGCGAGCGTCTCATCTACGGCGGCCCCTATCCGACCGAGCAGCTCTTCTCCACCCTCCTCGACTCGTTCCGCCACGACGACGGCGTGCCGGATCCGCTCGCGGCGTTCGCCGCGGGCACCCTGGGGTGGCGGCCGGCGCCCTTCGAGCCGCTGGTCGAGGGTGACGGTCTCACCGTCCAGCTGCGCGACGGCGTCGAGGCGGTGGCATGGCGTGGACGCGTCTATCGTCGAGACAGCGTCCAGGGCCACGGCCGCCGCGGTCCTCATCGCGTGCGCGACGCCGGCGGCGCCGTCCGCTGCTCGCTGTGGGCGCTCGGCTCCGCGCTCGAAGATCACCTCGAGCTCACCGCCGACGGTCGGCTCGTCGCCGTCCTGCCCGTCCGCTCCGACGAGGCGACGCCGCGCCCGCTGCCGCGCGCCGTCGCCCGCGGGGTCGTCGCCGTCGTCGCCGCCACCAGCGCGGCCGCGCTCGGGCCGGCGCTGCGCGAGACCGGCGCGGCGCTCACGCTCGAATGGGCGGCCCTCGGCGGCGAGCTGGTCACGCTCGACGGCGATCGCGGTCGAGTCGCGATGCAGCTTCGCCGCGCCCTCGTCGCGCGCATCGCCGCGGCGCCCGGACACCCCGAGCGCCTCGGCCTCGCCTTCGCCGCGCTCGGCGACGTCGCGGTGGCGCTGGGCGACACGCTCCAGCTCCGGGCTCAGGCGCGGCTCGCCGCCGTCACCCCCGAGCGCCAGGCCGCTGCGCTCACGAGCCCCCCGCCGGCCGATCCAGGAGACGCGCGGCGGATCGCCGACGCGGTGGAGGCGCTCCTGGAGGACGTGTCCTGAGCGCGTGTGGGCGAATCGCGCGGTCGAGGGGCCCGCGGCCGAGCCGCGGTGTCGCGAGCGCGGGGGGCTCGGGGGGCGCTCGGAGCCCCCCCAGTCCCAGGCCAGGAGCCTGTCCGAATATCGAGGAGCGCCACGGCTTTGCCGGGGTGCTCCGAGCGTTGGGGGGTCTGGGGGCGCCCGGAGCCCCCCAGCTTCAACTCGATCGCCGAGCGGCGCGCGGGGCGCCATGGCATCAGGTCGTGGCGTGGTGGATCAGATAGACGTTGAAGACGATGAAGGCCGCGATCGATACGGCGGAGAGGGCGACGTAGCCGACCCACAGCTTCTTCTCGCGGGTCCACCGCCCGGGCTTGCCGCCCCGGAGGAGCCGGCCGACGTATGCGGTGGCGTCGTGCTTGAGCGTGGGCACGCCGAGCACGTCGACGAGGACGTGGTAGCCGTCCATCTCGATGAAGCAGAACGGGTAGAGCGCCACCACGAACGCCTGCCACTGGAGGACCGCCGAGGTGGCCAGGAACGCCTTGGCGAAGCCGGGCGGCAGCTGGTAGGCCGCGATGAAGGCCACCGCTCCGAGCACGATGTGCACGACCGTGCCCGAGACCGCGGTGATGATGCGCCCGCGCCGGGTCGCCATGAAGATGTCGGTGACGTCGACGTAGAAGGTCGGCACGAAGCCGTGCAGGAAGGTGAAGCCGAACTCGCGCACCCGGCGCCGGAAGTGCACGACGGCCAGGCCGTGCACGAGCTGGTGCACCCCGATGGTGAGCAGGAGCAGCAGCTTCACGCCGAGGATCGCGAGCACCGGGCTCGCCCTGAGCCCTGAGGCCACGTCGTCCGCGTCGTGCCACATCCGGGCCGCCGCGATGAACCCGAGCACGGTGAGCACCGCGGCCACCCCCACCGCCCCGCGAGTGAACAGGACGGCCCCGCCCCACCGGTAGAGGGCGGCGAAGAACGGCTGGACCTTGCGGCTCGAGATGTTGATCCGCTCCAGCGCGGTGAGCGCCGTCTCCGTCGCGCGCAGGATGCGCCGCCGCCGGTTGCGCGCGAGCGCCTGGCGCAAGCGCGAGGCGGGCTGCAGCGTCAGCACGCCGGCGGCCTGCAGCTTGCGGATGAGCGCGGGGATGACCTCGAAGTCGAACTGGCCGAACTCGAGCACGTACGCGGTGGCCATGTCCTGCAGCGCGGTGTGACCGTCCATGCGGTTCCACAGGAATCGCTCGCGGTCGGAGAGGAGAAGGAAGCGGTCGGTCCTGGTGTTCTTGAGGATGTAGCTCGGGCTCTGGCCCATCCGGGAGGCGACCTCGACCAGCTCGAAGGCGCCGTCTTCCAGCCGCTGCGGGCGCAGCTGCACCCACGCGGCGGCGCTCGAGACCTGTCGGACGTCGAAGCTCTCCCCGTCGTCGCGCCGCACGAGCAGCTCGAGCTTGGCCCGGCGCGTGATCGGCTGATCGCTCATCGCGGCTCGACGTCCATGCCCGTGGCCTCGAGCCCCCACCGCGTGACCTCGGCCACGAGGTCCCCGGAGGCCCGCAGGCGCTCGATGAAGACCTGGACGAGGGCGAAGAAGAATGCCGCCGCCGCGCGCGGGTTGGTGTCGGTCAGCGTCTTCAGATTCTTGGCGTCCAGGGCGAGGAGCACGCTGTCGGCGTCGGCCTGGATCGTGGCCGAGCGCGGGGCCCGGTCGAACAGGCTCATCTCGCCGGTGAAATCACCGCGACCGAAGCGCGCGAGCACCTGCTCGACGCGGCCGGTGACGGCCTTGGACACGATGAGGGAGCCGTTGACGACGAGGTACATCTCGTCGCCCGCGTCCCCCTCGCGCATGAGCACCTGGCCCTTGCGGAGCGATCGCTCGCGCAGCCGCTGGGCGAGCGCGGCGCGGTCGACGTCGGCGAACTCCTTGAAGAGGCGGACGCTCTTGAGGAACTCGGTGGTCTCCGCGAGCTTCACCGAGCGATGCTCCCGTCGCTACGTCGCGACGCGGCGGAGGAGCGCGCTGCTGAAGGCCTGGGGGCGCTGGGTGGTGGGCGTCTCGGCGAGCCGGCGGAGCGCCTGGCGCACGGCCTCCCGCTCGTCGTCGTTGAGCTCGAACCCGGCGAGGATCGCCTCCGGCGCGCGCTGCAGCTCCGCGAGAAAGTCGGGATCGATCATCGCGCGCCCGATGAGCTCCGGGAGTCGCTGCGCCATCGTGCGGGAATTCTACCAGAGACGGAGAGCCCGCGGAAGAGCGCCCCGCTCACCGGGCGACGGGGGCGTCCAGCGTTTCCCGCACCTTGCGGGCGAGGTTGTCCGGCGTGAAGGGCTTCGAGAGGAACGCGGGGCCGGGGTTGAAGCCGGGCGGGGCGTAGCCCGACATCTGGAGCACCTTCATCTGCGGACGCAGCACCGCCAGGCGCGCCGCGAGGTCCGCGCCCGACAGCTGGGGCATGACGAGGTCGGTGAGGAGCAGGTGGATCGGTCCGCGGTGCCGCTCGCTGATCTCGAGGGCCTCGCCGGGGTCCCCCGCCTCGAGCAGGGTGTAGCCGTTCACCACGAGCACGTCGCGCACCAGCTCCCGGACGCCGATCTCGTCCTCCACGAGGAGCACCGTCTCGGTGCCGCCCGACGCGCCCGCCTCCCGGCGCGGGCGCGCCCCTTCGCCCGGCTCCTCGAGGCGCGGAAGCCACACCCGGAACGTCGCGCCGCGCCCGGGCGCGGTGTCGACGTCGATGTGTCCCCCGCTCTGCTGCACGATGCCGTACACCGTCGAGAGCCCCAGCCCGGTGCCCCGGCCGGTCGGCTTGGTGGTGAAGAACGGCTCGAAGATCCGCGCGGCCGTCGCGGCGTCCATGCCGAGCCCCGTGTCGGCGACCTCGAGCAGGATGTAGCCGCCCGGCTTCAGGCCCTCCGCGGTCGCCGCCGCGTCGACGTTCGCGGTGCGGATGGTCACCGAGCCGCCGGTGGGCATGGCGTCACGGGCGTTGACCACGAGGTTCACGATCATCTGCTCGATCTGGCCGGGATCCACGCGCACGCGGCCGAGGTTGGCGCCGGGCGTGATGACGAGGTCGATATCCTCGCCGATGAGCGGGCGCAGCATCGAGCCCATGCTGGCCACGACGGCGTTGAGGTCGAGCAGCTTGGGCTGCAGCACCTGCTTGCGGCTGAACGCCAGCAGCTGGCGCGTGAGCGCCGCGGCGCGGATGGCGGTGGTGTGGATGGTCCCGATCTCGCCGCGCAGCGGGTGCTCGCGGCCCATCCGCGCCTGCAGCAGCTGGGCGCGGCCGAGGATGACGGTCAGGAGATTGTTGAAGTCGTGGGCGATGCCGCCCGCGAGCTGGCCGAACGCCTCCATCTTCTGCGAGTGGCGCAGCTGCTCCTCGTGCTCGCGGAGCGCAGCCTCCGCCCGCCTGCGCTCGACGATCTCCGCCTCGAGGACCCGGTTGCTGTCCGACAACGCGGCCGTGCGCCCGGCCACGCGCTGTTCGAGACCGGCGTGCGCCTCGCGGACCTCGCTCTCCGCGCGCTGCAGCCGTCCGTTGAGCGAGGAGATCAGCCCGGCCACCGCGAAGAACACCACGACCCGGACGACCGCGTCGAGGCTGAAGACGAACGCGTTGAACGGCGGGATGAAGAAGTACTCGACGGACAGCGCCGCGAGCGCCGAGACGAGCAGCGCGGGGCCGAGCCCCACCCACCACGCGGTGAGCATGACCGCGGCGAAGAAGAGGGGGGTCGGGCTCGACTGCAGATGCGGCCATCCCAGCCACGTGAGGAGGCAGGCTGCCGCCACGGCGAGGATTCCCACCGCGTAGCGGACGACCGCCCACTCACTCGAGAGACGCATGACGAGCCTCCCCGGACGAACCCGGCTGTGCGAGGCGTTTAGTACACAGCGCCGGGCGGGTCGGCGTCAAGCCACCGGAGAGCGCCGGTCACGGGATGACCCGACATCGGCCCGCTCCGTGACCGGTGAGGGTCAGAGCGTGGTGGCGGTGGGGCGTGGGTGGCGCGGGCCAGCCAGAAGCACGGCCGCGCGAAGAGATTTTCCCCGGGAACGTGCGACCATCTCGGTGGAGGCGGCGGCCGCGTCCGCCGAGAACACCTCCCTGGAATGGAGGCGTCGATGCGCCGCATCGTGATGCTCGTGCTGATCGCCGCCGCCGCGCTGGCGGCGGAGCCGGCGCGGCCGGCCGAGGAGCCGGTCACGTTCGGCGACCAGATCTCGCGCGTGCTCCAGGCCCACTGCCAGACGTGCCATCGTCCCGAAGGCGGCGCGCCCTTCTCGCTGCTGACGTACCAGGACGCGTATCTCTGGCGGCAGCAGATCCACGTCGCCACGCAGGCGCGCCGGATGCCGCCGTGGAAGCCGGTCGCCGGCCATGGAGACTTCGCCGAGGTCCGGCGCCTGTCCGACACGGACCTGGCGCTCATCGCCCGGTGGGTGAAGGCCGGCGCGCCCGAGGGCGATCCCGCCAGGCTCCCGCCCCCGCGCACGTTCCCGCCGACGTGGACACTGGGGCAGCCCGGCCTCGTGCTCGAGATGGACGAGGCGTACACGGTCGCCGCCGGCGCCGGCGACGTGTACCGCTGCTTCACCCTGCCCACCCGCTACAGCTACGACCTCTACCTCTCCGCCGTCGAGGTCATCCCCGGCAACAAGAAGATCGTGCACCACGTCCTCACCTATCTCGACACCACCGGCGCCTCGCTCGCGCTCGACCGGGCCGACCCCGGCCCCGGCTATACCTGCTTCGGGGGGCCGGGATTCGCGGCCACCGGCGGGCTGGGCGGCTGGGCCCCCGGCGCGCCGCCGCTCGTGATGCCGAGCGACGTGGGAGTCTTCCTGCCCGCCGGCGCGCGTGTGGTGGCGCAGGTCCACTACAACAACCGCAGCGAGCGGGCGGAGACCGACCGGACGAGGATCGGCCTGCACTTCATCCGGCAACCGGTGGACAAGCGGCTGCGGGTCGTACCCGTCCTCAACCGCGGGTTCGTGATTCCCGCCGGCGCCGCGCGCCACGAGGTCCGCGCCTCCTGGACCGTGCCGCTGGCGTGGAACCTCCACACCATCGGCATCGCGCCCCACATGCACCTGCTCGGGCGGGAGATGAAGGTGACCGCGACCTATCCGGACGGCACCGTGCGCCCGCTGATCTACATCGACGACTGGGACTTCAACTGGCAGGGCGCCTACACGTTCGCGCGGCCGATCCCGCTGCCGGGCGGCACCCGGATCGACGTCCAGGCGATCTACGACAACTCCGCCGACAACCCCCGGCAGCCCAACCGCCCGCCCCGACCGGTGGGCTGGGGCGAAGGCACCACCGACGAGATGTGCATCGCCTTTCTCCGCGTCACCGTGGACTCCGAACGCCTGGGCGCGCGCCCGCGGTGAGCCCGCCGCAGGCGCCCGCGAGGTCGATGCGCCCGCGGACGGCCCGGTGGCTCGCGATTGCCCTCGGCGTGACGCTGCTGGGCGGCACCGGTTCCTCGCTGGCGCAATCACGCGACGTCACCGAGCCGCCGCCGGTGGCGCGGGCGGAGGACGGCACCGAGATGGTGCGGGTGCCGGCCGGTGAGTTCTGGATGGGGAGCACCGAGCAGGAGGTGGCCCGGGCCATCGAGGAGTGCAAGCGTCCCGGCTTCACGGAGGCGACGTGCCGGCCCTGGATGGAGCGCGAGCTGCCACGCCATCGCGTGACGCTGGACGCGTTCTCCATCGATCGCCACCCGGTGACGAACGCCCTCTACGAGCGCTTCATGCGCGCCACGGGTCGCCCGGCCCCGCTGTACTGGACGAGCGCGCGCTTCAACGCGCCCGCACAGCCCGTGGTCGGCGTGAGCTGGGACGACGCCAGCGCCTACTGCGCGTGGGCCGGCAGGCGCCTGCCGACGGAAGCGGAGTGGGAGAAGGCGGCGCGGGGCACCGACGGCCGGACGTACCCGTGGGGGGAGCAGTGGGACCCGGGCCGCGCCAACTCGGACGAGAGCAAGCTCGGCAAGCCGACGCCGGTGGGGTCCTATCCCGCCGGGGCCAGTCCCTACGGGGCCCTGGACATGGCGGGCAACGTCTGGCAATGGGTCGCCGACTGGTACGACGGCGGCTACTACCGGCGCAGTCCCGAGCGGAACCCGAAGGGCCCGGAGGCCGGAACGTTCCGCGTCCTGCGCGGCGGTTCCTGGTTCAGCGCCCCGCTGAATCTCCGGTCGGCGCTTCGCCTCAACCGCTCGCCCGGGCTGCGGTTCGACTTCATCGGCTTTCGCTGCGCGAGGGAACTCTCCTAGGCCCTCCCAGGCCGGACGTCCCGACCGGCCCACGGGCGATCACCGCCTCTGCCGCCCTGCCGACCCCCGGAAACGGGGCGGTCCGTTTATCGGGACCAGGAACACCGGGCCCGGAGGCATGACGCTCGCGCGATGCTGGGTCCGGGTTCGGCCCTCGGCTGCCGAACACCCCGTGGAGCCGTCCGAGGAGGCGTCGCGATGCGATTGATGGAGCCAGGGGAACGCGCGTCGGTGGCCGTTCCGGACCGCGCGATGCCGGCCAGCGATTGGATCGACCTCGCGCTGTCGTCGGTCGGAGCGCCCGCCGCGCCCGCCCTCGCGGATCACGATGGGCTGGCGGCCGCGTCGCCCGCCGTCGCCGTCATTCCCGTGGGAGACGATGGCCGGATCCTCCTCGTCGATCGCCACCGTCTCGACGCCGGACCGCGGCGCTGGGAGGTTCCCGCCGGCGCGATCGCGCCGGGCGAGTCGGTCGAAGAGGCGGCCCAGCGGCAGCTCCTGGACGAGACGGGCCTCGGGGCCGATGCGTGGATCCCGCTCGGTCCGTATCGGTCGTCGAGTGGCTCCGGCGCCCGGACCTTCCACGTGATGGTCGCGCGCGGGCTCAGCCAGCGCGCCGAGCCCGAGGATCGCGACCGGACGCTGGCGCTGCAGTGGTTCGACGTGCGCCGGATCCGCCGGCTCGTGGGCGCCAGCCAGATCTCCGACCGGGTGTCGCTGACCGCGCTCTGCTGGGCCTTCACGCTGGCCGACACTCTCGCGCTCGCCGAGGGCTCCGTCGACGTCGAGCCGTACGGCGCGATCTCCTTCAGCGCGTCGCAGCCGCCTCTTCCGCTCTCGTCGTAAGCCCGGGCGGGCCTCCGCTTCGGCTCGTCCCGGCCGATCACCTCCCGTAGGGGCACGACGCTGCCCGACTCCCGAGGAGGCAAAGATGACCGTCGCACGCCGCTGGCCGCTCGCTCTGCTGGTGACCCTGTTGCTCGTCACGCCCCCGATGGCGCTGGCCACGAGCCCGCCTATCACGGGACAGGCCATCGTCGCCGTCATCTGCCCGGCGGCGACCTGCGGCGTCACGATCTTCGGCGGGTCGTTCCTCGGGACCATCAACGGCCAGTCCACGGCCGGAAGCTTCGGGTTCTCGCCCGTGTACGGCTCGCTTCCGGTCTCGGGGTCCACCGCGATCACCCAGGGGGGCTGGGTCATCTACGTGCCCCAGGGCGTCTACGGTGGCCTGGTCACGAGCGGGACCATCACCGCCAACACCTTCCGTGGCAAGCCCACCAACACCTACACCGTCAGCGCCTCCCTCTCGGAGACGTATGGCGGCACCGGGACCCTGACGCTCACCGGAGTCCTGAACAACATCACCGTTCCGGCCACCCTGGTCGGATCGATCCACTAGTTGACGCTGGGGGGCTCCGGGCGCCCCCCAGACCCCCCGGGCTCGGAGCACCCCCCCCCAAGCCGTGGCGCTCCTCGATATCCCCACAGGCGCCTCGGGCGTCGTCAGGATGGTTTCGGCGGCGTGGTCGGCGCCCGGGCCGGGCGCGTCACGCGAAGGATCAGACCCGGGTCTCGCCCCGTCGTTCCCCGCTCCGACATGGTCACGACGCGTTGCGAAAGAGCGCGGCTTGTTCTAATCTGGCGCTCCACGCGTGCGGCACGTGACCGTCCTGTCCGGAGGCATGCGTGCGATCGATCTCGGCGCCGCCGGCGGGGCTGACCTCGGGGGAGGGGTAGGGTGGATCACCTGGACCAGCTCGAGCATCAGAGCCTCTACATTTTGCGGGAGGCGTGGGCCAAGATCCCCCGGCTCGCCATGCTGTGGTCCATGGGCAAGGACTCGACGGTGCTCCTGTGGCTCACCCGCAAGGCCTTCTTCGGCCACATCCCCTTTCCCCTGATCCACATCGACACCACGTACAAGATCCCGGAGATGATCGCCTATCGCGATCGCCTCGCCCGCGAGCTCGGCTTCGAGCTGATCATCGGCCGCAACACCCAGGCCCTGGCCGACGGGATGAACCACATGCGAGGCCGCCTCGTCTGCTGCACCGCGCTCAAGACGGACGCCCTGCGCCAGGTGCTGGAGGAGCACAAGTTCTCGGCGATCATCGTCGGCATCCGCCGCGACGAGGAGGGCTCCCGGGCCAAGGAGCGGGTGTTCAGCGCGCGCAGCCGGCAATCCACGTGGGATCTCGTCGATCAGCCACCGGAGTTCTGGGACCAGTACCGGACCGACTTTCCGCCCGATGAGCACGTCCGCGTCCATCCGCTGCTCCGGTGGACCGAGGTGGACGTGTGGCGGTACATCGAGCGCGAGCAGATCCCGATCATCGACCTCTACCTCGCCCGCGAGGGCCGCCGCTATCGCAGTCTCGGCTGCGAGCCGTGCACGGCCTCCTGCGCCTCCACCGCCCAGTCGGTCTCGGAGATCATCGCCGAGCTCGTGGCCACCAGGACCAGCGAGCGCTCCGGCCGCGCCCAGGATCAGGAGCACTCCCATGCGATGGAGAAGCTCCGCGTGAAAGGCTACATGTGATACGTCGTCTCGCCTTCGTGGTGGTCGGGCACGTCGACCACGGCAAGTCCACCCTCGTCGGCCGCCTCCTCGCGGAGACGGGCGCGCTGCAGGACGGCCGCCTCGAGAAGGTCCGCCGCATCTGCCAGGAGCAGCACAAGCCGTTCGAGTACGCGTTCCTCCTCGACGCCCTCGAGGAAGAGCAGCTCCAGGGCGTCACCATCGACATCACCGAGGTGCGCTTCCCGTGGCGCGACCACGAGTACCTCGTCATCGACGCCCCCGGTCACCGGGAATTCATCAAGAACATGATCACCGGCGCGGCCCACGCCGACGCCGCGCTCCTCCTCGTGGACGCCAAGGAGGGCATCCAGGAGCAGTCCCGCCGGCACGCGTATCTCCTGAGCTTTCTCGGGATCACGAAGGTCGCGGTGGTCGTCAGCAAGATGGATCTGGTCGAGTACTCCGAGACGATCTTCGACCGCATCCGTGACGAGTACACCCACTTCCTGGCGGGGCTGAACCTGCACCCGCTCGCCTTCGTGCCGATCTCGGCCGTGGCCGGCGAGAATCTCCTCGGCCCCTCGGACCGCCTGGCCTGGTACCAGGGTCCGTCGGTCATGGGACTGCTCGAGCAGGTGCCGCTCACCGCCCAGGGCGCGGCGGGCGCCCTGCGCATCCCCGTGCAGGACGTCTACAAGTTCGACGACCGCCGCATCGTCACCGGGCGCGTCGAGAGCGGACGGGTCCAGCTCGGCGACGAGATCCAGGTCTGGCCTTCCGGGCACCGGGCCCGGGTGAAATCCCTCGAAGCCTGGCCGCCCACCGCCCCGGCGCCCGTGGCCCTGGAGACCTACCAGACCGTCGGCCTCACCCTCGACTCACCGCTCTTCATCCAGCGGGGCGACGTCCTCGCCGATCCCGCGCGGCCCCCGCATCTCTCGAGCTTCGTGGCCGCGAACATCTTCTGGCTCGGGCGGACGCCCCTCACCCTGAACCGCGAGTACACGCTCAAGCTCGCGACGGCCGAGCGCACGGTGACGGTGTTCAGCATCAACCGCGTCATGCACGCGGCCTCCCTCGTCGTCGAGCATGGCAAGGCCCATCTCGGGCAGAACGAGGCCGGCGAGGTCGTGTTCCAGACGGGGCGGCCCCTCGTCTTCGACGCCGCCGCCGAGGTGCCCCCCACCGGCCGCTTCGTGCTCCTCGACGGCTATGACGTGGTGGGCGGCGGCATCGTCCTCGAGGTGGACGAGCTCTATCGCCGTCCCTACGCCCACGGCCTGCCGAAGAGCGGCAGCATCGCGCCCACCGAGGGCGCCCTGACGGCGGCGCACCGCGCGATGGCGTACGGCCACCACAGCCACGTCGTCTGGCTGACGGGCGTGCCCGGCGCGGGCAAGAGCACGGCCGCCCGCTATCTCGAGCGCGAGCTCTTCGCCCGTCAGGTCAAGACCTTCGTGCTCGACGGCGAGAATCTGAGGTTCGGCCTCAGCTCCGATCTGGGGTTCACGAACGCCGACCGCTCCGAGCAGGCCCGGCGCGCCGCCGAGGTGGCCCGCCTGTTCCAGCAGGCCGGTCTGGTCGTCATCGTGGCGCTCGTGAGCCCCTTCGTCGCCGACCGGGAGTACGCGCGCATCCTCGTGGGCGACGAGCACCTGACCCTGATCCACCTCGAGGCGCCGCTCGCGGTGCTCCGCGAGCGCGATCCGCACGGCCTGTACTCCCGGGTGGCGGGGGGCGACGGCGTGCAGGTGCCCGGGCTCAATGCCCCCTACGAGGCCCCGGCGAACCCGGCCCTGCGCCTGGAGACCGGCGAGGCGTCCATCGACGAGATCGGGGCGCGCATCCTGGAGCTCGTGCTTCGGCGCATCGGCTGATGCCGGCGCGGCCGTCCCCGTCCGGCCGCGCGCGCGCGCCGCGAGGGTTCTGCCTCTGGTTGACCGGCCTCAGCGGCGCGGGCAAATCGACCATCGCGCACGCGCTCATCGCTCACCTCACGCGGCGCGGCCGCGTGGTCACCCTGCTCGACGGCGACGTCGTCCGCACGCATCTCTCGAAGGGCCTCGGCTTCAGCCGGGACGATCGTGACACGAATGTGCGTCGCATCGCCTTCGTCGCCGGGGAAGTGGTGCGACATCAGGGCATCGCGATCTGCGCGGTGGTGAGCCCCTACGAGGCGACGCGCGAGGAGTGCCGGCGGATCGTCGGGGCGGAGCGGTTCGTCCTCGTGTACGTGGACGCGCCGCTGGCCATCTGTGAGCAGCGCGACCCCAAGGGCATGTACGCGCGCGCGCGGCGGGGCGAGATCCCGCACTTCACCGGCATCGACGACCCCTACGAGCCGCCCACGGCCCCGGACCTCGTGCTGACGACCACCGGCGGCACCCCGGACGCCCACGCGCGCACGACGCTGCGCCACCTCGAGCGGCGCGGCCTGCTGCCGCGGGTCGCGAGGCGGTCCTCGCCGGTGTCGCGCACGGCGGCGGAGCGCCGGCGCCGGGCCTCGCGGGCTACGGGCGATCGCTGAACCGGAACAGGCTCCGGAACTCGGCGCGCAACGGCGCCAGATCGCGGGGCGCGGACTGCGGCTGGAAGAGACGATCGCCCCAGGCCGCGGGGTCGAGACCGATCTCCCAGGCGTCCAGCCAGACCGGCGGCTTGAATCGATCGAGGTGCTCCGGCATCACGTCCTCGACGGCGATCAGGAACAGCACCTGCGCCAGGTCCTCGAGGCCCTGCACGTTGAGGATCTGATTCTCGATGATCGCCCGCTTGTCGCTTCGCGCCTGCAGATTGCGTTGCTGCATGCTGCCGACGAAGGGGATCTTCAGGAAGTCGACGAATTCGAACGAGGCGCGCCCGGGCGATTTCGCGGCCCAGTCCGCGAACATCTGCTGCACCGCGCGGGACAGGAAGAAGAAGCCGGCCGACACGCGCCGGTACTCGTCGTCCAGCTCCCAGTCCAGGAACACCCGATTGAAGACCTGGGGCGCCAGCATCGCCCATCCCACGATCGTGTCCCAGAGGACCTTGGCGACCATCACCACGCCGTTGCCCATGAAGGGATAGCCGAGCTGGGCGTTCTGCGTGTACCAGTAGTTCAGGGAGAGGACGAAGCGGTCGTAGCGCTTGACCACGTCGGGCGTGAGCCGGCCCTCCTGATCCAGCCGGATCATGTCGGTGAGCATCGTGTTGCCGTAGCCGATCAGGTCGTTGGCCACGCCGTAGAAGGGATCCGGGAACAGGGAGGCGTCCCCGATGCACGCCCACCGCTGGGGCGAGAACATCTGGCGCGACGCGTAGCTGTACTCCTGCATGCACCGAAAATCCAGCGGCTCCCTTCCCCGAAGGTACGCGGCGAAGGCCGGCTCGTGCCTCTGCAGCCACTCGAGCGCCCGCGGGTACGTGTTGAACTCCGCGAACGGGTGCAGCTCGTCCCGCGTCACGATCCCGACGCTCGTGTTGCCCGAGGACAGCGGGATGATCCACACCCAGTAGCCGCTGCCCGTCAGGTGGGTCGTGGACCAGTACCGGTTCCGCCCGGGAACGCGGGCATGCCAGGCCACGACGTCGTCCGGCACGAGATCGCTCACGTCGATGCGGCCGGGGAGCCGGAACCAGGCCGAGCTGCTCTTCTTGCCGTGGGCCAGCGTCAGGTTGAGTCGCTTCTGCAGGTAGCGGCGCCGGCCCATCGCGTCGACCACCCACCGGGTCCTCACCCGCTCGGCGCGCCCGTCCGCGCTCGCGTAGACGACCTCGTGGTCCTCGCCGCCGCCCGCGAGCACGATGTCCTGGACCGTGCAGCCTTCCCGCAGCACCACGCCGTCCTGCGCGTTGAACCGGCGAAGATCGTTCTCGAGGATGCCCCGATCGATCTGGTAGGACTCGATGCGGGGGAACTCCGACAGGCCGTACTCGGGCCGATCTTGCAGTCGGCCGGACGGATGGCTGAAGAAGAAGCGGAAGCCGAGCTTGCGCAGGTGCGCGGTCCGCATGTAATCGCCGAGCCTGAGCGTCTCGCGCATATAGTGGCTGCCGGTCTCGACGAGCGATTCCCCGACCTTGAAGGCCGCTTCCGGCAATGGACGGGTCAGCCGGTCGATCACCGCCACGGACAGACGTGGCAGCGTCTGGCGGAGCTGGCGCGCCAGCGTCAGGCCCGCCAGGCCCCCGCCGCAGATCACCACGTCGTACGTCGTCGGGCGCTCGCTCATCGCCGCACGTCCGTTCCCGAGGTCAATCGATGTAGCCGAGCCCGCGCAGGCGGTCGAGGATGACCGCCTGGTCTTCCGCCGAGAGGTCCTGGGAACCACGCGCCGCGGTGGCCTCCGCCCGGTAGCGACGTGGCGCGGGCCGGCGGGGATCCGCCTCCAGCAGCTCCTCCAGCACGCGGCCGTCCATGTCGTCGGGGATCTCCTCGCCGACCAGGTGCAGGACCGTGGGGGCCACGTCGATCAGCCGGGCGCCCTCGATCGAGGCGCCGGCCCGGATCGACGGTCCGCTGGCGATCAGGATGCCGTCCATGCGATGCGTCCCGGAGATCTTCGGATCGTCGATGACCACGCGCCTGGACACGAGCGGCAAGGCCATCGGCTGCTCGATGATGTACCCCTGCTCGAGCGTCAGGTACACGAGATCCGGCATCTCCTCGAGGTACTTGCCCTCGTACGTCTCGTCGCGCAGGTGCACCTCGCCGCCGATGGGCCGGCCCGTGGTGTCGTCGACCAGCCGCCGGAGCCTGGCCGCGATCTCGTCCCGCACGGCGGGATAGTCGTCCGGCCGCACCGCGCCCTGGGGGTCGCGGCCGGCGACGTTCAGCCGGATCATCCCGAAGCCCGACAGGCAGTACGCCCGGGTGCGGGCCCAGTCGATGTCGCTGCGCTGCAGGAACAGCCGGTTGAACAGCGCGCCCAGGCGATCCCGCGCGCCGACCTCGCCCTGGGCCGCGAACGCGCGCGAGAACCACCGCTGCACGGCGGGCCGCCGCAGCAGGAACCCCGCCAGGCGCGAGAGCAGCACCGGCGACCAGCCGAGCCGCCACAGCAGGAGCTTGAGCTGCGACGCGGGCCGTCGCCGGATCTCGAGGTAGCCCTCCTTGAGCAGCCACGTGCTGAGGTCGAGCGCCTTGTACACGGGCCCGAACCCATGGTCGGACACCACCAGCACCACCGGCTCCGGCCCCAGGCGCTCGACGAGGCGGGCGAGCCGCTCGTCCAGCCTCCGGTAAAAGGCGACCACCGCGTCGTGGAACCGGCCGGCGGCGCGCGCACCATGCCACGGATGGGTCGGGTCGAGCACGTACCACAGCCAGTGCTGGATGCGGTCCGTGACCAGCTGGTAGAACATCACCACGTCGAAGGCCTGGCGGTCCAGGAGGTCGTGGGCGGCGCGGAACTGGTAGTCGACGAGCGCCTCGCAGTCCTCGAGGAACGCCTCGATGATCGGCTCGAAGCGCTCGGCCAGGAGCAAGCCCGGGGTGCGCACCTGGACCTTGTAGGGGCCGAGCCGCTGCTCGATCTGCCCCAGGATGCCCGGCGGGTACGCCACCTCCGCCATGCGCGAGGGCGGCGTGTCGAAGCCTCCGATGAGCACGCCGTTGAAGCGCGGGGGCGCCGTGGCATAGGGGACGTTGAGGACCAGCACGCGGTGCCCGCGCTCGCTCAGGATCTCCCACAGCGAGCGCGCGCCGCACGACGCGGCGTCCACCGGCACCTCGTCGTAGCTGTCCGGCCGCCGCCGCAGGAACCACACCACCCCGTGCTTCGCCGGGTTCTTGCCCGTCATGAAGCACTGCCACGCCGGCACCGTCGCCGGCGGGATGGTGGAGCGCAGCAGGCCGCTGGTGCCCCCGTCCACCAGCGCCTTGAGGTACGGCAGGTGCCCCTGGTCCATCCACGGGCGCAGGAGCGCGAACGTCGCGCCGTCCAGCCCGATGATCACGACCTTGGTGGGCACGATCCCGGCCTCAGTCGATGTAGCCCAGGCCCCGGAGCCGTTCGAGCACGGCGGCCTGGTCGGCCTCGGACAGCTCGAGCTCGTCCCGGACGGGCCCGGCGGCGGCGGCGGCGTACGTCACGGGACGCTCGTCGAGCGCGTGCGCCTCGAGCATCTCCGTCACCACGCGGCCGTCCATGTCGTCGGGCACCGGCAGTCCCAGCACGTGCAGGATGGTCGGCGCGATGTCCATCAGGGTCGCCGTCTCGACGGTCGCGCCCTTGCGGATCGACGGCCCCTTGGCGATCAGGATGCCGTCCATCTGGTGGAAGCCCGTCACCCCGATGTCGTCGATGAAGACGCCGCGGGTGACGAAGGTGACGGAGTTCACGGCCAGGTACGGCGTCTTGAACGGGATGAAGGCGATGTCGGGCATGGCGTCCAGGTACTCGCCGTGGTACGTGGCCTCCTTGGTGAAGACGTCGGCGTCCACGGGCCCGCGCGCGGGGTCGACCAGCGCGCGCAGCCGCTCGACCAGCCGGTCGCGCAGCGCGGGGTATTCCGCCGGGTCCACCACGCCGTGGGGCTCGCGGCCGCGCACGTTGAGCCGGATCATGCCGAACTCGGAGAGGCAGTAGGCCCGGCTCCGCGTCCAGTCGATGTCGCTGGTGGCCAGGAAGCAGGCGCGGTTCAGGATCCGCATGATCTCGTCCCAGGCGTGGAAGCGCTGCTGGGAGGTGAACGCCTTCAGGATGCGCCGCTGCACGAACTTCCACCGGAGCGGCCGGCGCAGGAGCGGGCGGATGAGGGTCTGCGGACCCCAGCCCAGCCGCCACAGCAGGTGCTTGAAGCGGGCGCTCGGCCGGTCACGGATCGCGAGATAGCCCTCCCGGAGCAGGAAGCTGTTGAGGTCGATGCCCTTGGCGACGGAGCCGAACCCGTGGTCGGAGACGATCATGACCACGGGGTCACCGCCGGCGTTCCGGATCAGGCGGCCGATCTCCGCGTCGAGGCGGTCGTAGTAGGCGATGATGCGGTCGCGGTACCTGGCGGCCACGGCCGGGTCGTGCCACGGGTGGGTGTCGTCCAGGATGTACCAGAGCCAGTGCTGGATCCGGTCGGGCGCCAGCTGGTAGAGCATGACGAAGTCGAAGTCGTCGCGCCCGAGGAGCCAGTTGGCGACGCGGAACTGGTAATCGGTGAGCCCCTGGCAATCCGCGATGAAGGTCTCGATCGCGAACTCGAAGCGGTTGATGGTCAGCAGCGGGGCGAGCCACTGCGGGCTCGTGAGGTACACGCGGTACGGCCCGAACTCGCGCTCGATCTCCGCGAGAAGGCCCGGCGGGTGGACCGCCTCGGCGATCCTGGCGGGCGGCGTGTCGAAGCCCCCGATGAAGACCCCGTCGCAGTCCTTCGGCGCCACGGTGTACGGCACGTTCAGCACGGCCACCCGCTGGCCGCCCTCGTTCAGGAGCTCCCAGAGCGAGCGGCCCTTGCAGTGCGCCGCGCTCACGGGGACCTCGTCGTAGGTGCCCGGCTTCTGCACGAAGAACCCGGCGACGCCGATCTTGGCGGGGTTCTTCCCGGTCATGAAGCACTGCCACGCGGGCACCGTCACCGGCGGGATCGAGGAGCGGAGCGGGCCGCTCGCCCCCTGCTCCATCAGCGCCTTGAGGCTCGGCAGGTGTCCGGCGTCCATCCATGGCTTGAGCAGGGTGAACGTCGCCCCGTCCAGCCCGATCACGATGACCTTGGGCGCCATCACGCGCTGACCCGTTGTCGCCGCAGCATGTAGCCCCTGGACAGGGTCGCGAGCTCCTCCACGAGCCGCCGGTTGCCGGCCTCGATCATCGCGGGCGTGACCCGGTCCCAGGCCCGGTCGGCGAGGTGGAACGGCTCGCTGAAGCGCATGGTGAGCTTTGCCCCGCGTCGCGGCCCGCGCGCCCACCGCGGCCACGCGTCGTAGCCGCCGTGCACCATGCCCGCCACGACCGGGGCGTGGGTGCGCAGCGCCAGCCACGCCGCGCCCGCCCGCAGCGGTTGCAGGCGGCCGTCCCACGGGACCTCGCCCTCGTCGGCGAGCAGCAGGATCTTCCCCTGCTTGAGCATCTTGTAGGCGGTCAGCAGCGGCATGGCCGACAGCCCGGCGCCCTTGAGGTTCGCCAGGATCCCCATGCTCTCGGCGGCGGAGGCCAGGAGGCGGCTGTTGGAGACGGCCATGGCGCTCGTGATCCCGGAGAACTCCCCCCGGACCAGCGTGCAGAACAGCGCGGGAGCGAAGAAGTCGACCCGCGAGATCCGCCGGCACACGACGACGAGCGGGCCCGTGCGGGGAAGATGCTCGAGCCCCTCGGCCTCGAGGCCGTAGAGCGCGCGCCCGAGGCCGGCCACGGTGCGACAGAGCGCACGGAAGCCCCACCAGAGAACGGCCCTGCGAAGATCCGCCACCGGCCTACCGTGTCCCGCCGGTCACCGGCACCTTGAAGGCATCCAGCCGCCCGTCGAGGTACGCCCGGCTGAAGAACCGGTGGCGCCGCTTGCCGCTGGACGTCTTGGTGAGCGTGCCGGCCTTCACCAGCATCACCTCGTCCGCGCCCAGGCCGAGCTGGAGCGACACGGACTCGCGGATCTGCTCCGTGATCTGGTCGGCGCGAGCCGCCGCCGACTCCTGGATCTCCGAGACGACGACCAGCCGCTCCGTGCCGAGCTCCGCGTCCGCGACGCCGAACGCGGCGAAGCAGCCTTGCCGCAGCCCCGGGATGCCGAACAGCACCCGCTCGACCTCGCTCGGATCGAACTTGCGGCCGCGCACCGTGATCCGCTCCCGGGCACGGCCCACCCAGAAGAGCTCGTCGCCGCGCAGGTAGCCGAGATCGCCGCTGCGCAGCCATTTCTTGTAGAGCGCCCGGCGCGTCTCCGCGGCCTGGTGCAGGTACCCCGCCATCCGCGACGGGGTCTCCAACGCGATCTGCCCGACGTGGCCCTCGGGCAACGGCCGGCCGGCGGCGGAGAGGATGGCGATGCGCATGCCCGGGGTGGGCCGGCCCACCCCGACGACCGAGACGCTGCGCCGCTCGTCCGGGTCCTGCGCCGGCCGGGCGACGCCCTGCTCGTAGAGCAGGGCGCGGTCCACGCGCTCGTGGACGAACGGTCCGTCAGCGCTGCTGAACGTGGCGCCGCCGACGTTCTCGGCGCACCCGAAGTTGGTCTTGAGCGCATCCGGCCGCACGCCCAGGGCCGCGAACCGCTTGTGGAAGCTCTGCATGGTCTCCAGGTGGATGCGCTCGGCGGCGTTGTAGAAGGCCCGGACGCCGTCGAGGCGGACGCCGTCGACGTCCTCGTCCCGGATCCGGTGGACGGCGACGGCAAAGCCGAAGTTCGGCGACCACGTGACCGTCGAGCCCGTCTGCCAGAGCCCGCGCAGCCAGAGCGCGGGCTGGCGGATGAAGTCCTGGGGCCGCGCCATCACCACCGGCACGCCGCTCGTCAGACAGAGGAAGAAGTTGTTCACCAGTCCCATGTCGTGATAGAGCGGCGTCCAGTTGAAGCACACGTCCTCGGTGGACAGGCGCATCGCCGCGCGCATGCCGTCCAGCGCCGCCAGCACGCCGGCGTGCTTCCAGACACAGATGCGGGGGAACCCCGTCGTCCCCGAGGTGAGCTGCATGGCGGCGACGCCCTGGGCCGCCGGGGCAACGCGCGACACCGGGGCCGGGGCGGGCGCGGCGCCGCCCTCGGGCAGGAAGACGAACCGTGTGCCGCGACCGGCGGGGGCCAGCCCCTCGCGCAGGGCCGCCGTCGACTCGGACACCACCGCCACCCGGGCTCCCGCGCGCCGGCACGTCCGCGTCAGCACCTCCAGGAGATGCGTGCTGCCCTCCTGGAGCATGGGCGGCGCCACCAGGAGCGGGACGGCGCCGAGCAGCAGGGTGCCCATCAGCGCCGTGGCGCACGCCTCATCGCTCTGCAGCGCGAGCGCGCAGACCTGCCCGCGGCCGAGCCCCTGCTCCGCCAGCCAGCGGGAATAGCCCGACGCCGCTTCGAGGAACTGGCGCCAGCTGCGCCAGGCGACGGTGCCCCGCGGGCCGAGGAAGGCGATGGCCCGCCGCTCGGGCCCGCGCTCGAGCTGGCAGTACAGCCGGTGCTGGAGCGAGTCGCCGGTGGCGCGCCGCGCCGGCCGGGACCGTGGCGTCGACCGCCCCGCGCGCGTCCGCCGCTTCGTGGTCGTGTCCGGGCGCATGCCGGGCGCGCCCTACGCCGTCATCTTCGCGCTCACGAACTGCGCGATGCGCTGGATGCTGTCGAAGTTCTTGCGGAGGATCTCCTCGTCGTGGATCTCCACCCCGAAGCGATCCTCGAGGAACGTCACGATCTCGAAGACGCCCATCGAGTCGATGATGCCCAGGCGGAACAGCGATTGCTCGTCGGCCACGGGCTGGCCACCCGGTCGGGCCGCAGACTTGCCCTGGATGTATTCACGCACACCATCGAGCACCTTGGTCATGGCCATCCTTTCAGGAGGTGGGGTAGCGCGGGAAGTCGACCCCGAGGCGGGCGATCTCCGGGACCGGCACGTAGAAGTGCCGGTAGCGCCGGATGTACGCGGCGGCGCCGACCTCTTCCAGGACCCGGCGGCCCTGCCCGCGCGCTTCCTCGAGGCTCTGGTTCAGGTAGTCCACCGCGCCGCGGGCCAGGAGACAGAACAGGAAGCGTCCGACGTCCGCGCCGCCGCGGAACGGAACGATCTCGCTCCGCCGGCTGATCTTGGCGCGGAGCTGCCGCAGGACCGTCGGCTGGTAGCCCAGCCGCGGCAGCGGCAAGCCGTAGGCCGCCGCCTCGGCGTCGTCCCAGGTCGGATCGGACGGGATCCACGTTTCGCCGACCTCGACTTCCGCGATGGGATGGAAGGTCAGGTCCCACTGCAGGCCCTGGCGCTGCATCCGCTGGGCGTGCTCGTGCAGGATCTGCTTCGCGAGCCGGCCGAGCCGTTGCAACCGGAGATCCGGCTCCGCCTCGAGCTTCTCGAAGATGCGCGCGTACGTCCGGAACAGCGGCGGGCCGTTCTCGATCAGGTCGGTGGCCTCGTCGGGGTTCACGTCGATGGTGATCGAGCAGTAGCGGGCGCGCAGACCGCCGGCCCGGGCCAGCGCGACGAAGAGGTTCACCTTGTCGACGCAGATGCCGTAGCCGCGCCGGAGCGTCTGCACGACCCCGCCGGGCGCCGGCTCCACGCCGTGCACGATCTCGCCGGCGGCGAAGCGAAAGACCGCCTGCGCGTACTGCCAGTCGCCGGCGGACCGGCTCCGGAGCTCATCCGCCACCGCCAGCACTTCCGGCGCGTGACAGTCGCACTCGGTGGTCGGGCGAAGGAACGGCTCGCCCGACAGGACCCGGCCCGCCAGCGACGCCCGCGGCAGCGTGGGCCGGCGATCCGGAAAAGTCGGGGCGAACGGCCGACGCCCTGCCCGGATCCGCGTCCAGCACGCGGGCGGCGTGAGCATCAGCATCCACAGCAGCGCCTGAGGTCGGATGCTCCGGACCGCCCGCGCCTTGTCCAGCAGGCTCTGGCGCGGCGGAGGCGACCCGCCCTCCACGAGGTCGTCGGCTCTCACGGTCACCCGGTCACCTCGGCTTCGCACCGATCCCCTTGCCGCACCGGCTACGCGCCCTTCTCCGCGATGGCGGTGTTGAGCATGTCGATCGCGTCCTGCACGGTGACGATCTTCTCGCCCTTCTTCGAGTCGATCTCGACGTCGAAGGTGTTCTCGAAGGCCGTGAAGATCTCGACGAGGTCGATGGAGGTCGCCTGCAGATCGTCGATCAGGGTGGCCGCGGGCGTGACCTCGTCCTCCTTGACGTCGAGGATCTTCAGGATGATCTCCTTCACCTTCTCTGCGACGGACATCGCGTCTCCTCCTCCGGGCGCCCGCGGGCGCCCGGCTGTTCACGGCTGGCGAAAGACCAGGCAGGCGTTGCTGCCCCCGAGGCCGGCGTTGAACGTCGCGGCGGCCTCCAGGGCCGTCTCCACCAGGGATCGCACGTGCGGGACTCCCTGGCAGTCCGGCGCGACGTGGTCGAGGTTCGCCGTCGCCGCCACGAACCCGTGCCGGAGCATCAGCAGCGTGTAGATCGCCTCGTGCGCGCCGGCGGCGCCCATCGCGTGCCCCGTCTGGCCCTTGGTGGAGCTGACCAGCGGCAGCCGCGTGCCCAAGGCCTCCGCGAGCACGCGTACCTCGAGGGCGTCGTGCTTGGTGCCCGTCCCGTGCGCGTTCACGTAGTCCACCCCGGCGGCCCCGTGCTCGCGCGCCATCGCCATCGCGCCGCCGAGCGCCAGGGCCAGCCCGTCTCTCGACGGGTCGAACATGTGGTGGCCGTCGTTGGCGGCGGCGTAGCCGACCACCTCGGCGTAGGGAACGGCCCCGCGCCGCGCGGCGCGCGCGCGGTCCTCGAGTACGAGGATGCCGGCGCCCTCCGAGAACACCGTGCCCTGGCGGTCCCGGTCGTACGGCCGGCAGGCGCGCGCCGGGTCGTCGTTCCACGCTCTCGGCATGCCCCACCAGTTGTCGACGAAGATCCCCGCGTGGCGCCAGCCGCCATCCTCGGAGGCCCCGGCGATGCAGACGTCCGCCGCGCCGTGGGCGACGAGCTCGTAGCCGTGCCCGATGTTGTCCGCGCCCGAGGCGGAGGACGAGCAGATCGAGTACGCGCGCCCGGTCACGCCGAGCAGGGCCGCGAGGTTCCCCGAGCACGTGGAGTGCATCGCCTTGACGGCGCCGGTGGCGCCCAGCCGCGACGGGCTCACCGACTGCAGGAGCATCCGCTCGGCACGCGCCGCTTCACCGATCCCGGGAAAGCTGCCGCCGACCACCACCGCCGTCCGCCCGTCGCCGAGCGCCTCTCGCGGCAGGCCCGCATCCTCCAGCGCTTCCAGCGCCGCCACGAACACGTACCGCACCACGTCGGACGCGGTCGACAGCGGCCGCCTGCCGACCTTCGCCTCCGGCCGGAGCCCCTTCACCCGGCCGGCCACCTGGCACCGAAAGCCCGCCTCCTGCATCTCGGGGACGAACTCGATGCCGGAGCGGCCCGTGCGCAGCGCGGCCAGCACCTCGTGACGGTCGTTGCCGATGGAGGAGACGATCCCCAGGCCGGTCACGACGACGCGACGCAGTCCGTTGTCGGCCATCAGCTCAGCATGCCCCCGTCGACGCGGATGACCTGGCCGGTGATGTAGCTCGCCCGGTCCGACGCGAGGAAGGCCACGAGGTGCGCCACCTCGTCGGGGGTCCCGATGCGGGCGAGGGCGACGTCCGCCAGCCAGCCCTCCGGCGGCAGGCGCCGGGTGACGTCGGTGTCGATGAAGCCCGGCGCCACCGCGTTGACGGTGAACCCCGCCGGCGCCAGCTCGCGCGCCAGCGCGCGGGTGAGGCCGATGACCCCGGCCTTGGCCGCCGAATAGTTGGTCTGCCCGACCGCCCCGTTCTCCCCGCGGATGCTCACGATGTTGATGATCCGGCGGCCCGGCTCGTGGCCGTCCTGCAGCGCTCTCACCACCGCCTTGGTGCAGTAGTAGACGCCGTGCAGGTCCGTGTCCATGACGCGCGTCCAGTCCGCGTCCGGCATGCGCAGCATCAGGTGATCGCGGATGATGCCGGCGTTGTTGACGAGGATCCTGATCGGCCCGAGCGCCTGCGTGATCTCCGCGACCGCCTGCTCCACTTCCCGCGGCTGCGCGACGTCGAAGCGCGAGAGCACGGCGGTGCCGCCCTCGCGCTCGATCTCGGCCCGGACCGCCTCGGCCGCTTCGGGGCTGGACAGGTAGTTGACCACCACGCGGCAGCCGTCCCGCGCCAGGTGGACGGCCACCGACCTGCCGATCCCGCGGGAGGCGCCCGTCACCAGAGCCACCGGCTGGTCCGCCACGCGGCTACTCCGGCACCCGGCGGAGGATCACGCAGGTGTTCACCCCGCCGAACCCGAACGAGTTGCTGGCCGCCACCTCGATCCGCCCCGCGATCGCCTCGTTGGCCACCAGCCGGATCCCCTCGCACCGCGGATCCAGCTCCTCCACGTTGATGCTCGGCGCCACGAAGCCGTGCGCCATCATCAGCAGCGTGTAGATCACCTCGCTGCTCCCCGCCGCCGCCTGCTCGTGGCCCGTCATCGACTTCGTCGAGCTCACCCACGGCCGCGCACCGAACACCGCCGCGATCGCCTGCGCCTCCGCCACGTCCCCCACCGCCGTCGACGTCGCGTGGGCGTTGACGTAGTCCACCTCGTCCGCGCGCAGACCCGCCTCGGCCAGCGCCCCCCGCATGCTCCGCACGCTGCCCTCGCCGCTCGGCGCCGTCATGTCCTGCCCGTCGCTCGTGAAGGCGTAGCCCGCCACCTCCCCGTAGATGCGCGCCCCCCGCCGCTGCGCCTGCTCCAGCTCCTCCAGCACCACCAGCCCGCACCCCGCCGACGGCACCAGCCCGTCGCGCTGCCGGTCGAAGGGCCGCGAGGCCTTGGTCGGCTCCGCCTCCCGCACCGAGAACGCGTCCAGCGCGTCGAAGTGGCAGAACGCCTCCCACGTGTCCTCCTGCACCCCGCCGGCCAGGCAGACGTCCTGTACTCCCGTCCGGATCAGCTGCGTCCCCAGGCCGATGGCGGTGGCGCCGGTCGCGCACGCGGCCGTCACCGTCAGCGAGTAGCCGCGCGTCTTCAGGAGCACCGACAGGTTCGCCGACACCGAGCAGCCCATCACCCGCTGGTACGCCGTGCCTCCCAGCTTCTCCGTCCGGTCCGCGAACTTCCGGGACTGCGTGTAGATGTCGTGCATGTTGCCGAGGTTGCCGATCACGATGCCCGTGCGGTCGCTGGCCACCTGCTCCGGCTTGAGCCTGGCGTCCGCGGTGGCCTGCCGGGCGGCGTGGACGGCGAGGTAGGAGCCCGGCCCCATCAATCGCAGATTGCGCTTGGGCACGTCGGGCGGCTCGAGACCCTTGATCCGGCCCCCCAGGCCGCTCCGGAACCCGAGGGCCTTGCGCTCCGGGATCAGCTCGATGCCCGAGCGCCCCGCGCGGAGCGCGTCGAGCACCTGGTCGCGGTCGTTCCCCAGACAGCTGAGGATGCCGATCCCGGTGATGACGACGCGGCGGGGACTCATGGCTCCACGCTCCTGAGGACCAGCGCGGCGTTGGCGCCGCCGAGCCCCGCGTTGAAGGTCAGCGCCGTCCGCAACGGGACCTCCGTCAGCGTGCGGACGTGCCGCACCCCCTCGCACTCCGGCGCCACGTGATCGAGGTTGAGCGTCGGGGACACGAACCCGTGCCGCAGCATGAGGATCGTGAAGATGGCCTCGTGGGCGCCCGCCGCCCCGAGGGAATGGCCGTTGAGCGGCTTGGTGGAGCTGACGAGCGGCGGCCGCTCCGCGAACAGCGCGCGGATCGTCTCGACCTCCACCGGGTCCCCGAGCCGGGTGCCCGCGCCGTGCGGGTTGACGTAGTCGATCGCCGTCACGCCCAGCTCGCGAGCGTCCCGCATCGCGGCCTGGATGCATCGCCGCAGGCCCGTGCCGTTCGGCTCGAACATGTCGGCGCCGTCGTTGGCGGAGCCGTAGCCGGCGACCTCGGCGAGGATCGTCGCGCCTCGCGCGCGCGCGGCCTCGAGCGCCTCGAGGACGAGGATCCCCGCGCCTTCGGAGAGCACCATCCCCTGCCGATCCCGATCGTACGGGCGGCAGGCCTGCACCGGACGATCGTTGTAGTCCCGCGGCATCGCGGCGAGGTTGTCGAAGAATGTCAGGGCCGCCCGCCAGACCTCCTCGGCTCCTCCGGCGAGGCACGTGTCCAGCACGCCGTGGCGCACGAGATCGAAGCCGTGTCCGATGGCGTCCGCCCCGGTCGCGCAGGCGGAGCTGAGCGCGTAGCTGCGCCCCTTCACCCCGAGCCAGGCGGCGAGGTTGAGGGCCGCCGAGGAGCTCATCATCCTCACCGGCCCCATCGCGCCGAGCCGCCGCGGGCTCTTGCCCTCGCGGTAGAACGACTCCACCCGCTCGACCTCCCCGTTGCCGCCGTAGCCCGTTCCCACACAGACGCCCACGCGGGGCGTCCGCACGTCCTCCCGGGCGATCCCCGCGCTCTCGAGCGCCTGCACGCACGCCAGCGCGGCGAACGTGCCGCTCGCCGACATGCTCTGGCCCGCCCGCTTGCCGAGCGCCGCGCAGGCCACCTCACCGATCAGCCCGCCGACCTGGCAGCGGAGCCCGAGCGCCTTCATCTCCGGGACGAGCCGGATGCCCGACCGGGACTCGCGCAGGGAGCGGACCACCTCCGCCGCGCTCTGACCGAGCACGGAGACGATGCCGAGGCCGGTGACCGCCACGCGCCTCAGAGCAGGAGCCCTCCGTTGACGCGGAGGACCTGCCCGGTGATGTAGCCGGCGCGCGCAGACGCGAGGAAGGACACCGCGTGGGCGACGTCCTGGGGGCGGCCGAGCCGCCCCATGGGGATCTTCCGCGCGCGCGCCCCGGCGGGAAGCCCGTGGACCCTGCCGTCACCGCCCTCGATCAGGCCGGGCGCGACGACGTTCACGGTGGCGCCCGACGGCGCCAGCTCCCGGGCCAGCGCCTTGGTGAACGTGATCACCCCGGTCTCCGCGGCGCAGTAGTGGCTCGCGCCGGCGTAGCCGGCCTCGCCGGCCACGCTGCTCACGGTGATGATCCGCCGCCCGGCGGCGCGCGTGCCCGCCCACGTGCGCATCACCGCCTTCGCGCAGTGGTAGACGCCGTTGAGGTTGGTGTCGATGACCCGCCGCCACTCGTCGTCCGGCATGTCGCCCAGCGCGTGGAACCCGGTGACGGCCGCCGCGTTCACGAGCGCCTGGACCGGTCCCGCCGTCTCCACCAGCTCCCGCACCGCGTGGTCCACGCCGGGCTGGCTGGAGACGTCGAATCCCCGCACGAGCGCGCGGCCGCCCTCGCGCTCGATCGTCTCGCGCACCGTTTCGGCGACCTCCTTGCGGGTGTGGTAGCCCACCACGACTTGGAACCCGTCCCGCGCGAGCTGGACGGCGAGGGCGCGCCCGATCTCGCCGGAGCCGCCCGTGACGAGCGCCAGCGGGCTATCCATGGGCCGGGCCGTCCGTCCCCGGCGGGCGGCGGCGCGCCAGGATCTTGCCGCTGAAGGTCAGCACCGTGGCCCCCCGCTCGTTCACCACGCGGTGGCTGGCGGTGATCACGCCCCGCTCTCCGTCGATCTCGCGTACCTCCTTGACCTCGGTCTCCACGTGCACGGTGTCGCCGATCCTCACCGGCGCGACGAAGCGCACGCGATCCACGCCCGCGAAGGCGATGGTCTCCTGGGGAAGCGCGGCGCTGGCCCCGGCGCGGTACAGCAGCCCGCTCGCCACGGCCAGCACGAGCATGCCGTGGGCGATGCGGTCACCGAACTCGGTCCCCCGCGCGTACTCGGCGTCGGTGTGGAGCGGGTTCCAGTCGCCGGTGAGGCCCGCGAACTGCACGAGGTCCGTCTCGGTGATCGTCCGCGCCGGGCCGATGACCCGGTCGCCCACCAGGCAGTCTTCGAAGTATATCTTGCTCGTCGCGCCCGTGTCGGTCGTCGTCACGGGACCAGGACCACCTTGCCGAAGTGCTCCCGCGATTCCAGGATGCGATGCGCCTGGCGCGCCTCGGACAGCGGCAGCACGCGGTCCACGACCGGCCGGATCTTTCCCTCGTGGGCGAGCTGGACGATGCGCGACAGGCACGCCTTGCTGCCGAACTTCGTCCCCATCACGCGCAGCTGACGGAAGAAGATGTGGCGGA
Organism: Candidatus Rokuibacteriota bacterium; assembly: GCA_016200085.1. GTDB lineage: Bacteria > Methylomirabilota > Methylomirabilia > Rokubacteriales > CSP1-6 > JACQFL01. Next base: position 51,097 of record JACQFL010000008.1, on the reverse strand, counting down.
GATCGGTCCGGACGTCCCAGCCCGTCGTCACCCCGCAGGTGACCAGCCGCCCGCCCTCCACCAGGCACAGCAGGCTCCGCGTGAAGACCTCTCCGCCCAGGTGCTCGATGACCACGTCCACCCCGCGCTTCGCCGTGATCCGCCGGACCTCGCGGAGGAAGTCCTGGCGCGTGTAATTGATCCCGAAGTGCGCCCCCAGCGCCTTGGCCTTCTCGAGCTTCTCGTCGCTTCCCGCCGTGGTGATGACGGTGGCCCCGGCCAGCCGCGCCAGCTGGATCGCCGCCGTGCCGATGCCGCTGCCCCCGGCGTGCACGAGCACCCACTCGCCAGGCTCGACCCGCGCTTTCTCGAACAGCATGTCCCACGCCGAGACGAACACGCCGGGGAGCGCCGCCGCCTGCTCCCAGCCGAGCGCGTCCGGCAACGGCACCACGTTCACCGCCGGCGCCTTCACGAGCTCCGCATACCCGCCGGGCAGGTCCTTGCCGAGCACGAGGTACCGGGGGCAATAGTTGTCACGGCCGCGCAGGCACGCCTCGCAGGTCCCGCAGCTCACCCCGAGATTGAGCACGACGCGCGCGCCCACCGCCACCGAGCGCACCCCGGGGCCCAGCGCGGCGACCTCGCCCGCGATGTCCCCGCCGAGCACGTGCGGGAACCGCACGCGCCAGAAGTCCAGCCCGCTCCGCGTCCAGAGGTCCAGGCGATTCAGGGCGCAGGCGCGCACCCGCACCAGCACCTCGCCCGCCTCCGGCACCGGATCGGGCAGGTCGCCGTACGTCAGCGTGTCGATCCCGCCGTGCTCCGAGATGTAGACGGCCTTCATGGCCTCAGCGCTCGTACCCGTGGCGCTCGAAGATCGGCGCGCAGTGCTCGTGGATCAGGTCGCGATCGGCCGGCGACAGCGCGTACGTGTTGCGCCGGTAGCCCCGCTGCGCTTCGACGTGGTGTGTGAGCGCCTGCTCGTAGGCCGAGGAGAACTCCAGGCCGAGCCGCTGGTACACGTCCTGGAGCGTCCGCACGGGATCGGCGACCAGATCTTCGTACCGGAGCACCGCGCGCTGCGCGGCACTGACCGTCCCCAGGTGCTCGTCGGCCACCGCGACGTAGAACGCGAGCACGCGCGCGGCGTCCGCGATGCCGAACGGCCGGTGCTTCTGCAGGGCGACGAGCGGCCGGATCCGACGCTCCAGGCTGACCATCGACGCCACCACGTCGTACGGATGGCGGACGATGACGACGAACCGGCTCTTGGGAAACAGCTCCCGCAGCACCGGGATCCGGCTGAAGTGCCCCGGGCTCTTGGACAGGATCCGCTTGCCGTGGGCGTAGGTGAGCTTCTTGAAGATCCGCAGCGTCACCCGCCGGCTCTCCTCGTCGGTGGAGCGCCGGAGGATCTCCGCCGGGTCCGTCACCGCCGTGCGCGGGAACATGAGGCGCTCCGTGATGTAGCTGAAGGCGCCCTCCGCCAGGTACATGCGATCCTCTTCCGCGGGGGAGTCCAGCTTGAACGTCACGTTGTCGGTCACGCGCCGGCGCGTGCCCAGGGTCCGGTCCAGCATCCGGTAGAGCCACGAGCGCTCGCCCAGCGTGAGGAACACGGTGGGAAAGAAGCACTGGTACGTCGACGGCGCGGCGAACTTCTCGGCGTCCAGGCCGAGCAGGTAGTGCAGGTTGGTGGTGCCGCTCCGCCAGTGGCCGAGGATGAAGACCGGATCGTCCACGATCGGCTCGTGCTGCACCCGGGCCTGGTACAGCTCGTCCTCCTTCCGGATGAAGCGCTGGAGGCCGGCGCACACCGCGAGCATGGCCGCGACTTGCGGGTAGCGCGCCGGCCGCACGTGTCCGTGGGTGCGGAGGAGCCTCATCGCGACCGGCAGCCGGGCGGAGAAGAGCACGGCGCGGCCCCCTACGACGCCGGCGCGCGGCGCATGCGGTGGGCCAGGAGCGCCAGCAACGCGGCGCCGGCCACCTTGCACGCCAGCAGCAGGGGGACGAGCAGCGGCGTCGGATACGTGAGCAGCGCCTGCCAGACGTCGGCCTCCTGCATGGTCGCCGAGAGGTAGGCCATGATGACGATCGTCGGGGCCAGCCCCACGACGGTGCCGAGGGTGTAGTCGGAGAGCGCGATCGACGTGAGCCCGCTGGCGAGGTTGAGCGGCACGTTGCTCACCAGGAGCAGGCGCAGGCCGAGGACGGCCACGAGCCCGTGGGCCCCGAGCAAGGCGTCCAGCCGCTTCACGCGCCCCCCGGCGAGCCGGGCGATCAGCCGGCCGAAGCAGAACCGCGCGAGCACGAATCCCAGCACGGCGCCGGCCGTCATCCCGAGCAGCAGGTACAGCGCGCTCGGCAGCGTGCCGAACATCACCGCCATGATCGTCGCGGCGACCGGCAGCGGCAGGACCGGCAGGAAGAGCAGGCTGCGGACGGCGATCAGCGCGATGGCGGCGAGCGGGGCCAGCGGCCCCAGGCCCTGGACGAACCCCCGCAGCGCCTCGACGTTCACGTAGCGGCGGAGCAGCATGCCGGTGACCGCCAGCAGCACGACGATGACGGCCACGCCCGTCAGCGATTGCAGGGTGCCGCGCAGCAGCGCCCGCCGGGCCCCGTCGCCTTCCGTGATGACGTCTCCTGACATGAGCATGGCGCCGGTCCTAGCGTCGCGGCGCATACCAGAAGAAGCACGCGCGCTTGCTGCGCACGAGCCACGGGCCCAGCGCGAACGCCAGCAGCCCCAGGACGACCACGACCCCGCCGTAGAGGTCGAACTTCCTCGCCGACTTGAGCACGTAGCCGTCGGTGATGACCCGGAACCGCTTGCCCTGCGCGCGGCCCCACCGCCGCACCTCGCTGGCGAACTTCATGTCCTCGCCCGCGTAGTACCGCTCGTCGAAGCCGCCCACGGCCTCGAAGGTCTCGCGCGAGGTGAACGGCACGGCGTTGCTGACCCCGAAGAGCCAACGGATCCCGTTGCCGAACGCGTTGAAGGCGCTGACCCACGCCGACCGCTTGTTCCACACGATCCGGGCGCCGCCGCCGGCGTACTGGCCGGAGCGCATCGCGTCGTCCACCAGGGCGAGGAAGTTCGGCGAGAGGTGATCGTCGGCGTCGAGGAACACGAGGATCTCGCCGCGGGCGGCCCGCGCGCCGGCGTTCCGCGCCGTCGAGATGTTGTTCCGCGGCTCGAACACCACGCGGGCGCCGTGCGCGCGCGCGACCTCCCCCGTGCGGTCCGACGAGTTGTTGTCGACGACCACCATCTCCACCTCGGCGTCGTGCGCGCGCCGGTACTCGGCGATGGCGGTCTTGACGCTCTCGAGGGTCGCGCCGACGTACCGCTCCTCGTTGTAGGCCGGAACGACGACCGAGATGCGGGGCGCCGTCGCCACGAGCTCGCTCATGCCCGGGCTCCCACGGGTTTCGGCGGGAGCAGATACCCGGCGGACGCGGCCTCCACCTCGGCGCGCAGGCGCCCGTTCGCCTCCTCGAGCATCGCGTCGGTCACGGTCCCGGCCGGCGCGTCGCTCACCCGGAAGGGCTCGCCGACGCGGATGACGAGCTTGCCACGCAGCCGCGGGCGCGAGGCCCAGCGGGGCCAGATGTCGTAGTCGCCCTGCACCGCCACGGCGACGAGCGGGGCGCCGGCACGGAGGGCCAGCCACACGGCGCCGTGCGGGATCGGCCCGAGGCGGCCGTCCCACGGCAGGTCCCTGGAGGCGGTCACGAAGATGATCTTCCCGCGCCGGAGACGCTTGAAGGCTTCCACGAGCGGCAGGGCCGACAGGCCTCCCCCCTTGTAGGTCGGCAGCATGCCCATCCGCTCGCTCAGCCACATGGCCGGCCGGGTGTTGACGATGAAGGCCCCGCCCGCGAACCCGTAGAACTCGTCGAGGGTGGCGTACAGGAAGGCCGCCGCGAAGACGCTGATCCGGGCGTTCAGCCGCACGACCAGGACGAGCGGCCCGTGCGCGGGCAGATGCTCGCGCCCGTGGATCTCGAGGCCGTACAGCGCGCGGCCCAGGGCGAGCAGCCCCCGGCTGCCGACGCGCAGCGCCGTCCGGAACATGGCGTCCGCTCGCGTGCGCGTCATCGATCAGTAGTTGCTGAGCGCGATCCGGTGATGGTGGATCTCCTCGATGCGCCGGGCCGCCGTGCCGAGGTAGGTCAGCCACTTGAGCACGCTCTCGTGGTGGAAGTGCACCTTGTACTGCCGCATCCCGTACATCAGGCCGAGGTACCACGTCACCTCGGTGTGCACGGAGTTCAGGCGCTGCAGCCGGAACGTCAGCGTCCCGCGCCGGCCGCGCCAGATCAGCCGCTCGCTCGTGAGGGCGAGCCGCCCCGTGTCCCACGGCTTCATGAACGGCAGGCGGAGGTCGCGGGCGGCCTGCGCGGGAGCCTCGGGCGACGACCACTCGCCGAAGAGCGGGCTGTCCTGCTCGGTCCTGAGATCGGCGGCGCGGCTCTCGAGGTGCAGCTCCTCGCCCGGCGCGAGCGCGAGGCTCGCGTCGTGGGCCATCGCCGGCAGCTTGAAACCGGCCTTCATCAGGTCGTACCACTCGGCGAGCGGCATCTCCGTGCCGCGATCGGCCAGCTCACCGGCGACGACGCGCAGCCGGAAGTCGTCGCCGATCACGCGACGGACGTCCCACGTCGTCCCGCACCGGGTGCACCGGAGATCCTCGGGCCGGAACCAGGGGCGCCGGTGCACGAGGGCGTCGGCGGCGTGGCAGAGCGGGCACCGCCAGAGGAGGTTGGGGATCACGGCAGCCCCGTGAGCCCGGGCCGCGGCGCGCCCACGAGCGCCGCCATGTTGCCGGGCGGCTGCTTTCCCTCGTGGAGGAGCTGATGCGCGAGCGGGATCTCGTCGAAGCGAAAGACCCGCGACAGGCAGGGGTCGAGCCGGCCGCGCGCGACCAGCTCGTTGGCGCCGCGGCACTGCTCGTCGTTGGCGAAGTGCGAGCCCTGCAGCCGCTTCTGGCGCGTCCAGAGATGGCGCAGGTCGAGCACGCCCTGGTAGCCGCTCGTGCCGCCGCAGATCACCACCATGCCGGCGCGATCACACACGAAGATGGAGGTGGGGATGGTGTCCTCGCCGGGGTGCTCGACGACGATGCGCGGGTCGCGACGCTCCCCGACGACCTCCCAGATCGCACGGTTGAAGCCCCGCGCCCCGGCCGCCCAGCGGTTGTACGCCCGGGTGTCCCGCCAGTCCGGCATCGGACCCCAGTGCGAGAAGGCGCGGCGGTCGATGAATCCCTTGGCCCCGAGCTTGACGCAGAAGGCGCCCTTGTCCTCGCTCGAGACCACGGCCACGGCCAGGCCGCCGAGCTCGCGGGTGATCTGGATGGCCTGGCTGCCGACGCCGCCGGCGCCCCCCCAGACGAGCACGACGTCGCGCTCGCGCACGGTGTGGGGCGGCCAGCCCAGGAGCATCCGGTACGCGGTCGCCGTCACCAGCATGTAGGCGGCGGCTTCTTCCCACGTCAGGTGGGGCGGCTTGGGCAGGCACTGGTGCGCCTGCACCCTGGCGAACTGGCCGAAGCTGCCCCAGTTGGTGTCGTAGCCCCAGTTGCGCGCCGTCGGGCTGGTGATCGGATCGCCGCCGGCCTGGATCAGGGGACACCGCGCGTCCCACATCCCCGGGTGCACGACCACGGGGTCGCCCACGGCGAGGCCCGTGACGGCGCTGCCGGTGGCGAAGACGATGCCCGAGGCGTCGCTGCCGCCGATGTGAAAGTCGCTCCGGTCGCCGTCGCGCCGTTGCTCCTTGATGACGTCGACCGGGAAACCGCGGGCCGCCCACACGTTGTTATAATTGATGCCGGCGGCGAGGACGCAGACCAGCACATCGTCCGGTCCGAGCGCGGGGACCTCGATCTTCTCGACCGCGAAGGCGCTGATCGGCTCCCCGAAACGCTCCTCCCGGATCACCTGCGCCCACATGGAGCGGGGCACGTCGCCGAGCGCCGGGATCTCGCCGATGTCGTAGCACTCGCGCGTCACCGGCGGCCCCCTTCGACGTGTGGGAACGGCGCCGGGCACGTCCCGGAGAGAGGGTGTCGACCGATGAGCCTGTCGCGCGCGATGGCGGCCCTGCTGGGCATGCTGCTGTGCACCGCTCTCCCGGCTCGCGCGGAGGCGCCGGTGAACTTCTCGGGCACGTGGGAGCTCGACCGGGGTCGCAGCACGTTTCCGGCGGGAAGCCCCTCGGCGGTCGGCGCGGAGATGACGCTCGTCATCCACCACCAGGGGGAGGCGGTCCGGATCGAGCGGCGGGCCAAGGTGCTGGCCATGCACAGAACCATCATGGAAACCTACTACACCGACGGGCGCGAGACGTCGAATCCCACCATGCGGGGGGATTCGATCACGTCGCGGTCCCAGTGGGACGGCACCGCCCTGGTGACGAAGCGCTCGGGCCAGAGCCGGCAGATGGAGACGACCGACGTCATGCGGCTGTCCGACGACGGCGCGGTCCTGACCATCGACTCGACGATTCGGCGCGGGCAGGAGGCTCCGCTGAGCTCTCGCCTCGTGTTCGTCAAAAAATAAGACGACAGAGTAGCCCCTTCGCCGAAATCAGTACTCCATCACGGTCGCGCCGGCGTTGAAGCCCGCGCCGAACGTCGCCAGGAGGATCGTGTCGCCCCGCTTGATGCGCCCTTCGCGCACGTACCTGTCGAGCGCGATCGGGAGCTCGGCCGAGATCGTGTTGCCCTGGGTCTCGAAGTTGTCGACGACCTTCTCTCGCGGCACGTCGAGCGCCTTCAGCGCGACCTCGAACAGGGGCCGGCTCGGCTGGTGCAGCACGACCAGGTCGAGGTCCTCCCTCGCCACCTCGGCCTCCTTCAGGACGCTGCCGATGAAGACCGGCGTGACGGCGCCCAGGGTGTCGAAGAAGATCCGCTGCGGCCCCATGTAGAACTTGCCCCGGAACTCCTCCGGGATCTCCTGCGGGTGCAGCGACCCGGGGTGGGGCAGGTTGATCTTCGCGAAGAACTGCCCATCCGTCCAGAGCGCGCCGGAGAGGAACCGCGCCGTGCCGTTGTCGGTGGCCGAGATGAGGCAGCCGCCGGCGCCGTCGCCGAAGATCGCGCGGTGCAGCGGCCGCTTGAAGACGTCGCCCTTCGACACGATCGTGCCCGCCATCACGAGGACGTTCTTCTCTCCCGTCGCGACGCAGCGGAGCGCGAGATCCACGCCCGCCAGCCAGCCCACGCACGACATCTTCACGTCGATGGCCGGGCACTGGGCGCCGAGCTTCGTCTGCACCACGCTCGCCGTGGTCGGCTCGAAGAAGTCGCCGGGCGTCGCGCTGACGATGATGCGGTCGAGCTCGAGCGGCGAGACGCCGGCGCTCTCCAGCACTTTCTGGGCGGCCGTCACGATGAGATCGGAGCAGGCTTCGTCCTCGGCCGCCCCGCGGCGTTCCTTCACCCCCAGCAGGCGCTCGAGCGTCCTGCCGTCGCCGGGGCTGATCTCCTCGTTCGTGATGACACGGCTCGGAGAGTACGCACCGAGACCCGCCATGTAGGCGGGAATCTTTCGATAGATCATTGTCGGGTCCTCATGGATCTGGCCTGATGAAGGAGCGAGTGGTGATGAAGGTGCTCCGACAAGGCGCCGCGCGCGCGCGTGCTGCCGACGATCCGCTGCATGAGTCCCCCACCCCCACGTTGAACGAGAGGTAGGTACTATGCGATACGGTCGAGCGCTGCGTCAACCCCGAATACTTAGACGCGCATCGGGGTGGCGAAGTTCGAGCTCGCCATGAAAAATTTGCACGACGCGCGCGGAATGGGCGCCCCGGCGTGAGGGCCGCGTCATCGAGCGGATCGGGGGTGGTGGTGGTGGTCAATCGGTGACGCCCGCTGCCCGGACTGCGGGCATCACCGATCCGAGTGACTGAAACCCGGGCTATCCGCCGATCTGCTTCTTGATCCCGTCCAGCAACAGCTGCTTCTGCTGAGGCGTCATGCCCTGGATCTTCTCGATGGTGTTGGCCATGCCGCTCAGCGCCTGCTGTTTCTGCTCGGGTGTCAGTCCCTTGAGGGACTCCATCTCCTTGAGGACGTTGTCTTTCGTCTGCTGCTTCTGGGCGGAGGACATGCTCTTGCCGGCGGCGACGGCCTTCTTGGCGTCCTGGGCCATCGCCTGCTTCTGCTGCGGCGTCGCGTTCTTCAGACCCTCGGCCGTGTTGTGGATGCTGTCGGCCACGGCCTGCTGCTGCGAGGGCGAGAGCGCCTCCCACGCCTGGGTCCACTCCTGCGCGCCCTTCTGCGCGCCCTCTTTCGCGTGCTGCAGCCGGGGCGCTCCCTCACCGCGTGTCCGTTGCGCGAGCTGACGGCTCACGTCCTGAGCCGAGACGAGCGAGACGCTCGCGACGAGGAGCCCGGTCGTGGCCACCGCTGTCCATCCGGTGAGCTTCCGCATGATGTTTGACCCTCCATGGTCGTGGCCCCGCCCGGTCGACGATCCGCCGCCGCGGGACCACACGCGGCGGACGCCCTGGCTGCGAGGGGGCCGCCCCCGTGCCGTAGGGCGGCCCCGTGCCTTCCGTCCCGATCAGCCCGTCAGTGGCACACCGCGGGCGGCGTGGCGAAGGTGTTCAGGAAAGTGTACCAGCCGTTGACCGCGCTCGAGGGGCTCTCGCGGGCGAACCACGAGAGAAAGACCAGGTCCTCGGGATGGTACGTGAAGTTGTTCAGCGCCACCGTGAAGGCGATGCCGGTCACGGGATCGCCGACCTCGAGGTTCTTCTGGCACACCGACGCCTGGCCGGCCAGCCACCCCGGCGTCGCGTTGTTGATGAGCGGATCGTCCATCCACTCGCCGATCTCGTGGCTCAACGCGTGGATGTCCTGGATCGGCACGTTGAAGACGCCGGGATCGCTGAACGCGGCCACCGAGTAGGTCTGGCTGTTGCTCGTCGCGCTGTGGTAGCCGAGGATGCAGCAGCCCCCCTGCGTCCAGAAGGTGTTGTACGAGAGGAAGAGCGGCAGGCTGGTGGCCGGGACGTTCAGCGCCTTGATCGTCTGCTTCGCCCAGATGTCGAAGGCGGTGATGTTCACCGTGCCGATCTTTGCGCACGGCCCCGTCAAGGTCGCGCCCACCAGGCGAGAGATCCTCACCGCCTGCGTGGCCGCCACCGTCATCGGCCCCAGCCGCACGTGGTAGTCCGGCGACGCCGTCGACACCGCGTTCCAGAAGTTGGCCCGCTGGAACGCGTCGACGTACTGCGTCGTGCCGACATACGTCCCGCCGGGCGCGAACGCGACGTCCTGGAAGACCGGGGAGTTCTGCGTCAGGGTCACCGCGCTGTCGGTGCCGTCGCAGACCGGATCGGTCGCCGAGAGCGTGGTGCCGTCCGCGAAGCTGAACTTGACCGGAATGATCACGACCGGCACGCTCGACGTCGCGGATCCCGCGCTCGGATCCGTGCCGACCATGGTGTAGGGGAACGTGGTCCCCTGGAACGTGAAGCTGCCGCTCCAGAGGGGGACGTTGGCCCCGGCGGCGGACTGGCGCAGGGCTTCGTGCAGGTCGCCTCCCGGGATCTTCAGGTATCGCGGCGTCCCTTCACCCCAGAGCAACCTCGGGGTCTTCCGCTCCCCGAACGCCTCGCCCGAAACGCCGAGCGAGAGCGCCCCTGCCACGAGCGCCATCAGACACGCAAGCCGCCAGGTCACTCCTCCCACTGGTGTCCTCCACAGCCTGGGTGCGATGCAGCGAGCCGTGTTCGGTCCGCCGAGGTACTTAGCCCTGCGTCGGCCGGCATGTCAAGGGCCGGCGCTGGCGATGTCCATCGGATCGTGTTACAAGGGGCCTCGCGCGCCGGGACATGAGAACGCGAACGTCAAGAAACACGACACTCGGAGCCCTCCTCGCGCTGGCGGCGCTTCTCGTCGACGCCACGCTGGCCCGCCCGAGCCACGGTGAGCAGCCCATCAGGGGCCTCTCGCTGTTCCCGGTGCCCGAAACCCAGGCGGTCGCCCCCGGGCCCGAGGTCAGGTCGCCCGACGAATCGGTCAACGACCCGCGGGCGATCGCGACCCGCCTGGCCTTCCCCCCCTTGATGGGCGCGTGCCTGGCCGGGGACATCATCGGATTCTGGATCGGCTCCGTGGGCGGCTCCCTGGTGCGACTACCCGTCTGGATCGCGACGCTCGGGCATGCGACCGGTGGCGAGTGGCTGGACAACCTGGGCACCACGGTGGTCGCGACCACGTGCTGGGATACCGTGTACGTGCCGGCGCCCGATCTCAGGGCCCTGCGGCCGGCCGCGATCCTTCCCGACGCCCCGTAGCGGGCCGCTCCGCCGAGCCTCGTTCGCCGACCTACCTCGTGCGCACGGCCTTCGCGCGCGCGTCCAGCTCGCCCGCCTCGGCGGCGCGGTCCATCTTCCGGAGCAGGCTCGCGTAGTCCTCGAGCGTCTCGGCGAGGCCCGGGTCGTCGGGGCCGAGCGCGCGCTCGCGGATGGCGAGGAGGCGCTTGAACAGCGCCTCCGCCTCCTGGTACTTCCCCAGGCGCACGTCGACCCGGGCCAGGCTCTGGAGATTCTTCGCCAGGCCGGGAGAGTCAGGGCCGAACGCGCGCTCGAGAATGCCGAGGGCGCGCTCGAACAGGGCGGCAGCGTCCGCATCCTTGCCCTGGACGCGGTAGACCTCGGCCACGACGTTCAACGCGCCGGCGACCCGCGCATGGTCCGGACCCAGCGCCCGCTCCCATTCGATGACGGCGCGCTTGAAGATGCGCTCGGCGTCGGCGTAGCGGCCCTGGCGCACGTAGAGCGCCGCCAGGCTGCTGAGCATGTCGGGCACGCTCGCCTCCTTGGCCCGCCGGACCTCCTCGTCGATGGCCTGGGCGCGCCGCTGCAGCGGCGCGGCCTCGTCGTACCGCCCTTCGCTGTAATAGAGGGTGGCCAGGCTCTTCAGCGTGCTGGCCACGCGGGGATCGTCGGGCCCGAAGCGCTCCGCCTCACGGAGCGCCGAGCGCAGGGCGGCGTCCGCGTCGGCATAGCGGGCCTGCTCGTAGGCGACGCTCGCCGCCTCGGCCTGCTTCGCCCAGAGGTCGGGCCGCGGGCGGGCGCATGCCGCCAGGCAGAGCGCGAGCGCCGCCAGCAGGCAGAGCCTGCTCAGGGCGAGCATTCGATGGTACCGGCGCCTCGCGCGGAGTGAACCATCGCAGAGGGGGAATGGTAGCAAAGTCGGGCGGCGCCCGAGGCGCTACCGCGGGCGTCGTTGGCTTGACAACGATCGAACGACCCCGCCATAGTGACAGGTCCCGAGATGTGGGACCCTTCCCAGGTGCGGAGGGGCGTCGGCCCGTCGGCCCGTCTCCCGGCGCATGCGAACCCGAGCGGCGGCGGCGAAGTCCAAGTGGGAGGAGGAGGACACAACGATGACGGCACCGCCCTGGCGGATGTCCTGCAGGCTGGTCGCGGTCGCCTGGGCCGTCGCGCTGTGCCTCGTGCCCTCCGTGCACGCGCAGGACTCGTCCCCGGCCCCGGCCGTGACGCTGCCGCTCACCCGGGACGACGTGGCCTTCCTGGCCCTGCTCAACAGCCGGGACCTCAAGGTCGAGCGCTTCGCCGGCAAGCTCGCGGAGCGGGAGCTCCCGACCGAGCGGGCGGCGTTCCATCCCTTCATCTCCATGGAAGCGAGCATGGCGGAGAGCAAGAGCCTCGCGGGCTCGTCGCTGGCGGGGTCCGACTCGCCCTTCCTCGGCACGACCGCGTGGAGCGCCGGGATCCGGAACCGGCTCGTCAGCGGCGCCACCGCGTCGGTCGACTACGTGAGCAACCGGGTGCTCAGCAACTCGTCGTTCTTCACGCTGAATCCCCAGTTCCAGAGCAGCGTCGTGTTCGGTCTCACCCAGCCGCTGCTCAAGGGCTTCGGACCGGCCGTCAACACGTGGCGGATCAAGGTGGCCGGCAACCAGGTGAGGATCGCGCACTACCAGCTCCAGGCCCGGGTCTCCAGCGTGCTCGCCGAGGCGGAGAACACCTACTGGGATCTCGCGATGGCGTCGAAGAATCTCGAGATCCGCGGGCGCGCGCTCGAGCTCACCCGTCAGCTGGCCAGGCGGACCGAGGAGCTCGTGTCCGAAGGGATCCTCGCCGAGACCGCGCTGCTCCAGGCCAGGACCTCGGTCCTCCAGCGCGACGCCGACCTGGTGGTCGCCAAGAACATGCGCCAGGAGGCCGAGCGCCGGCTGCGTGACCTGCTCAACTTCGCGCCCGAGGACGCCCCGTCGCTGGTCGCCCTCGACGAGCCGTCGCCGGAGGCGCGGAACGTCGACGTCGCGCAAGCCGTGAAGGACGCGCTGTCGCATCGGCCCGAGCTGTCCCAGGCCGAGCTCGACCTCAAGAACAAGGAGCTGGCGCTGCTCTTCGCGAAGAACCAGGTCCTGCCCCAGCTGAACTTCTTCAGCAGCTATGGATTGACCGGCCTCTCGGGCACCCCGGTCCCGCAGAGCCAGACGGCGACGGTGACCATTCCGATCATCAACAACATCTCGATCACCCGAGACGTCACCATCACCAGCGCCAGTGCGCCCCCCCGCGCCGCCGGTGGGTACTGGACGGCCGTCCACAACCTCCTGTCGGCCGATTTCCCCACCTGGAAGGTCGGCTTCAACCTGAGCTTCCCCCTCGGCAACGTCGCGGCCCAGAGCCAGCTCGAGAAGGCCGAGCTGGAGAAGCGGCGATCCGAGCTCGTGGCGAAGAACGTCGAGCGCGCGATCGCGATCGGGGTCGAGGGCCTGGGCGCCCAGCTCCAGTCGACGTTCAACGTGATCCAGGTCGCCCGGGCGGTCCGCGAGCAGGTGCAGCAGCGGCTCGACGTGACGCGGGAGAAGTTCCAGCTCGGGCTGGCGTCCGTGAGCGAGGTGATCGAGGCGCAGCGGGATCTGGTCACGTCCGAGCAGGACGAGTGGAGAGCCATCATCGACTACAACAAGGTCTTCGTCCTGTTCGAGCAGGCCACCGGCGCCTTGCTGGCGAAGTACCGGGTCGATCTCTAGTCGTGATGTTTGCGCGCCGGCGCCCGCGGTCGGGGTGCGGCCTCGATGCGGCGTCGCTGAGCCTCTACGCCGACGGCGGGCTGGACACCCCCGCCGCCGCGCGGGTCCAGGCGCACCTCGGCGGCTGCAAGGGCTGTCGCCGCGAGCTGGAGGACCTGCGCCGGCTCAGCGCGCTCCTCGGCGACGCGCTGGCGACGCCGCCGCGGACGGCGGTGGAGCGCGCGGGGGCGCTGGCGCGGGCCAAGGCGCGCATCAGGCGCCGGCCGTCCCGGGTCGCCTGGTGGGAGTTCCCGGCGAGCCGGCTGCCCGTGCTGGGCGCCGCCCTCCTCGCCGTGCTGTCCCTCGCCGAGGCGTTCCGCCTCAGCGGCCTGGAGGAGCAAGCCCTCGCCCTGGCGCTCTCCTTCGGGCTGTTCTGACCAGGCGGCGGGCCGGATGATCGGCGTGGCCGCGAGCGTCAAGGCGCTGATGGTGGAGCCCTGGGACGCGCTGGAGGTGATCCTGGCGCGTCGGTCCCTCACGAGCTCCGCGGTGCTGGGGGTGGCGGGCTACTACACGCGGACGCTGCTGCTCAGCGAGCTCCTCTTCGCGCCCCTCGGAGGCCCCGTCGCCTGCCTGATCGGCAACGGCCTCGTCGCGCTGGCGTGGACGGCGCTCGTCGTGACGCTGGTGTGCGTCGGGGCGCGCGTGACCGGCCCGCGCGAGGCGCGCTGGCCCGAGCTGTTCGCCCTCTGGGGGCACACGCAGATCCCGAGCATCATCCTCAGCGTCCTGGCGCTGGCCGCCCTGCTGGTGATCCCGCTGGCCTCGTGGCGCGATCTCGACGGCGGCTGGGTGCTCCTCGGCATCGCGGTCGCGTTCCTGCTGCTGCTCTGGGGGCTGCTCCTCAAGCTGGACGCCGTGCGGATCTGGAGCGGCCGATCGGGCGGACCGCTCGTGCGGATGCTGCTCGCGGCGGTGATCCTGTACGCGGCGCTGGCGTGGGGCGAGCGCTCCGCGCTCGTCGAGCGGGCGCTCGTGCCTGGGCCGGCCCTCGAGGCCATGGAGCCCACGGTCACGCCCGTCGTCGTGCGGCGCGAGCTGGTGACGCTGCCCTTCGACAAGCTCACCTACCTGGTCCGGGCTCCCCGCCGCGGCGAGATCGTGGCCCACGTGCCCGCGGGCGGGGAGCGGGGCTTCTGGTCCTCGATCGTGCAGCGCCGGACCCGGTTCATCGGGCGCGTCATCGGCGTGCCCGGCGACACCGTGGGGGTGCGGGACGGCGCGGTGGTCCTGAACGGGCGCGCCCTCGACGAGCCGTATCGCGTCGGTCGCGGTCACTGGGACGTCGCCGCCACGACGGTGCCCGCCGCGCACTACTTCGTCCTCGGCGACAACCGCGGCGTGCGCCCGGGCGACTATCAGGGCGGGCTGATCCCCTTCGCCAAGCTCAACGGCCGCCTCACCGAGCTCGGACGGACGCGATGGGAGTTCCTGGTCGGCAAGGGCCGATGGTAAGGGTCAAGGACCTCGTCAAGACGTACCACCTCGAGGGGCTCGAGGTCCCGGCGCTCCGCCGTCTGTCGCTCACCGTCGAGGCCGGGGCCTTCGTCGCGATCATGGGGCCGTCCGGCTGCGGCAAGTCGACGCTCCTGAACCTGCTCGGCTGCCTGGACCGGCCCGACGAGGGCACGCTGGAGATCGACGGCGTCGACGTCTCCCGCATGAGCCGCGCCGACCTCGCGCACCTCCGCAGCCGCAAGATCGGCTTCGTGTTCCAGACCTTTCACCTGCTGTCCCGCGCGACGGCGCTGTCCAACGTCATGCTGCCGTTCGTGTACAGCGGCTACCCCCACGACAAGCGGCGACCCCGGGCCGAGGAGCTGCTGAGCTACGTGGGATTGCAAGACCGGATGAAGCACCGGCCGAACCAGATGTCCGGGGGCCAGCAGCAGCGGGTCGCCATCGCCCGGGCGCTGGCGAACGATCCGCAGATCCTGCTCGCCGACGAGCCGACGGGCAACCTCGACTCCCGCTCGGGGCTCGAGATCACGGCCCTGCTCGAGCGCCTGAACCGCGAGGGCAAGACGATCATCATGGTGACGCACAACCGCGAGCTCGCCGAGCACGCGGAACGCATCTTCCACTTGCTGGACGGCGTGTTGATCCGCGACGAGGTGGTCGTCGCGCGCCGGTCCGCGAACGAGCTGGTCGGCGCGGTGGCCGGCGAGATGCAGCCATGACCCCGCTCGAGTACGCCCAGGTCTCCTTCGAGGCCGTCGCGGCCAACAAGCTCCGCTCCACGCTGACGACCCTGGGCGTCGCGATCGGATCCGCCGCGATCATCCTGCTCATCTCGATCTCGATCGGGGCGAGCCGCGAGGTGACGAAGCTGGTGGAGGGTCTCGGCTCGAACCTCTACCTGGTCGCGCCGGCGCGGCAGAAGGGCGCGGCGCTCAGCGGGACGGCCTCGATCAGCCGGCTCCAGATGTCCCACGCCGAGCGCCTGCAGAGGGAGACGGCGTTCCACGTCGTCGTCTCGCCGGTGCTCAACAACGCCGCCACGGTCCGCCACGGCCGCGAGGCGAAGTCCGGCGTGGTGGTCAGCGGCACGCTGCCCAACTTCCAGGAGGCGCGGAACTGGCGCCCCGCCCGGGGCACGTACTTCAGGAAGAGCGACGTCGACAGCGTCCGGCCCGTCGCCGTGCTCGGGCAGTCCGTCGAGACCGCCCTGTTCGCCGGCGGCGATGCCCTGGGGCGGGAGATCGTCATCGCGGGGGAGAAGCTGCGCGTGACCGGCGTCATGGAGAGCAAGGGGCAGCTGTTCGACCTCGACCTGGACAACCAGGTCTTCATCCCGCTCACGATGGCCCAGCGGCTCTTCGGCACCACGACGCTCTCGTTCATCTTCGTCGCCGTGCCGAAGCCGGACGACATTCCCGCGGCCATGGCCGAAGCTCGGCGTATCCTCGGCCAGACACTGCTTCCGGACCAGTACAACGTGAGGAGCCAGGGCGAGACCCTGGAGACGGTCCAGTCGATCAGCCTCATCTTCACGGCCATGCTCGGCAGCGTGGCCGGCGTCTCGCTGCTCGTCGGAGGGATCGGGATCATGAACATCATGATCGTGTCGGTCATCGAGCGCACGCGGGAGATCGGCTTGCGCAAGGCCCTGGGGGCGCGCGAGCCCGACATCCTGGTGCAGTTCCTCAGCGAGGCGATCGTGCTGTCCTTCCTCGGGGGCTGCTTCGGGACGGCGCTCTCGTACCTGGGCGCGCTGGTCGCCTCGAAGGTGTACCCCAGCTTCGTGCTCAGCGTCTCCCTGACAGCCGTCGGCCTGGCCCTGGGCTTCTCGATCGCGGTGGGGACGTTCTTCGGCGCCTACCCGGCCTATCGAGCGGCGCACCTGGATCCGATCGAAGCGCTCCGGCACGACTGAGCCATGCCCCGCACGGTCAAGATCTCGATCGGCGTCGTGGCCCTGCTGGCCGGGGCCGTGGGAGCGTACGGCTACCTGCGCCGGGAGGAGCCCGAGAAGGTCACGGTGGTCAAGCTGACGAGACGGCCGATCGAGGACGCGGTCACCGCCACCGGCGCGGTGGCGGCGGTGCGGACGGTGCTCGTGACCGTCGAGCCGGGCTCGCGGATCGCGTCGACGCACTTCGAGGAGGGCAACCACGTCCAGCGGGGCCAGCTCCTGGCGAAGATCGACGACTCGGAGCTGGTCGCCCAGCTGAGCCAGAACCAGGCGAATCTCGCGCTGGCCGAGACGAATCTGGCGGGGGCGGAGGTCAATCTCCAGCGGCTCCGGCGCCTGTACGAGAAGGGCTTCGCGGCGCGGCAGGAGGTCGAGAGCACCGAGCGGCAGGTTGACACGCACCGCGCGCAGATCTCGCAGTTCAAGGCGGCCATCGCCCTGCTCGACGTGAAGCGCGCGCACACGTCCGTCCCTTCGCCGATCAGCGGCATCGTCACGCGCAAGCTCGTGGAGGCGGGCAGCATCGTGGCCGCCGCCGGCGGTCCCGGCGGGGCGCAGCCACCGGCCGTCGCCGAGCTGACCGAGCTGGACTCGACGGAGTTCCGCGCCGACGTGGACCAGGCGGACATCGCGAAGGTCCGCGTCGGCCAGCCGGCGACGGTCCAGGTCGACGCCTTGCCGCAGAGGACCTTTCCGGCCACGGCCCACGAGATCGCGGTGGTGTCGACGCCGGACGCCGCCTCGCGGGTGCGGTACGCGGTCAAGCTCACCGTGGGCGAGGCCAACGCCCGCCTCAAGGTCGGCATGACCGGCAGCGCCAAGTTCGTCGTCGCCAGGAAGGGCGGCGCGTGGACGCTGCCGCTGTCGGTCATTCTCCAGCAGGGTGACGACGAGTACGTGTTCGTGGTCGAGGACCGCAGGGCGGTCAGGAAGAAGATCAAGACGGGGCTCCAGAGCGAGGACCTCGTGGAGGTCGTGTCGGGCCTGAATCCCGAAGACCTGGTGGTCAACGAGGGCCGGGCCAAGCTGAAGGATGGCCGCCGCGTGGAACTCGCGGATGCCAAGCGTTGACGAGGATGACGATCGCGCGCTCGTGCAACGGTTCCTCGCAGGCGATGAGATGGCCTTCGAAGCGCTCATGGACCGGTACCACGCGCGCATCGACCGCCTGGCCTGGCGCATCGTCGGGGACGCGGTAGCGGCGGAGGAGATCGCCCAGGAAGTCTTCGTGCGCGCCTACCGGGCCCTGCCCCGCTTCCGCGGTGAGGCGTCCCTGCACACCTGGCTCTACCGGATCACGATGAACCTGTGCCTCACTCATCTGCGCCGGCGGGGCCGCCGGGTCGTTCCGCCGGACGTCCTCGCCGCGGCGGCGGCCGAGGCGGACCCGGCCTCACGCGTGGAGGCCGAGCAGCGTCAGAGGCTCGTGCGCGCCGCCGTCGACGCCCTCCCCCCGCACTACCGGATCGTCATCGTGCTGAGCAGCGTCGAGGGGCTCGCGTACCAGGAGATCGCCGACCTGCTGGAGGTGCCCCTGGGCACGGTGAAGTCGCGCATCAACGCCGCGAAGGGGCTCCTGCGGCGGGCCCTCGGCTCCGTGCTACGGTAGCGCGGGTGGAGACGCGACCGGGCCGCCTTCTCTTCGCGCCCTCGTCCCAGGTCCTGGCGCACGTCGGCCGCAGCGTGATCCTGGCTCGCGAGCTCGCGCGGCGCGGGCACCGCATCGCCTTCGCCGGCGTGTCCAGGTACCTCGACGACCCCACCGTGGTGCGCCCCGGCGAGTTCGAGATCCACCCGCTGCCGGACTTCGACCTCGCGGAGGGGCTCGAGATCCTCCGCACGATCCGCAAGGTCCCGGACCGGGCGGACATCGACGCGAACCTCGCCGCCGAGCTGGCGCTCCTGGACCGGGTGCGACCGGACGCCGTCGTCGTCGACTTCCGGCCGACGATGTTCCTCTCGGCGCGCCTGCGCGGGATCCCGGTGGTCTCGCTCGTCAACGGGCGCTGGCTCTATCCGTATGCGGCGAGGCCGTATCGCGGGTTCCGGAACTATGCCGCCTACGACGTCCTGCGACGGCTGGTCGGGCGCCGTGGCGCCGACCTCCTGATGCCTCCGCTCTTCCGGCTCGTGCTCCGCCACAAGATCCGTCCGTTCGCGCGCGCGTTCCGGCGATACGGGCTGCCGCCGCGACGGCAGATCTGGGACCTGATCACCGGAGAGCTCACCCTCGTCCTCGACACCGAGCTCCTGAGCCCGATGGCCGGGCTGCCGGAGAATTTCCGGATGGTCGGGCCGATCCAGTGGTCACCACCGGTGGCGCTGCCCGCGTGGGTCGAGGGCCTGCGCGGGAAACCCATCGTGTACGTGACGCTCGGCAGCACCGGTCACCCCGACCTGTTCCGCTACCTGCTGCGCGCCCTCGGCGGCACCCCGTTCGAGGTGCTGATGAGCACGGGCGGCCAGCTGGACCTGGCGCCGGCAGAGGTGCCAGAGAACGTCCACGTGGCGAAGTTCCTCCCGGGAGATCTGAGCGCGGAGCTCGCGGAGTTCGTCATCCACCACGGCGGGGCGGGGACGGTGTACCAGACCCTCGCCGCGGGCAAGCCGTCGATCGTGATCGCGACCCACTTCGAGCAGGAGCTCCTCGGCGCCGCGCTCGAGGAGCACGGCGCGGCGATCTTCCTCGTCATGCGCGAGGTCGCGCGCGATCCCGCCCTCTTGCGTGACGCCATCCGGCGCATGGTCGAGGGCCGGGAGGCGTACCGGGCGGGCGCCGCCCGGCTCCAGAAAGACCTGCAGGGCTACAACGGTGTGGCGACCGCGGCGGACGCGATCGCGCAGTACCTGGCGAGGTGATGGTGACCCCGGCGGGCTTTGACCGAGACGTGCGCCGGCGGGTAGTCGGTGACGAGGGTTCGAGCGGCCCGGCAGCCCGTCCTGCTCGTCGGACGTGGTGCCCCTAGAACGCGGCCCAGGCGAAGATGTTCAGCGTATTGTTGTTCGAAGCGTCGCGGCCCGAGCCGTCGTAGTCGTGGTGCGCGCCATTGAACCGATCGTACAGAATGTACTGAACCGAGAACTTCACGTTGAGCCACGGATAGAACGGCAGGGGCTTCTTGTTGAACGGCAAGTAGTCGAGCTGGAAGATGAACCCGTCGCTGTCCGGACTACCCGTTCGGCTTCCTCCGACGGAGCCGGGCTGATACAGCCCCGTGTCTCTGCCGCCGTGGATGTCGAAGTAGCTGAGGGTGAGCCGGTACGTGCGGTCGTAGAGATACGACGCGGCGGCAGTGAGGCTCTGGAGCGTGTCCGAGCGATTCGCGGATACCCCGAGCGCTTGACTGGCCGGCCGGCTCTGATTCTCGTGGATCCAGCTCGCCTGGAGCGTCACGACGTGCTCGGCTCCCAGGTACTGATACTGCCCATCCACGGCGAGATCGGTGAGTCGATCGGTGCCGGCGCCGCGCTCTTGCCCGGGGAACGTGTTCGCCACCATCCCGTAGGTGCCGATCGACGCGGAGTGTCTCCCCCGGTTGTGGTCCAGCGCGATCCGCCAGTATGGAGCGAACCCGCGGATCGTGTTCTCGCCGTCCGTGTTGATCCCGAAACTGCGTTGCGTGTCACGTGAGAGCGACCGGTAAGGCGTGACTTCCACGTAGAGGAGGTTGTTCCAGAAGACGTACGCGCCGAGCCCGGCGACCTGCTGCGCGAAGCCCCCCTCGAGCATGGTGGCAGCGGCCGGCGCGGGCGCGACGCTCGAGGTCTGATAGGGGAACCGCCAGGCCGGCGTCGTGTTCCACACGTCCTGCACGGTCGGGTTGTTGTTCAGGGTGACCCCGAACGTCAGGGACTTGCCGCCGAGTGAGACGGTATCCGCGAATCGGACGTCCGTGTTGTCGATGGCCCAGTGGTCCGCCACGCCGTCGTAGGTGCCCTGGACGAAGGCGCCGATCTTCCACGCGATCTTGCCGGCGTAGAACAGGCTCGCCTCCTGCAGCGTGAGCTCGTCGTTGCTTCCGAACCCCGGGGCCACGCCTCCGGGCTGCGCCCGGTCCGTGTGGGTCAACGCGGCCTGGGCCATGCCCGCCACCGGAGGGATCCACGGACCGCCGCCGCTGAGGACGTAGCCCTGAAGCTTGAAGAGCCGCCCGTAGGGCGTCAGCTCCGGAAACGTCGTGTGGCACACAGTGCACGCCTGGCCCGTTTGCCGTGCAAAGCTCGGCACGGCGTGGGCCTCACTCACGGGCCCCAGGAGCCACGACAGCAAGACGGCGAGCAGAATCGGCATACTGTCGCGCGATCGCGATATCGCGGCGGGCATGCTTTCTCGGCGCAACGTATCGTCCCTCTCTCCCGCCGCACTCGCGGCCCGCGTCGTGCGGCCGTCGAGTACGGCCGCCCTGGGGCCCGAGTTCCCTGAACCGGGAGTCCCGATATGGACCCATTTTCTCCACGATCTTCGCGATGCGGCGATCCGCGCCTCCGTACTCTGGGCTTTCCCGGTCAGCGAACCGGGTCACCGGGCGTGGCGGAGCGCCCCCGGCTCACGGCGTCACGGCGAAGCTATGCCCGGCGCTGTTGGTGAACACCCCCGCGCCGCCGGTGACGGCGTAGTCGGTCGCGTTGCTCGTACTCCCGGCCGACGCCGGGCCTTGGAAAAGCAGCGCCTCCGTCCCCGTCGACGGCAGCGGGCCATCGAACGGCGGCCCGAAGTTGCCGTTGCGATCGTTGAAAAGCGCCCCACGGTTCGGCCCGGTGTAGGCCGTGCCGCCCCACGAGAGCCTCCAGAGCACGGTGCCCCCATCGCTCTCGAAGGTGAGGCTGCCCGCGGCCAGGTAGGAGGCGGGAATCAGATTCACGAGCGTGAAATCAGGGACGACCGCGGGACTCGTGTGGGCCGCGAACCCCGGACTCGCGATCAGGATGGTTTCGCCCTGCAGCTCAGGGGTGACATCCGTGGTGAAGTCGATCACCACCACGGCATTTCGACCCGTCGCATCGCGCACCACCAGCCGCCCCTGGCTGACGCCCCCCTGGCCATTGACCCGCATGCGCAGCTGGATCGCCTGCGCCGTTGTGTCACCACTGACGCCGCCGATGACCTGCTCGATCTGGTTCAGGTGGAAGGTCGCATCCGCCGGGGGCGGCGCCAACGCGAGAAGCACGGTAGCCGCCACGAACACCAGGAACCGGGTTCTCATTGTTGATCGCCCTCACATTCAGGTCGGTTTGGCTGACGGGTCATGAAAGCCGCTGCGGTCGCTCACCCTCGAGGTGTGTCCCCTGGGTCGGAGCTACCGGCTGCCAATGCGGCGTGCTCGGCTGCCCCGCGTGCTCGCTCTGGATGCACAGCCGGGCGAAATCCATGAGCTCGCTCGCTCCGCCGCTCGACGCGACCACGTAGAGCTGGCCGTCCTCTTTGTCCGCCCACCACATGAGGTGGATGCCCTCGAGGACGGAGGCGTGCACGTCGACGCCCTGAACCACGCGCTCAGACGCGCCACGGCCCGCGGCGGGCACGGGCCGCGTGACGAACAAGGAGATCCGGCGGCCCCGCGATTCATAGAGGAGATACGCCGCCGGAGCATCGGCGACCGAGGAGGCCCGACCCCCGACCAGGCGTTGATCGGCGCCCAGGTGGGGCAAGCTCACGGGGAAGCCGACGCGATCCTCGAGCCACTGGGCGAGCTGGGATGGCTCGGAGGCGGGTAGCTCCGAGGCCGACCCCGCGCTGTACAGGAGATGCTTCGCCGCCACCTCGGCGGCGAGGGGTGTCAGGGCTGCGGGCCTCTGGTTCCCGGGGATCAACGAGACCAGTACGACCAGACCGGCCATGGCGGCACCGACCAGCCAGCCCCCCACCCTGCCGAGCGAGCGAGGTCTGGATCGGACGCCGAAGACACTCGCCTCTTCGGAGATCACCCGCTGGAGGATCCGATCCCGGAGCGAGGACGGAGGCTCGTCACCGGTCGCCGCATCGGACAGCAGGGCGTGCAGCCGGGCCTCGGATTCCATCACCCGGCGGCAGGGTTCGCAGGACACGAGGTGCCCGTGCATGCGCAGGGCTTGCATGACGGACAGCTCGTCGTCCAGATAGGCGTCGACGGCGCGCAAGAACTCGTGGCAGATCATCGGGATGACTCCAGATGGCTCGGGCTTTGTCCAAGGTAGGTCCGCAGCAGGCGGCGCCCCCGGAACAGTCGCGACATGACGGTGCCCGTGGGAATCGCCAGCAGCCGCGCGATCTCGCGGTACGAGAAGCCGCCGATGTGCGCGAGGATGATGGCCTCGCGGTAGGGCAATGGAAGCCTCAGGATGGCCTGGCGGGCCTCCTGCCGAAGGAGTTGCTCCGGGGGAAGCACTCGTTCGTAGGCGTCGTGCAGAACCTCGCTGGCCGTGAGCAGGGAGCCATCGATGTCGTCCAGGCTCAGGCGGGCGCGTCCGCGCGGCTCGCGTTCGACCTGGCGCAGAAAGACGGACCGGAGAATCGCGAAGAGCCACGCTCTGGCGGCGCCGGGGTTTCTCAGCTGCTCCAGCGATCTGAAGGCACGGAGGCAGGTCTCCTGCACCAGATCTTCGGCGTCGGCGGCTTGGCCCGTGAGGCGAAGGGCCGCGCGATAGATGTCGCTCAGGTAGGCGAGGACGTGTTCCTCGAACCGCAGGACCTTCTCGCTTCGCTCGTCGGGCTCCACGGGCACCATCACCTGTATAGAAAGATACGAGCTGACGGGGAAGTATTCCCGCCGGGGCGGCCTCCAGGCCCGGCCGCCCCGAGGAGGGTCACGCCCTCCTGGCTGACGTCTCCCCCCGAAATGACGGCAACGGAAAACTGGAGTACGGTAGCGGCTCCGGCGGCCCACCACGTCATCAAGCTCGCGCGGTCACGCACTTTGCCGCGTAAGCGCATTCGCCGGCTGACGCGCATGCTCTTCCCCCTTGTAGAGCGAACGTGCGCGGTGTGCGAGTTATTCCATTTTCTTCAGGGACAGGACACGAGCGCGGCGACGAGTACCACTTTCGCGTTCGGCTTCCTGTCAGCAGCGCGTCCTGAGCGCGGCCTTCTGGCCTTGTTGGTGCGCTCAGACCTCATTGGCGACCCCTCCGTAGCAAGGAGCATCGATCCCTTTGTGTGATATTTTGCGTGCTTGACAGCCAGGGGCTAGCGTATTACTGAGTATTAACTGGAGCAACGGCATGCGCACGACACGAATTCTCTCGCTCTCGCTGCCCCCGGACTTATTCCGTGAGGCGGAGCGTGTCGCCAAACAGGAAGGTCGCACGAAGAGCGAACTCTTCCGTGAGGCCCTCCGCCGCTACGTCGAGGAACGCCGGTGGCGTGGTCTCCAGCGCTACGGCGCGAGTCGTTCACGCAAACTCGGGATGACTGAGGCCGCCGTCGGGCGTTCCGTCCAGGAGTTCCGCCGCGGCCGGTAGTCTGCCCCGGGTCGTTGCCGACACCAACATCTACATCTCCGCCTTGAACTTTGCCGGCACCGCCGACGAGGTCCTCGCCCTCGGCCGCGCCGGGATTATCGAAGTATTCATCTCGCCGCCGATCCTCGAAGAGATCGAGGGTGTCTTGCTCCGAAAGTTTCGCTGGACGGTGACGCGTGCCCACGAAGCGGCGCGGGCCATTCGCAGCTTTGCCGTCGTGGTCACCGCCGCGGAGTCGGTCAACGTCGTGCGCGAGGACGAGCCCGACAACCGTATCCTGGAATGTGCCCTCGCGGCCAGGGCCGACGTGATCGTTACGGGCGATCAACACCTTCTCAGGCTCAAACGGTTCCGGGGCATTCTGATCGCAAGCCCGCGCGAGTTTCTGGACACGGCGACATGACGGTAGTCGAGCACGGACGCCGCGGCGCGCCCGTCACGAGGCCGCCGGTGCCGTACTCACCGGCTGGTCTTCCGCGCCTACCGGGTCCTCCTTGGTGAGAAGGTTCCGGACCGCCTGTCGATGGTCCGCGTACCGTCGCTTCGCGGTCGCGAACGCGCCGGCGCGGAGCTCCTCCGACTGGCGAGCGATGCTGCAGCGCGAGGTCCCCGAAGCGCGCGAGATCCTCCGCAACCTCGTCGCCGGCCGCATCGTGTTCAAGCCCCGCCCCGAGGCTCGCGTCTACGAGTTCTCCGGGCGGGGATCATTCGGACACCTGCTGGCCGGCGCAGTCCAGTTTCGATGGTGACCCCGGCGGGATTCGAACCCGCGATCTCGACCTTGAAAGGGTCGCGTCCTGGGCCAGGCTAGACGACGGGGTCGAGGACCTCGCCAGTATACCCGAGGCCCGCTCCCCGAGCGTCGTGGCCGGTTTCCGGGCGTGAGGGCAAGACCCCATAGCCGGTGAGGGCGCTCCCGGATTGACCGGGCCGTGGGTGCGTCCCGCATAGTCGACCTCTCGATGGGCACAGCGACGGTCGAAGTCACGGGGCGTGTGAGGTCGCGGCGCTGGTGGTCCCGGCGCGTCTGGGCGATCGGCGGCGCGGCCACCGTGGTGCTCGGTATCGTACTGGCCAGCGGGGCGGCCGATCCGTTGAAGGTCGGCGGGCTGCCCGTCACCTGAAACCTCACGCTCCCGGTCGCCTGTTCGGCGATCGAGCACGCCGCGAAGACGGGCAAGATCCTGCCCGAGGGACTCGCGGAGTACGCCAAGTTCAGCGGCTGGCCCGAGCTGAAGGAATCGCTGATGGCCAACCGGATCAAGGCGGCGTACTTCCTCGCCCCCCTCGCCATGGAGCTGGCGGACAAGGGCGTGCCGGTGAAGATCGTCGCGCTCGGCCATCGATCGGGCGCGGTCGTGATGGTCAAGACCGACTCTCCGGCGAAGAGCATGAAGGACCTCAAGGGCAAGCGGGTGGCCATCCCGAGCCGGTTCGCCGTCGACTACCTGTTCGTGCGGCGACTCCTCAAGCAGCACGGCATGGCGATGAGCGACGTGGAGATCGTGGAGATGAACCCGCCCGACATGCCCGCCGCCCTCTACGCCGGCGCGGTCAGCGCGTACGCGACGGGCGAGCCGTTCGGCGCCGTGGCCGAGAAGGCGGGATACGCGCGGCCGCTCTACATGACGCGCAACGAGTGGCCGAACTACATCTGCTGCGTGCTCACCGTGCGCGAGGAGCTGATCCGCAACGAGCGCGCCCGGGTCCAGCAGCTCGTGGACTACGTGATGGCCTCGGGGACCTGGATCGATCGCTCGGCGGACAACCGGTCCACCGCGGCCGACGTGGCGGCCGGCGCGCGCTTCTTCAATCAGAAGGCCGACGTGCTGCGCTTCGTGCTCAGCAACCCGCCGGACCGGGTCACCTACGGCGACCTCCGGCTCGTGCGCAAGGAGTTCGACGAGATCATGCAGCTCTCGCTGGAGGCCGGCATCATCACGCGGCCCGTGCCCTACGAGAAGTACGTGGACGAGAGCTTCGTGAAGAACGCCAAGCCCGTGGACATCACCATCACGAAATGAAGGTCGGTGGACGGCTTCTCGTCGCGCTGGTCGTCCTCGTGGGCTCGCTCGGTGTCGCCGCGCCCGGGCGCGCCGAGGAGCGCGCCCCCAAGCTCCACGGCATCGCCAGCCAGTCGCCGACGCGGGCGCCCGACTTCGAGCTGACCAGCCAGTCCGGCCAGCGGCAGCGCCTCAGCGCCCTTCGCGGCAAGCTCGTGCTGCTCTACTTCGGCTACACCCACTGCCCGGGCATCTGCCCGACCACGCTCACCGAGATCGCCCAGGCCCTCGGCGAGCTCGGCCCGCAGAAGGCCCGGCGCGTGCAGGTCGTCATGGTGTCCGTCGATCCCGAGCGCGACGCGCCGCCGCGGCTCACCGCCTTCCTGACGCACTTCCATCCGTCGTTCCTGGGGATGACCGGCACCCCGCAGGAGATCGCCGCCGTGGCCGCGCGCTACGGCGTGTACGTGCGGAAGACCGACGCGACGGACGGCTCCGGGTACGCGATCGACCACACGAGCATCGTCATCGCCGTGGACGCGGAAGGCTTCACGCGCCTGGTCTTTCCCTACGGCACCCAGGCCCGGGCCATGGCCGAGGACCTCGCGCAGCTGCTCTCGGCGCCGGGCGCCGCGGCCTCCTCCGTGCGCACGGTGGCGGCGGGCGGCCGACCAGGAGTCACCGTCGAGGACTCGTGGACGCCGGTGCTGCCGCCCCTGGTCGAGTCGAGCGAACTCTACATGACGATCCAGAACGCGGGAAGCGAGCCCGACCGGCTCGTCGCCGTCCGCTCGGCGGCGTGCGAGATGCTCCACCTCTACGAGTATCACCGCGACGCGAGCGGCGCGCTGGGCATGCGACCGGTCGCCGCCGGCGTCATCGACGTGCCGGCGGGCGGCCGCGTGGAGCTGAAGCCGGGCGGGTTGCACCTGATGTGCATGGGGCGGAAGCCGGCGACCCGGCCCGGCGCGACGCTTCCCGTCACCCTCACCTTCGACCGCGCCGGCGACGTCGCCACCCGCGTCACCGTCCGCAAGAAATGATGCGTCCGTCCGCCGCGGCGGTGCGATCGACGCTGCTCGGCCCCCTGCCCCTCATCGCGCTCTTCATCGGCGCGTGGTGGCTCGCCGTGGTGAGCACGCGGAGCCTGATCGTGCCCACGCCCTGGCAGGTCGGGGCCGGCCTCGTCGAGCTGGCCCGGGAAGGCCTGCTCATCAAGCACGTGACCTCGTCGCTCTACCGGGTGCTCGTCGGCTACCTGATTGCCGCGGCGCTGGCGATCCCGCTCGGTATCTGCATGGGATGGTTCAAGGGCATCTTCACGGCGGTCAATCCCCTCATCCAGATCCTGCGCCCCATCTCGCCGATCGCCTGGATTCCGCTCGCGATCATCTGGTTCGGGGTGGGCGACTTCTCCCCGATGTTCCTCATCTTCCTGTCGGCGTTCTTCCCCATGGTCGTCAACGCCACCACCGGGGCGCACACGATCGACCAGCAATACATCCGGGCCGCCCGCAACTTCGGGGTCTCGGGGCTCACGCTGTTCCGCCTCGTCGTCTTCCCGGCGGCGGTGCCCCACATCATCGTCGGCATGCGCGTGAGCCTGGGTGTCGCGTGGCTCGTCCTCGTCGCGGCCGAGATGATCGCGCTCAATTCCGGGCTGGGCTTCCTGATCATGGACTCGCGCAACGCCGGGAACCGGTACGACCTCGTGGTGGCCGGCATGGTGCTCATCGGCGTCTTCGGATTGCTCCTCGACGGCCTCATCCGGCGGCTCGAGGGTCTGAAGGAGGTGCGGTGGCGCTATGGCCGATAAGATCCGGGTCAAGAACGTCGCGAAGTCCTTCGGGACGTCGAGGGGCGCGCTCCCGGTGCTGGAGGGCATCGACTTCGCCGTCGGGGACGGCGACTTCGTGGCCCTGGTGGGCCCGTCGGGCTGCGGCAAGACCACGCTGCTCAACATCATCGCCGGCTTCGAACGGCCCGACGAGGGTGAGGTCAGCATCGACGGCATCCCGGTGACCGGGCCGAGCCCGCGCGGCATCGTGATCTCGCAGCTCGGATCGGTCTTCCCCTGGCTGACCGTCCGGCAGAACGTCATGTTCGGCCTGAGAGGCCAGCCGATCGCCGAGCGCCGGCGCCTGGCCGACCATTACGCGCACCTGGTGGGGCTCGAGGGGTTCGAGAACGCGTATCCCCACGAGCTCTCGGGCGGGATGCTCAAGCGGGTCGAGGTGGCCCGCGCCCTCGCGCCCCGTCCGGAGATCCTCTACATGGACGAGCCGCTCGCGGCCCTCGACGCCCTCACGCGCTTCCGGATGCGTCTCGAGCTGCGGCGCATCCTCGCCCAGGAGCGCCCCACCTGCCTCCTGGTGACGCACGACGTGGAGGAGGCCATCCACCTCGCCGATCGGATCCTGATCCTGTCTGCCCGCCCGGCGCGGATCGAGGGCATCGTCGACGTGCCGTTCCCCCATCCCCGCAAGCTGTCGAGCCCCGAGGCGGTACAGCTGAAGGAGGACATCCTCCGAACGCTGGGCGCGTAGCTCGCGCCTTACTCCTCGAGACGGATCAGGCGCTGCTTCACGGCCACGCGGATCAGCTCCACGAGGTTGTGCGCGTCCAGCTTCGCCATGAGATTCGTCCGGTGTCGCTCCACCGTCTTGATGCTGATGCCCATCGCCTCGGCGATCTTGCCGTTCGTGAACCCCCTGGTGATGCACTGGAGGATTTCCTGCTCGCGCGGGGTGAGCTGCTCGACCGCGCTCGGCGCCCGGGCGCCGGACGGCGAGCCCGACACGTCGCCCAGGATCGTGTCGGAGACGGTCGGGCTCAGGTACGTCGCGCCGCGGCTGGCCGCGCGGATCGCGAGCAGCAGCTCTTCCGAGACCGACCCCTTCAGCACGTAGCCCTTGGCGCCGTGCTGGAGCGCCTGACGCACCACCGCGTCGTCGGAGTACATCGACAGCATCACGACCTGGGTCGCCACGCCGAGGGCGCGGACCCGCTCCAGCGCCTGCAGGCCGTTCAGCCGCAGCATGGCGATGTCCATGACCACCACGTCGGGAACGAGCCGCTCCACGTGGGCGATCGCCTCCTCGCCGTCCGCCGCCTCGCCGACGACCTCGATGTCGTCCGCTTTCTCCAGGAGCGCCCGGATCCCCTCGCGCACCAGGTGGTGGTCGTCGGCGATGACCACCCGGATCACGCGCGCTCCTCGAGCGGGAGGTGCACGAGCAGCCGGGTGCCCCGCCCCGGCGACGACGCGACCTCGAGGCGCCCACCGAACAGCTCCAGCCGCTCCTGGATGCCCTGAAGCCCGATCCCCGCGAGCTCCCCCCCCGGCACCGCGCTCTCCATGCTCCCGTCGAACCCCCGTCCGTTGTCGGCGACGATGAGCTGCACCGTGCGGGCGTCGTGCACGAGCCGCACCTCCACGCCCGTGGCCTGCGCGTGGCGCACCACGTTCGTCAGCGCCTCCTGCAGGACGCGATAGAGCGCGATCGTCATCGCGTCCGAGAGCCCCTCCACCTCGGCCCCCTCGTACTGGACGGCGAGCTGGGTCCGCCTGGCGAAGTCGCGGCAGAACGCCTCGAGCGTGAGGTTCAGCCCCAGCGTGTCGAGCGCCGGCGGCCGCAGCCCCCGCGCGAGCGAGCGGATGCGCTCGCGGGTGGTGTCGGTCAGGGCGACCGCCTCGTGAAGGTTCTGGCGCAGGACGTCCGTGTCCGATGGCAGGTCGGCCATCAAGAGCTCGAGCGAGAGCTTCAGCGCGGTCAGGGCCTGGCCGGCCTCGTCGTGGAGCTCCCGCGAGATGCGATGGCGCTCGGCCTCCTGGGCGAAGACCACGCGCTTGGCGAGCTTCTGGATGGCCGCTTCCGCGAGCTTGCGCCGCGTGATGTCGTGAACGTAGACGCGCAGGCGCACCACGTCATCCTCGCGCGTGTAGCAGATCTTCTCCTCGTAGATCGCGTTCCCCGACTCGATCTCGCGCGCGACGTACGCCCGCTCGCCGCTCTGGAACCCCGCCAGGATCGCCTCGACTCCCCGGAGGATGGGATGGGCGAACCCCTCTCGCCACAGCTCGGGGAACTGCGCCTGGGCGACGGGGTTCAGGTAGGTCACGCGGCCGGCGGCGTCCGTCTCGATGACGGCGTTGGGGTTCTGCTCGGGGAAGCTGGCGAGCCGGGCCAGCTTGGCCTCGGCTTCCTGGTGCCGGGCCTCGAGCGCCTCCAGCTCGGCGATCCGCCGCCGGAGCGCGACCCGCTCGTCCGGGACGCCGGCGGCCGCTCGATGCTCCTCGTGCACTCCGTCCTCCCGACGTGTCCGCGCGACGCGTCCCCGCCAGTCTAGCATCCGGGCGCGGTCACGCCGGCCGGTAGCGCGCGGCCCAGAGCTCCCAGGCGAGCAGCGTGTACAGCTTCTTGCGGTGATCGTGGCGGCCCTGGCGGTGCTCGGTGACGAGCCGCTCGACGACGTGCGGCCGGAAGAGGCCTTCGCGACGTAGCCGCTCGGGGCTCAGGACGTCGCCGAGCAGGCCGGCGAGGTCGTGGCGGAACCAGCGGGCGAGCGGGACACCGAAGCCCTTCTTGCCCCGCCGGACGATGTCGCCCGGCAGGAACTCGGACGCCAGCCGCCGTAGCAGGTACTTCGTGGTGAAGCCGCGCAGCTTGAGCGCGTCGGGCAGGCTCGCCGCCAGCTCGACGATGCGGCGGTCGAGGAGCGGCACGCGGACCTCGAGCGAGCAGGCCATGCTCGCGCGGTCGACCTTCGCCAGGACCCCGTCGCCGAGATAGGTCTTGAAATCGAGATAGAGCAGCCGGGCCAGCGGCGTGGCGGCCGCCGCGGGCGCGCTGATCTCGTGGAAGGCCTCGTACGACGGGGACGCGGGCAGGCGCGCGAGCGTGTCGGCCGTGAAGAGCTCGCGCTGCTCGGCGGGCGTGAACGATCCCATCCAGGCCGCGTGCCGCTCCACCTCGCCGAGCCCGATGCCGGCCACGAAGCGCTTCAGCCTGAAGTCGAGGCTCAGGTCGCCGCCGGAGACGGGCAGGAGGGCGACGAGCGGCCGCACGACGCGCTCGCGGACGAGCGCCGGCACGCGCGCGTACGCGCGGGCGAGGCGGTGCGCCGGGTACGTCGGGTAGCCGGCGAACAGCTCGTCGCCGCCGTCCCCCGACAGCGCGACGGTCACCGACGCGCGCGCGAAGCGCGAGAGCAGGTACGTCGGGAGCAGTGAGGCGTCCCCCAGCGGCTCGTCGAGCAGGTCGGGCAGGCGCGCGATCAGCTCCAGGCCGGCGCGCGGACCCACGGTCTCCTCGTGGTGCTCGGTGCCGAGCGCGCGCGCCACGCGGCGCGCGCGGGCGGACTCGTCGAACGAGCGGTCCTCGAACCCGATGGCGAACGTCTTCAGCCGCCCGACGTGGCGCGCGGCGAAGGCGGCGACCGTGCTGGAGTCGATGCCCCCGGACAGGAACACGCCCAGCGGCACGTCGCTGATGAGGTGCTGGCGCACCACCGTGTCGAGGGCCCGGCGCAGCTCGGCCACCGCCTCGCCCGCGCCGACGGCCCGGGCGGGGCCGGGCGCCACGTCCCAGTACGGCTCGACCTTCGCGCGCCCGTCGGTGTACGTCAGCCAGTGGCCGGCGCGCAGCTTGCGGACGTGGCGCAGGATCGCGCGCGGGGCCGGCACGTACTCGTGCGCGAGATAGCACGAGAGGCCGGCGAGGTCGAGCGCGCGGTCGACGGCGGGATGCTCGAGCATGGCCCCGAGCTCGGAGGCGAACACGAGCTGGTCGGCGAGCAGCGCGTAGTAGAGCGGCTTGATGCCGGCCCGGTCGCGCGCGAGCATGAGCGTGCGGGTCGACTCGTCCCAGATCGCGATCGCGAACATGCCCTCGAGCCGCTCGAGGACGCCGAGGCCGTACTCCTCCCACCCGTGGACGATGACCTCGGTGTCCGAGCGCGTGGTGAAGCGGTGCCCGGCCGCGCGGAGCTCCTCGGTGAGCTCCCGGTGGTTGTAGATCTCTCCGTTGCACACGACCCACGCGCGCCCCGTCTCGCCCGTCATGGGCTGCCGGCCGCCGGCGAGGTCGATGATGCTCAGCCGGCGCAGGCCGAGCCCCCCGCGGCCCGCCACCACGAAGCCCTCGTCGTCGGGGCCGCGGTGGCGCAGGCGGCCGGCCATGCGCCGCAGGACCTCGAGGGCCGGCGTCCGGTCGCCGGCGGCGAAGACGTTACCGACGATCCCGCACATCGTCGGCCGCGGCGGCGACGCCCACGGTCTCGCGCACGTAGTACGTGGGCTTCCGCTGCGTCTCGTGGAACCCGCGGATGACGATCTCGGCGAGCAGCCCGATGAAGAGCGAGAACACGCCGGTGAGGAAGAAGACGACCATGAAGAAGACGAGGGGCGTCGCCTCCAGCCGGCGGAGGACGAAGAGCCGGTACGCGACCACGACGAGGGAGGCCAGCCCGAGGCCGAGGCTCAGGAGCCCGAAGGTGCCGAACACGTAGTTCGGCCGCGTCGAGAAATCACCGATGAACTTCAGGGTGACGAGGTCGATGAGCACCTTGTACGTCCGCAGCAGCCCGTACTTCGAGGTCCCGTGGGCGCGGTCGTGATGGGTCACCTCCAGCTCGGCGATGCGCGCCCCCACCCAGGCGGCGAGGACGGGCACGAACCGGTGCATGTCGCCGAGCAGGCTCACGTCACCGGCGACCTCCCGCCGGCAGGCCTTCAGCGTGCAGCCGAAGTCGTGCAGCTCCACCCCGCTGACCTTGCGGATGAGGAAGTTCGCGATCCTCGAGGGCAGGGTCCGCGTCAGCCACCGATCGTGGCGAACGCGGCGCCACCCCGACACGACGTCGTAGCCCTGCTCGAGCTTCGCCACCAGCCGCGGGATGTCGCCCGGGTCGTTCTGCAGATCGGCGTCGAGCGTTATCAGGATCGGATGGCGCGAGTGCGCGAGACCGGCCGCCAGGGCCGCGGTCTGGCCGAAGTTGCGGCGCAGCCGCACCAGGCGCACGCGGCCGTCGGCGGCCGCGAGGCGCCGGAGGACCTCCCACGAGCCGTCGGTGCTGCCGTCGTCGACGTAGAGCACCTCGTACTCGCGATCGAGCGGCTCGAGGGCGGCCGTGATGCGCTCGTGCAGCGGCTCGAGGCTCTCCCGCTCGTTCAGCACGGGCAGGACGACCGACAGCCCGTCGGCGGGGCTCACGCGCTCTCCCCCCGCGCGCCACCCTCCGCCCGCTCGCAGCGCACCACGTAACGGAGCGGAAGCCAGGCGAACGGGATCGCCTCCACCCGCGCGACGCGCAGGCCCGGCGGCATGATCGCGAGCAGGGCCGCCCGGTCGAACGCGTGCAGGTGCCACTCGTCGTCCATGCGCTCGGGCATCGCGTAGTCGCCGGGTCCCGTCCGCATGACCACGCGCTGCAGGCCGCTCCGCCGCACCACGGCCTTCAACAGGTTGATGAGGGCCTCGTTCGGCACGGAGACCACCGCGACGCCGCCCGGGCGCACGACGCGCGCGATCTCGGCGAGCGCCGCCGGCGGATCGGCGAGGTGCTCCAGCACCTCCGAGCAGTACACGCGGTCCCACGCCCCGGCCCGGAACGGCAGGCTCTGGGCGTCGCCCTGCACGAGGCTGGCGAGGCGGCCCGCGCGCCGGGCGGCCTTGTGCAGGAGCACGTCGGAGAGATCGAGGCCGCACCGGCGCCCCGCCGGCAGTCGCGCGAGCAGATGGCCGGCGCCGCAGCCGACCTCCAGCACGCGGTGCTCCGGGCGCGCGGCGAGCAGAGCGAAGGTGCGCCGGATGCGGGTGTTCTCGACGTAGCGGACGAACGGGCTCGGGTGCTCGTGGAAGCGGTCCGGGTCGAACCGGGCGACCATGACGTCGTTCCACGCCTTGAACGCGCGTTGATCGGAGAACCTCTTGCTCACCGGTCGCGTGGCCTCTGAACGTACCACAGTCGCGGGGCAAACCAGCAATTGTGACGGCGCCGACAAAGCTGTCCCGCTTTCGCGCGTCCGTCCACTAGTATCGACGCATGGCGGGGCTGCCGGACGCCGACGGCCGCTCGGACCCACCGCTCCTCCGCGATCCTCTGCTCTGGGCCGTCGCCCTGATCGCGGTCGCGGTGTGCCTGCCGTTCTTCCGCTACGTCCAGTGGCTCGGTGACGAAGGCGTCGTCCTCCACGGCGCCGAGCGGGTCGTCCACGGCCAGGCGCTCTACCGCGACTTCTTCGAATTCCTGCCGCCCGGCAGCTTCCTCATCGTCGCGGCCTGGATGAAGCTCGTCGGCGTCGGTTTCGCCTCCGTGCGCGCGCTCGCGATCGGGGTGACCGCCGCCACCGCGGCCCTGCTCTACGCGGGCGCGCGGCTGTCGTCGGGCAACCGGCCGCTGGCGGCGCTGCTCGCCGTCACGTGGGCCGTCGTCTCGCAGGGCGCCTGGACGGTGATCAGCCACCACTGGTTCACGACCGTGGCGGCCTCCGCGTCGGCCGCGGGCCTGCTCGTGGCGCTCGGCCACGCCGGGGGTGGCGCGGGCGCCTTCGCGGCCGGGCTGTTCGCCGGCACCGCGGCCCTGGTGGTGCCCACGCGCGGCGGCCTCCTCTGCGTGGCCGTCGTCGCCGTGCTCCTCGCCGGGCCCCGGCCCCGGGCGCGGCTGGCGAGCGCCCTCGGGGGAATGGCGGTCTTCCCCGCGGCCATGCTCCTCCACCTCGCCGCCACCGGCGCGCTGGCGGTCGGGCTCTACGATTTCGTCGTGTTCCCGGCCCGCCGCTACGCCGGCATCCAGGGCGTGCCCTTCGGTAGCTTCGCGGGCCTGCACAACGCGCTCGCCGCCGCGTTCTTCCCTCTCACGTTCGTGCTCGCGGGGGCGTTCGTGGCGCTCGAGGGTGTGGCCGCATGGCGCGCGCCGCGCTTTCGCGCCTCGCTGGCGCTCGCGCTCGCCGGCCTCCTCGGCACGTTTCCCCGGCCCGATCTCGCTCACATCAACTTCACCGTGCCGCTCGCCTGCCCGCTGTTCGCGCTCGTGACGACCGGCCTGCTCCGCCGCCTGGGCCGCCCCGCGCGGGTGGCGGTGGGCTCGCTGGCGATCGCCCTCTGCTGCGTGGCCATCGGCTACGCCCTCACGAAGAAGGTGCTCCCGATGCTCGCCGGGCCGCTGCGGGAGGTGCCGACGGCGCGGGGCGTGATCGTGGCGCCCCAGGGTCTGTGGACCGACGCCGTGGCGGCCCTCGTGGCGCAGGTCGACGGCACGCCCCCGGGGGCGGCGTTCTTCTTCTATCCGTACAGCCCCATGCTTCCCTATCTGACGGGCCGCCGTCACGTGGCCGCCATCGACGTCATGCTGCCCGGGTACACGACGGCCGAGCAGTACCGCGAGACGTGCGTGCGCGTCGCGCGGGAGGCCCTGTGGGTCGTCATCGACCGGAGCTGGGCCGACCCGCGCATCCTCCGCGCCTTCTTCCCCGCCATGCGCGACGCCGATCCTCCCGAGAAGCGCGGCTTCGAAGCGGCGCTCCGGCTGGCCTTCGACGACGTCGTCCACGCGTCGAGGATCTTCGAGCTCCGCCGGCGGACACGCACCGGTTCGCCGGTGACGTGCTAGACGACGGCGCGTGCCGTGGTCCGTCCCCGCGGCGGGCGTCCCCGTCGCCGCCGGGTCACTTCGCGGGATGCACCTCGCTGCGGACTTCGACCATCTCGCCGGCGTGGCGACTGCCGCCCGGCGGCAGGGCGATGAGGATCGGCCCGCGCGGCGTCGTCACGGTGAGCGCGCCGGAGGCGTCGACCGCGGTCACGGGGCCGACGACCGACGCGTACTCGCCGGGCTCCGTGCTCACCGATGCCGACGGCGCGGGCGAGACGGGCGCGGACGCCGGGACGACCGTTCCCGGCTGCACGATGATGCGTGCGCGTACGGGGTCGCCGGCCTTGAACTGGCTGCTCCCCACCTCCGCCGACCAGACCTGCACCAGCCGCCCACCGGAGTCGATCGTGATCACGCCGCGGGCATCGAGGGCCACGACGTTGCCGACCACGTCCATCCGATCGGCGCTGCCCCGCGCGACGAACGCCGTCGGGCCCGGGAGCAGGAACCGGGCGAGCGGCACCGGACCGTCCGCCTCGCCCCACACCGTGCGGGTCTCGTGCATGCGAAGGCCGATCATCTGGTCGGGCGTCACGCGCACGCGCACGGCCTGCGCGCCCTGGAGGAGCGTGATCGTGGTGCGCTGCTCGTCCCAGGTCCATACCTCCCCCTGGAACTTCTGGCCCGGCGCGACGACCCGGGTCTGGCTGGCGCAGCCAGCGAGGAGAGTGACGGCGACCAGCGTGGATATCAGGAGTCTCATGGGTACCCCTCCTCAGAGCAGGTCTCTCTCCCTTTCAAACCCGGTGCCATCGCCAAGAAGGGAGAACCCCGGAGGGCCTTGCATTGCCGGACTGACACTCGTAGGATTTTGGACAGAATGGATCAGCCTGCCGAACGAGGCCAGATCCTGTGTGTCGTGTCCCAGCACGACCTCAAGCTCTTCGACTATCTGAAGGACTCCTTCGCCGGATCCGAGACGGTGGAGGTCATCCTCGATCGGCGGCGCCGCCAGCGCCGGTGGCGCGAGACGATCTACCCGCTGGATCGGCGCAAGGCCGACCGGCGCCAGCGCAACATCGACGCGGAGCTGCAGAATCTCGGCTGGGTGCTCGTCCGCAAGGTGATGTCCGGTCGAACGGATCCGGGTGTCACCGACAGCGTCGCGGCGAGCCTCCGCTAAAGTACACGACCGGCGGCACGCTCACACCTGTCCCGTCGCCCGCAGCTCCCGGTAGGCCTGCTTCCGCTTCATCCACTTCTCCGTCGCTTCCTCGGACAGGAACGGCTGCGCCTCCGTGAAGACGCGCTCCTTCCAGGAGTGGTCCGGGCTCCACTCGTGGGGGCTCACCACGGTCGTGCCCGGCGCCGACGCCGTCTCGAGCGCGCGGAGACCGAGCTCGACCACCTCGGATTGCATCGCGGCGTCGAACGGGCAGCCGGTCGGGTTGCCGAGCGGGAAGTCGCTGAAGACGAAGCGCGGGACGCCGCACCACTCCACGATGTCCCGGGCGCAGCCGAAGACGACCGTCGGGATGCCGTTGGCCTCGAGATGCCGGGCCGCCAGACTGGCGGTCTGGTGACACACGGGTCAGATGGCGGTGAGGACGGCGACGTCGACGCGGTCCTCGCGCATCTGACGGAGGATCTCCGGCGCGTCGACGGTCGTGGTCTTGCGCTGGCTGTACTGCGAGTAGATCACCTGGAAGCGCGGGGCCAGGGCACGAAGCCGCCCGGCGGCGACGCACTCGGCCAGCCGCGTGAGCGGCAGGTAGGCGTTCACGTCGTCGAGGGTGGTGGCGTGTCGATCGTAGGAGTCCTTCTTCGTGCACAGCCGCTCGATCGGCGTGTCGGTCGCCAGCGCGTAGACGTCGGAGCCGGGGTTGTCGTCCCAGATGCCCGGGACGTCGACGAGCGCCATCTCGCTGGTCGTGACCACGCCCAGCCGGCTGTCAGACAGGGGCTTGTCCAGCCGCACGAACGGGATGTCGTCGAAGTGGGCCCACTGGTAGGGCCGGTCGTAGCCCACGCCACGATAGTAGTCGCGCGTCTTGTCGATGTAGCGCACGTGGCTCATGGCACCCTCTGCCGCGCGATCGCGACGCCTCATGATACCGCGGGACCTACCCGGCGGCTTCCTGCATGATCGCGAGCAGGGTGGCCTCGACCTCCTCGGCGACGGGTTTCGGGGGTTCGGGTAGAGGGCGAGCATGACCGTCGGCTTGATGGTCGCCAGCTTCGTTCGATCACCTTCGGTGTAGACGGAAATCCGACATGGCAGCGCCGTCGAGACCTCGAGGTTGGCCTCGAGCACCCACGCCCTTCCTCGCCAGCGTCTGCCTGAGGTCATGCACGCCGAGGATTCCGAACTTGTGACGAGCCACGGCTTCCGCCAGACTGGTGACGACCGCCTCGAGCGGCTTCGTCGACTCGACGATGTACAGCATGGGTTCCCCTTTCCGGGGGGGCGGTGCCGCTCCGCTCACCTGGCGCTCTTCAGCCGGCCATCGTCCGACCCTCCCCGGTGATCCCGGATGCACGAGGGGTACCACGGGGGCGGACGGCCCGAATCTCGTGAAACCGGAGAGTTACGCCTGATCAGCTGATGGGTGTCGGTGCGGCGCGCGCGCCGCACCCGGGGCGCGAGCGCCTCGCCGGCAGGCGGGTGCGTGCGCTGCCGCGGCAGTCCGGGTGATGGGCGATGGTGCGGTCGCGGCGGCCCGACGCGCGCCGCGGCTCAGGCGCGGGCCGCGCGGGCGGTCCAGGACAGCCGCCGGCGGCCGTCGTCGATGCGCAGGCTCACGAGCGCGGCGCCCACGAGGATGGCGCACGCGATGGCGTAGGCGACACCGTACCCGCCGGTGACCTCGAACAGCGCGCCCGCGAGCCAGGAGCCGATCGCGGCCCCCGTCTGGTGCATGAGAAAGATCGCGCCCAGGATGGTCCCCACCGAGAACCGCCCGTAGATGTCCGCCGTGAGCGCCGACGTCATCGACATCGTCCCGGCGGTGGTCGTGCCGCCGAAGACGGCGACGGCGAGGATCGCCGCCGGGTTGTCGCGGATGAGGAACAGGCCCGCGAAGGCGAGCGCGCGCCCCGCGTAGATCGCCGCGAGCACGGGCCGCCGGCCGAAGTGGTCCGACGCCGTACCGAGCAGCATGGTGAAGAGGATGCTGGAGGCGCCCAGCACGCCGAGCACCCACGAGGAGAAGAGCGGGGTGTAGCCGTGGTCGGTGAGCATCGGGATCCCGTGGGCCGACAGGAGGCTCATCGAGAACCCGCACGTGAGGAACGAGCCGGACAGCTGCCAGAAGGCGACCGTGTGGGCGGCGGTGCCGACGGGCGTGCGCTCGGCGCGCCCCGCGCGCCCGCCGGGGCCCTCGGGCGCGCCGTCCGGACACAGCCCCATGGACTCGGGCGAGTCGCGAACCACCAGGAGGCACAGGGGCAAGATGCCCACGAGCACGAAGAGCGCGATGGCCAGGTACGTCATGCGCCAGCCCAGCGAGAGAATGAGCCAGGTCACGACGGGGACGAGCAGGCTCATTCCCGTCATGCTCGCGCTGCCGAGCACCGAGACCGCCGTGCCCCGCCGGGCGACGAACCATCGCGAGACCACGGCGTTGGCCACCACGGGGCCCGTCGCCGCGAGACCGACCGCCGCCAGCACGCCGTAGACCAGCGCGAGATCCCAGATGGTCCGGCAGACCCCCGTCAGCGCGAGGGAGCCGGCCAGGACGATGGCGCCGCCGGCCGTGACCGCCCGCGCGCCGACGCGATCGACGAGGCCTCCGACGAGCGGCATGAACACGCCGTAGAGAAAGAGGCCGAGGGCGATCACCAGCGAGAAGCTTGCGCGATCGACGTGGAGATCGGCGACCATCGGCTTGAGGAACGGGCCGACGGCGTGACGCACGCCCGTGGACGCGAAGACCATGACGGAGAACGCCGCCGTCACCCACCACCCGTAGAAGACGCGCGCGCGCGCCGCCGTCACGCGGCCGTTTATAGCACGGGGCCAAACGAGTGCCGCTGCGCTATGCTCACCTTCCTGGACGAGCAAGCCGTCCACCGAGGAGGATCGATGACCGCGTCCCCCGTGCGCTCGAAGGACGAGATCCCCGATGCCGAGTACCGGAAGATGGTCCTGACCCTGATGGACAAGCAGGCCAGCCGCGAAGTGGCGACCGCCGAGGTGTTCGGGCAGTGCGTGCTCCACGCGCCGACGGTCGAGGACAAGATTCGCATCACGCGCTTCCAGCACGAGGAGCTCAAGCACTTCCAGCTCCTGGCCAGGATCATGAGCGAGCTCGGCGTGGACATGGACGCCTACGTCCGGGACCGGCAGCGGGCGGGGGCCCGGTTCACCGGTGACGAGGCGGACATGCAGATCCAGGACTGGATCGACGCGACCCTCTTCAACTTCATGATCGACCGCGCCGCCACCTTCCAGCTCACCGAGTACACCAAGGGCAGCTACCTGCCGCTGGCGCAGGCCAACGACGTCATCCTGAAGGAAGAAGAGGGGCACAAGAGCTTCGGTGAGGCCGGCCTCGAGCAGATGTGTCAGGATCCCGCCGCGCGCGCCGAGATCCAGCGGCGCTTCCAGAAGTGGTTCGTGGCCTCCATGCGGATCTTCGGCCGCGCCGGCACGCCGGGCAACCAGTACTGCCTCCGCGTGGGTCTCAAGACCCGCGACAGCGGCGACGTGGCGGCCGCCTACGTCGACAGCATCCGCCCGGTGATGGCGCGCTGCGGGCTGCGCTTCCCGGAGCGGAGCGAGCTCCCGCTGGAGCTGCCGCCCCAGGTCGACCTGAGCGTGTGATCGCCGCCGGGCGCGACCGAGCCGCGCGCTACCCGCGCTCCACCAGTCGCACGTCGCACGCGTCGCGCAGGCCGTCGCCGCCGAGGTTGAACCCGAGCACGGTGACGAAGATCATGATGCCCGGGAGCAGGGTCAGCCACCAGGCCGTGTACATCACCGATCGGCCCTGGGCGAGCAGCGTCCCCCACGAGATGGCCTCCGGGTCCCCCAGGCCCACGAACGCCAGGGCCGCCTCGTAGAGGATGTAGCGCGCCATGCTGAGCGTGGACACCACGATGATCGGCGCGACGGAGTTCGGCAGGATGTGCCGCACCACGATCGCCACATCGCGGACGCCCAGCGCCCGCGCCGCCTCGATGAACGTCCGCTCCCGGAGGGACAGCACGTGCGCGCGGACCACCCGGGCGAGCATCGGCCAGTCGATGAGGCCGATGATGATCGCCATGACGGGGAGGCTCCGCACGGCCAGCACCGAGGCGACGGCGATGAGCAGGAAGAAGACCGGGACCGTGAGGATGGTATCCGTGAGCATCACGCCCAGCTGGTCGATCCGGCCGCCGAAGTATCCGGCCGCCACCCCGAACGCGGTCCCGAGGATCCCGGCCACGACCACGCCGGCGAGCGCAACGAGGAGCGAGGTCCGGGCGCCCCAGATCAGCTGGCTCATCACGTCACGGCCCAGCGCGTCCGTCCCGAGGACGAACGGCCGCCCCGGCGCCGCGTACTCCTTGCCCCAGTGCTGGGCGTACGGATCGTAGGGGGCGAGCACCGGCGACACGCTCGCGATGAGCAGGATCCCGAGGATCAGCATCAGGCCCGCGAGCGAGAGCCGCTGGCGGAGGAAGCGCTTCCAGATCCGATCATCCACGCCGCGTCGTCCTCACTGGTATCGGATCCTCGGATCGAGCCACGAGTAGAGGACGTCGGTCACCAGATTGACGACGATGAGCGTCGTGCCGACGATCACCGTGATACCCATGATGACCGGGTAGTCCCGCGTGTACGTCGCCTGGATCACCTCGCGGCCGACCCCCGGCCAGGCGAAGACGGTCTCCGTCACGGCGGCGCTCGCCAGCAGGTATCCCACCTGCAGGCCGAGGATGGTCACCGTCGGCAGCAAGCCGTTCCGCAGCGCGTGCCCGTAGACGACCCGCCGCTCCTGCAGTCCCTTGGCGCGCGCCGTCCTGATGTAGTCGTCACCGAGCACCTCCAGCATGCTGGAGCGCACCATCCGGCTCGTGAGCGCCGCGCCCAGGAGCGCGAGGACCACCACGGGCAGGATGGCGTGGCGCACGCCGTCGATCACGACGTCCACGACGGCGGCATCCGAGGGCACGGTGATGAAGCCGGCTGGCGGCAGGAGATGCAGCCTGACCGTGAAGACCTGGATCAGGAGGAGGGCCAGCCAGAAGGACGGCATCGAGTAGCCGAACAGGGTGAACACCCGGACGAGGCCGTCGACCGCGCTCCCCCGTCGGACCGCCGCGATCACGCCCACGGGGATCGCGATCACCACGCTGAGCAGGTTGGCGGCGAGGGAGAGGATCAGCGAGTTGCGGATCTTGTCGCGCAGCAGGCTGCTCACCGGCTTGCCGGGATGGGACAGAGACTCGCCCAGATCACCCTGCACGATCCCCCCGAGCCAGCGCGCGTACTGCTGCCACAGGGGCAGCCGCAGCCCCATCCGCTCCTCGAGGGCCGCGATGTACTCCTGGGTCGCGTACGGATTCGTCGCCAGGTAGTAGTCGACGGGACTGCCGGGAGCGAGCCGGAGGATGACGAAGACGATGATCGTCATCCCCAGGAACTGCGGGACGGCGGAGAGCACACGCCGGCGGAGGAACGCGAAAAGGCTCACGCCTCGACCCCCTCTCCGCGTCCCCCCGCCACCCTACCGGGTGATGGTCACTGGCCCTGCTTCTTCAGCAGCTCGCGCGCCGCATTCACGTCGAACGGCACCGACGCCAGCTGCTTGGCGTACCCCCACGACTGGGGGTGCAGCAGCTGGGTGGCCACCGTCAGGTACCCTCGCCCCAGATCCTTCGCGATGTGCTCCCTGGGCACGGCGAGGGCGATCGCCTGGCGGACCGCCGGATTGCTCAGCATGGGATGTCGAAGGTTCAAGCCCATGACCTCGACGTTCAGCGCCTCGTAGACGAACAGGGTGACGTTCGGATCCGCCTTCAGCTCGTCGAGCTCCTTGGTCAGCTCGTACATGACGTCCAGCACGTCGACTTCGCCGCCCCGGATCGAGGCCATGGCCGTGGCCTTGTCCGGGATGATGGACAGCGTGATGCGGCCCACCGTCGGCTTGCCCCGGAAGTAGTCCGGGTTCGCGTCGAGCTCGATCTGCTCCCGCTTCTTCCACGCCACCAGCCGGTAGGGCCCGGTGCCGGGAATGAGCTTCTCGCCCGAGGTGTACGGGCTCTTGGAGAGCTCCTTCGGCGCCACGCCCTCGAACACGTGCGCGGGCACGATCTCGGTCAAGCCGACCTCGAACAGCAGCGGCGCGTAGGCCTCGCGCATCTTGAGGACGACGGTGGCGTCGTCCGGCGTCTGGACCTGCTCGACCATGCGGAAGCCGGAGCCCAGCTCCGCGCCCGCCTCCTTGTTCATCCGGGTCTCGAAGCTGAACTTGACGTCCCGGCTCGTGAAGGGCTTCCCGTCGTGCCACTTGACGCCCTTGCGGAGCTTGAAGGTCGCCGTCTTGCCGCCATCGGTGAAGCTCCAGCTCTGCGCCAGCGCCGGCATCGCGGGCTGCAACGCGTCGTCGAGCATGACGAGGCTGTCGAACACCATGCTGTTGAGTGTCTTGCCGGGGTTCGTCCAGTCGAAGAGGGCGTTGGGGGTCCGGATGTCCTCCGGGGTTGCCATGCGCAGCTGCTTGGCGTCCTTGCCCTGATACTTCATCTGGAAGAAGCTCGCGGTCGCCTTCGACTGGTTCACCTGGTTGGCCTTGATCCCGGTCCACCCCGTGCGCAGGGCGTACACGAGCCGGGGATGGAAGATCGGCACCACCGGCATGTCGTCGCGGAGCAGCCGGGCCGCCCTCGCGTAGTGCTCGGCGCGCTTCGGCACGTCGAGCGCCGTGCTGGCCGCGTCCAGCTCCCGGTCCAGCTGGGGGTCGGCGAGGCTCCAGAAGTTGGCGGCGCTCTTGGATGCGCTGTGGAAGTACCGGTTCATCCCCGCCGGCTCGAAGGCCATCCCGGCGAGATTGAAGAAGATGATGTCGAAGCCGCCTTGCGCCCACGTCTCCCCCGACAGCGCGGACCGCCGGGCACGCGCGGCCATCGTGGTGTAGTCCGCGGACACG
The DNA here is from genome assembly GCA_016200085.1 of Candidatus Rokuibacteriota bacterium. Classification (GTDB taxonomy): domain Bacteria; phylum Methylomirabilota; class Methylomirabilia; order Rokubacteriales; family CSP1-6; genus JACQFL01. Next base: position 7,445 of record JACQFL010000008.1, on the reverse strand, counting down.
ACCTCCACGCCGAGACCGATCTCCTTCAGCTTCGCCGCGATGGCGAGGGCCACCTGCTGCTCGAGGGCGCTGCCGCTCCTCGCCACCATCGTCAGCTTCGGCGCGGAGGCCGGCTGCGCGTCGGCCCTGCCGGCGAGGTCCGCGGCGAGCGCCCAGAGCCCGACCATCGCCACGCCGACGACGATGGCATTGCGGATCCACGAGCTGCCCATGTCTTGTCCTCCCTCTGGCTACCCGCCTTTTGCATGCATAATTTATGCACTTAGTGGTACCCTCGCAAGCGAAATGTTCCCGGAGGCTCCCGGTGCCTGAGCCGTCCTATCGCATCGGCGCGGACGTCGGCGGCACCTTCACCGACCTCGTCCTCCTGGGCACCGACGGCCTCATCGCGCGACGCAAGCTCCACTCCACGCCGGCCGACTACGGGGTGGCCATCGTCACCGGGATCGACGATCTCCTGCGGGAGACGGGCGTGCCCCGGGGCGCGATCGCGGGCGTCGTGCACGGCACGACGGTGGCCACCAACGCCATTCTCGAGGGCCGCGGCGCCCGCACGGGCCTGATCACGACGCGGGGCTTTCGTGACGTGCTCGAGCTGCGGCGGGTCCGCATCCCGGAGCTCTACAACTTCCTCTACGAGGCCCCCGCCCCGCTCGTTCCCCGTCACCTGCGCCTCGAGGTGGCCGAGCGGATCGGGCCCCGGGGCGAGATCCGCCTTCCCCTGGACCGGCGGAGCGCCGAGCAGGCCATGCGACGACTGCGCGAGAGCGGGATCGAGGCGCTGGCGATCTGCCTCCTGCACTCGTACGGCAACCCCGTCCACGAGCGCCGCCTCGCCGCGCTCGCGCGCCGGATGCTGCCCGAGAGCGTCTTCGTGTCCTGCTCGTCGGACATCCTCCGCGAGATCCGCGAGTACGAGCGCACGAGCACGACCGTGATCAACGCGTACCTGGGCCCGATGGTGGAGCGTTACATGTCGGCCCTGATCTCGGGACTGCGGGGCCTCGGGATCCAGGCCCCGCTCCAGGTGATGCAGTCCAGCGGCGGGATCATGGGGGTCGAAGGCGTCCTGCAGAAGCCCGCCTACATCGTCGAGTCCGGGCCGGCGGCCGGCGTCATCGGGGGGGCGACCCTGGCCGAGCTCTGCGGCTACAAGAACGTCATCACCATCGACATGGGCGGCACCACGGCCAAGGCCTCCATGGTCGAAGGCGGCCAGGTCACGAAGACCTCCGAGTACGAGGTCGGCGCCGGCATCAACCTGAGCAGCCAGCTCGTCAAGGGGCGCGGCCATGCCCTCAAGCTCCCGGTGCTCGACATCTCGGAGATCGGGGCGGGCGGAGGCAGCCTCGCCGCCGTCGACGCCAGCGGGGTGCTCACCGTGGGGCCGCAGAGCGCCGGCGCCGTTCCCGGGCCGGTCTGCTACGGCCTCGGCGGGACCGTCCCGACGCTGACGGACGCGGTGGTGACGCTCGGCTATCTCAATCCGCGCTACCTCGTCGGCGGGGCCGTGCGACTCGACGCGGAGAAGGCCCGGGCCGCCCTCGGCGCCCAGGTCGCCCGCCCCCTCGGCCTGGGACTGCTCGAGGCCGCGTACGGGGTCTTCCGCATCGCCGCGACGACGATGAGCCGGGCCGTCAAGGCCGTCTCCACGTTCCGGGGCCGCGATCCGCGAGAGTTCCGGCTGCTCGCCTTCGGCGGCAATGGTCCGCTGATCGCGACCCAGATCGCCTCGGCCCTCGGGATGCGCGAAGTCATCGTGCCGCCGATGCCCGGGGTCTTCAGCGCGTTCGGCCTGCTCGTCGCCCGGCGCGAGCGCGAGTTCTCGCAGGCGCTGTTCCACCGGACGTCCGGCCTCGCGCCCCGGCTCGTCGACGACGCCTTCACCCGGCTCGAGGCCGGCGCGCGTGCGGCGCTCGCGCGGGAAGGCTGCGCCCCGGACGGCATCGAGATCCATCGCTTCGCCGATCTCCGCTATTCGGGGCAGGCCTACGAGCTCACGGTGCCGGTACCGCCCGGGTCGTTCCGTCGCTTCGGCGCCGGCGGGCTGGTCGAGACGTTCTCCCGGGAGCACGAGCGCACGTACGGCCACAGCGCGACGAACGAGCCGGTCGATCTCATCAGCCTGAGGGTGGTGGCGTCCGAGCGGGCCGACGGCACGGCCGCCCTGATCGCCAGGGTCCTGGCGGCGGCGAGCCAGCCGGTCACGGGTCGCCACACCCGGCGCGCGTTCTTCGGGCCGGGGCACGGCGAGCTCGACACCCCCGTCCTGGACCGCCGCGCCCTCGGCGGGCACACCCACCCCGGGCCGGTCATCATCGAGGAGTACGACGCCACCTGCGTGGTCCCTCCCGGATGGAGCGCGGCGCTCGATCCCTCCGGCAATATCCGGTTGACGGCGCCGGCGTGAGCCTCGTGGAGCGCGACCTCGATCCGATCACGTTCGAGGTCGTGAAGAACGCCCTCGACTCCATCGCCGACCAGATGGCGCTCGTCCTCATGCGCAGCGCCTACTCGCCGATCGTCCGCGACTCCCTCGACTACTCGACGGCGATCTGCGACTGGCAGGGACGCATGGTGGCGCAGGGTCTCACCACGGCCCTGCACCTCGGGTCCTTCCCGTTCGCCATGCGTAACCTCGTCGAGAAGCAGCAGGGGCTCATGCGTCCGGGCGACGTCTTCCTGTTCAACGACCCCTACGGCAGCGGAGGCATGCACCTCCCCGACTTCTACGTCATCAAGCCCATCTTCCTCGGGGAGGAGGTCCAGGGGTACGCGACGACCCTCGCGCACCACACCGACGTCGGCGGTCTCTCACCGGGCGCCATCGCCGTCCACGCCACCGAGATCTTTCAAGAGGGGCTGCGCATCCCCCTGCTGCGCCTCTACGCGGCCGGCGAGCCGAACGAGACCCTGCTGGCAATCCTGGAACACAACGTCCGCGTGCCGCGCAAGGTGCTCGGCGATCTCCGCGCCCAGGTCGCCGGCTGCTACCGCGGCGAGCAGGCGTACCTGGAGCTGCTCGAGCGGTACGGGGTGCCGACGTTCTGGCGGTACCTCGAAGCGATCCAGGCGCACGCCGAGCGCGTCATGCGGGCGGAGATCGCCCGGCTCCCGGATGGCACGTACCGGTTCACGGACTTCATCGACGGCCTCGGCGAGCATCCCGAGCCCATCCGGTTCCAGGTCGCGATCACGATCAAGGGGGACGAGGCGGTCGTGGACTGGACCGGCACGTCGCCCCAGGTGAAGGCGGCCATCAACGCGCCCGGCCCCTTCATCTACTCGGCCACGTACGTGCCGTTCCGCTGCCTCGCCGGCCGCGACATCCCGAATGCCGAGGGATACATGCGGCCGATCTCTGTTGTCGCGCCGGCAGGGACGATCGTGAACCCCGCGCTGCCCGCCGCGGCGAACGCGCGCGGAATCGTCGGCTTCCGGGCGATGGACGCCGTGCTCGGCGCTCTCGCCAAGGCGGTGCCCGACCGGATTCCCGCGGGCAGCGAGGGCGGCGCGACGAACATCAGCATCGGCGGCCTCTCCCACGGCGAGCCCTACATCTTCGCGGAAACCGTGATGGGGGCGTGGGGCGGCCGGCCCGACCGCGAGGGCATCGACGGGGCCGCCAATCTGGCGGCCAACCAGTCGAACCAGCCCGTGGAGTTCATCGAGGCGGACAACCCGGTCGAAATCTTGAGGTACGGCTTCGTCGCGAACTCGGGCGGCCCGGGAAGGTTCCGCGGAGGGCTGGCGATCGTCCGGGAATATCGACTCACGGCGGACGAAGGCTTCCTCACCTTCCGGACTGACCGCCGGGCCCATCCCCCCTTCGGCGTGCAGGGCGGCAAGCACGGCACGCCCTCGTGGAACATCCTGAACCCCGGACCGCACCAGCGGATCCTGCCCGTGCTTCCCCTGCAGGGGTACCAGATGCGTCGCGGCGACGTGTTCTGCCACCTCCTGGCGGGCGCGGGGGGATTCGGCGACCCGCTGGTGCGGGATGCGGCCCGGGTCCTCGCCGACGTGCGGGACGAAAAGATCACGCGGGACTATGCCCGCAGCGAGTATGGCGTGGTCATCCGACCCCGCACCCTGGCCCTCGACGACAAGGCGACCGCGGCGCTGCGCCAGAAGATGAGGCGTCGCGGGCGGGCGCGCCGGAGGGAGGACACCCACGTCGCGCACTTCGACCGTGCGCTCGCGGACGCCCTGGCCATCGACGCCGGGCCGGCCGCGCTCGACGGCCGCAAGCGCGACCGCCCGCGAGGGCGTCGACAGACACCACGAAGGAGCGGCTCGAGATGACGTCACACCCTGGGGCGTGGGTCGAGATCGATCTTCGCGCGCTGGCGCACAACGTCGAGCGCATCCGTCACCTGGTCGGGCCCGCTGTCCGCATCTACGCCGTCTGCAAGGGCGACGGCTACGGCTGTGGCGCCGGCGACGTCGCGGAGACCGCGCTCAAGGCCGGAGCCGACGCCCTCACGGTCGGTGACCTGGCGGACGCCGCGGCCATCCGCGCGCGCCGGATCAACGCCCCGATCCTCCTCTACGGCGCGACCGACCCCGCGAGCGCGGCCGCCGTCGCCGAGCTGGACCTGACCGCGACGCTGCACGACGTCGAAGGTCTCCAGGCCTTCGCGGGACTGGGCCGCCCGCTCGAGGCGTTCGTGAAGGTCGACTGTGGGTTCGGGCGACTGGGCTTCACGCCCGAGAGCTGGCCGCACATCTTCGGGCAGATACGGCGCGCACCGGCGCTCCATCTCCGGGGCATCTACACGCACATCGGCGCCGTCGACGATGCGGCGTCCGTCAGCCGCCAGGCGGCGTTGTTCCGGCAGGCGGTCCGGGAAGCGGAGGCGGCCGGCTTCACGGGCCTCGAGCTGATGGCGTCCAGCAGCCGGGTGCTGCTCGGCTATGCGGACCTGCACCTCTCCGCCGTCAACCCGGGCCGCATGCTGATGGGGATGCTCGAAGGCCCGTGGGCGGCGCTCGCGCAGGTCATCCCGGTCGTCCGGGCGATCAAGAGCCGCCTGATCCAGGTGAAGACCGTGCGCCCCGACATGCGGATCGGATACGGCGGCTCGACGCCGGCAGCCGAGACCATCCGGGCGGCCATCATCCCGATGGGCTTCGCCGCCGGTCTGCCGCGCGTGCTACACGGTCACGTGCTCGTGCGCGGAGCCCGGGCGCCGATGGTCGGACTGGCGTCGATGGAGCACCTCATGCTCGACGTCACCACGATCCCCGGCGCGGCCGTGGGGGATGAAGCCGTCGTCCTCGGCCGCCAGGGCGACGACGAGATCACCGCCGACGAGCTGAGCCGGACGACCGGCCTCGAGCTCCTGGAGATCGTCCCCCGGCTCGCCCGGGGACTCCATCGCGTCTATCTGCGCTGAGCGCGGCGTCCCCGCGGGGCCCGCCGGGTTCCGGTGCCATCACCGGCCAGATGCTGATTCCCGGCGACAGGCTGTCGCTGAGGAAGTCGGTGAAGCGGACCCGCGTGTGCTCCGTGTGGGCCGCGGCGAGCGATTCCGCCGTCCGCGCATCCTGCCTGATGACGGCCTCGACGATCTGCCGATGTTCCTTCACCACGGTCTCGACGAACTCCTGGTAGGTCTGGCTCTTTCGGTAGTAGAGCTCGTTCAGGGTGAATCGAGCGAAGCGGAGCCCCTCGTCGAGCAAGCGCTTGTAGGCCAGGCCGACGTGCGCGTTGCCGCACGCGTCGGCGATCGCCGCGTGGAACGCCCGGTTGGCCAGGATCATCTGATCCGTGTCCCGCGCCGCGACCGCCTCCTCGAAGCGCTGGGTGGCGTGCTCGATCGGCTCCAGATGCTCGCGCCGACGCCGAAGGGCCGCCCAGCTCGTGACCGCGCGCTGACACAGGTCGATCGCCTCGAGATAGTCGCGGACGCTGGCCAGATCGAGCGGCGCCACCTGGCTGCCGCGGTTCGGCAGGAGGACGACCAGCCCCTCCGAGGCGAGCCGGACGAGGGACTCGCGCACCGGGGTGCGCGACACACCGAATTCCCTGGCGAGGGCCGCTTCGTCGATCTTGCGGCCCGGCTCGAGGTCGAGGGAGAGGATCTTGGCCCGCAACGCCTCGTAGACGCGGGTGACGTTGCTCCCCTTGCGCTGGCGGGCCACGTCCAATGTCAGGCTCCTTCCACACGAAGGACCGACGTTACGTTGGTGAGCCGTCCGGGACTCGAACCCGGGACCCCCTGATTAAAAGTCGTTCGATGGCCATCAGTCGTTTCGCGCACTCACGCGCAAGTCCCCGATACCATCAGCGCACCGCTCGCGACGTAGACGTACTGAGACGACGCGCGCGCACCCCGAGGTACAAGTTCCAAAGCACAAGGAAAGCACAAGTGATCGGGCGCGTCGCCGGTCGAGGATTCCTACGGACAGGCCGCAGGCGAGCGCGCAGAGGGCGCCGACGACAAGCGCGGCGAAGAGGCGGGAGATCGCCGATACGAGGTGGCTCGTGTCAGAGTCCGGCGCGCTGTCCACCGTTGGCGGCGGCATGATGATCCGGTAATCGCCGAGTCGTTCGTCGGACGTCGAGGCGTGGACCTCGCTGACAGATCGTACCATCCTGGGAGGCTCTACCAGACGAGGGCCGAGGCGTGGTTCTCCGTGCTCGCCGTGCTCGGGCTCCCGCACAGCAACAGGCGACGGGGTGGAGACACCAGCTCTAGGTGAGGGCTCGTGCCCGAGGAGAGTGACGGCGGTCCCAACGGCACCGACAAGCCCGATGATCGGACGCCTCATGGCCTTCATGCCGCTCCAGTATCTCAGACATACGTCCGCCCGCCGAAGCAAACCCCACAGGTCAAGGGCCGCCGGGGCCTCTCATGGGTGAAGAGGAGACGACGCCCGTCGCCTGGGGCGCAGCAGCAGGGCGCGCTGGCGCGCACGGAAGCGCGTGGTGATCGTTGGTGACGTCCTCGTCCTCTGCCCAAGGCCCGATGCGGTGTTGCTCGCCCTGTACGACCTGTGCGTCAGGGCCCGAGGCTACCGGCCTGTGCCATAACGCCCTGCTCCGCGGGCTAACAGTCCGTGGTGAAAGTGGCGGACGTCAGCAAGCAAGCACGACGGGTGAGTAGGTGCGCTGGACGCACGGCATCACCGGCCAGAGGCGCCAGAGGGGCTTGGTGGTCATCCAGACGCGCTCGACGAACATTCCCAAGGCGATTTCAAGCGCGTCGGCGTCCAACCGGCGTCCTTGCAGAGAACGCCGAGGTTGAACGCGCCCGCATGCACGAGCAGCCGCTTGAGAATGTTCTGATGCCCGCGCAAGTGGGTGCGGCGGAGCCCGCCGGTGTCATACACGTGGGCGAACGAGCGCTCGACGTACTCGCCGCGACACCGCATCAGGCGTTTCCCGCGCGCGCCCCGCACGCGCCGGCGATTGCCATACACCGGGCCCTGCGCCGCCG
>JACQFL010000007.1 GCA_016200085.1 Candidatus Rokuibacteriota bacterium | reverse complement strand
GACATGGTCTGGCCGATGGGGTCGTAGCCGATCTGGTCGCGATAGGGCCCGAATTGCCCGTACGCGGAGACGTTGACCATGATGATACGGGGGTTCAGGCTCTTCAACACGTCATACCCGAAGCCCATCTCGTCGATGGTCCCCGGGCGGAAGTTCTGTACGAGGACGTCGGAAATCTTGATCAGCTTGCGCAGGGCCGTCTTCCCCTCCTCCTTGCGCAAGTCCATGCTCAGGCTCTTCTTGCCGCTGTTGTACTGGACCCAGTACGCGCTCTGTTTGCGGACCCACGGTCCGTGGTACCGGGTTTCCTCGCCGCCCAGGCGCTCGATCTTGATGACGTCTGCGCCCAGACGGGCGAGCACCTGGGCGCAACGGGGTCCTGCCTGATGGCGACCCAGATCGATCACGCGGATACCGCTCAACGGTCCCTTGCCATCTGTCATCGCGTCACTCCTTGCTGCATCGCTCGCTCCGCCCTCTCGGCCAGAACCGCACGGTCACTCGAACAGGGATAGATCGATCGCGTCTCCCATCGTGCGGTAGCCCAGGTCGCTCGGGTGGAGGTGATCGCCGCAATCGTAGATCGGCAACATTTGGGTCGGATGGTCGGGGTTGCGCAACGCCCGGTCGAAATCGACGATCGCGTCGAAGGCGTCGGTCTGGCGCAGCCACTCGTTGACCGCCTGGCGCACCGCCTCGCGCTTCGGGTTCCAGGCGCCGGGGAGGAAGGTCTCATTCTCGAATGGGGTGAGCGTGCCGCCGATGACCCTGATCCCGCCGGCGTGGCCACGCACGGCGAACTGCTTCAGGCCGGCGATCATCTGCGCGGCGGTGACCTCTTCTTCAGGCTTGCCATTGCGGTTCCGCAGATCGTTGGTGCCCAGCATGATGACGGCATGGGTGACGCCGGGCTGCGCCAGCACGTCGCGGTCGAAGCGGCGCAGGCCGCTATCGCCTCGGATGTCGTGCAGGATGCGGTTTCCTCCGAGCCCCTGGTTCATCACCGCCATCGGCCGCCCGCCCTGCCGCGCCATGAGCCGGCGCGCGAGCTGCGAGGGCCAGCTGTGATGGCCGTCATGGGTCGAGATATTGGCGTCCGTCAGCGAGTCCCCGACCGCGACGACGGCGCCCGTCTCGCGCGGCGCGACGACATCGATGCCGCAGACGAAGTACCAGTCATCGGTCAGGCGGCCGACCGGCATGATCTCTTCGGCGGCGAAATCTCCCGGCGGTGAGATGTAGTTGGTCTGCCGTGCATAGCGCCCGGTGATCCCGGAGCTCGCCGGCAGATCGTCCGGCAGGTGCACGCTGACGGCAAGGTCCGACAACGGCGCGAACTCCAGCTCGACCGGGTCGCTGACCACGAGCGCGCCAGCCGCGATCGTGGCGCTGCTTTCGTCGCCGAAGGTGAGCCGGCGGTTGGAGCCCGGCACGAGCGCCGGCCCGGAGCTGCGCAGGCCGACGCACGCCGCGCCGATCGCCAACGGGCGAGTGCCATAGGCATTCGAGATGCGCACCCGCAGCCGGCTGCCGCCGATACTGACCCGCGGGATCATCCGCAGCGTATGGTTGCTGAAGGCGGCGCCTTCGGCGGGCGCAGGGGCCGCCGTCCACGTGCCGACCCAGTGCGGGTTGCCCCTCATGGTCGTCGAGAATCTGTCGAAAGAGCCTCAGCGTCAAGGCGGCGTCGCTGGTAAGATCGCGAAACCCTTTGCCAACACCTCACCGGGAGGAAGGCGCACATGTACCAGACCGACCAGTACGAAGGCATGCTTGCCGAAACGGTGTCCATGCGGGGGCACAACGCGGACGTCATCAACGCGTACGTGGCACGACCACTCGGTGCCGGACCGTTCCCCGGCATGGTCGTCATCCACCATGCGCCGGGCTGGGACGAGTGGTACCGAGAGTGCACTCGCCGCTTCGCCCACCACGGCTACGTGTCGATCTCCCCGAACCTGTACTTCCGGGACGGCCACGGCACTCCCGAGGACGTCGGGGCCAAGGTGCGCGGGGCCGGCGGCGCCCCGGACGCTCGGGTGCTCGGCGATCTGGAGGGCGCGATCGCCTGGCTCCGCTCGCTCCCGTACGTGAACGGCAAGGTCGGCATCTTCGGCACGTGCTCGGGAGGCCGGCAGGCATTTCTCGCCGGCTGCCGCCTGAAGGGCCTCGACGCCGTGATCGAGTGCTGGGGTGGACGCGTGGTCCAGTCCAAGGAGGAGCTCACCCCGAACCAGCCGGTGGCGCCCATCGACTTCACCAAGGACCTCTCGTGCCCGATCATCGGGATCTTCGGCAACGAGGACAAGTCCCCCACCCCCGAGCAGGTCAACCAGCACGAGGCGGAGCTGAAGAAGCACGGCAAGCAGTACGAGTTCCATCGCTACGACGGCGCTGGCCACGGCTTCTTCTACTACGACCGTCCGGCGTACCGTCAGGAGCAAGCCGTGGACGGCTGGAAGAAGGTCTTTGCGTTCTGCGAGAAGACCCTGCGCTAACCAGGCGGACACGAGGAGGCCAGCCATGTGCACGATGATCGCCCACCAGGTGAAGCTCGAGGGCCGCGGAAAGAGCGGCCCGCAGTGGTTCGAGGTCCGCGAGGCCAACGTGTCCTACGACCATCCGTACGATCTGCCGCTCGAACACGCGCTCAACATCGATTTCGTCAACGAGGCCCTCGGTCCGGGTGCCCGCGTGGCCGTGGAGCTGAGCGTGGACGCGGCGCGACGGCTCGTGAAGACCATCGAAGCCGTGCTCGCTCAGGCCGACGAGCGCGGCGTGCTGGAGGACATTCACGTCGCGGCAGGGCCAGCTGCCGGTTCCTCCCCGGCGTAACGGCGTCATCGGAGCCGCGCGGGGCGACTCTCCCTCACTCGCCCCGCGCGACCCGCTTGAACGCCGGGGGGGCGTGCTCTCGGGAGCGCCACGGATTCGCGGGGGCGCGACGAATGCTACTCCATCGTGCGGACGGTCGGGCCGACGGCGAAGTCCATCTCGGTCAGTGCGATCACTTCCTGAGGAGTGAACCCCGGCGCCACGGCGTCGAGGACGAAGCGGTTCGTGTCCCGCCGCAGCAGCGCCAGGTCGGTCACCACGCACGCCTTGCCGGTCAGGGGATAGGTGCACGTCCGCCGCAGCTTCGGGCGGCCCTTGCTGTCCACGTGTTCCATCACGATGATCAGGTCGCCTTTGCCCGAAAGCAGGTCCATCGCGCCACCGATGCCACCGCGCTTCGCGTCCGCCGTGCTCCAGTTGGCGACGCTGCCGTGCTGATCGACCTCGTACGCACCGAGGATCACCGTATCGATCCGGCCGCCGCGTGCCATCTCGAAGGACGCGACGCTGTCGAAGAACGACGCGCCGGGGTTCAACGCCACGAACTGGCCGGCGGCGTTGTAGATGTCCGGATCGATCTCGCTTTCCTCCGACACCATCCGGCCGTAGCCGAGGACGCCGTTCTCGGCGTGGAGTGTCACGTCCCGCCCCTCGAGATAGTTCGACACCATCGTGGGCAAGCCGACGCCGAGATTCAAGGCCGTCGTTGGGGCCGGCGCCAGGCCTTGCCATCGACGACGTGCGTCGTCTTGACGACGCGCGACACGAAGATGCCAGGCAGATCGATCAGCTCGGGGGCGATCTCGCCGGGCTCCACGATCTCGTCCACCTCGACGATCGCGACCCGCGCGGCCTTGGCGAAGCTGGGATTGAAATTCTGGCTGCCGCCGCGGAACTGGACGTTGCCGAGACGGTCCGCGCGGTAGCCCCTCAGCAAGGCGTAGTCCACGTGGATCGCATGTTCGAGGACGTGGGGCTTGCCGTCGAAGTCGCGGATTTCCCTGCCCACCGCGAGGTCTGTGTCGGCGCCTGTCGGTGAATAGAACGCCGGTATCCCGGCGCCGCCCGCGCGGCAGCGTTCCACCAGGATCCCCTGGGGGACGAGCTCCACCTCCATCTTGCCGGCGGCGATCTGCTCCTCGCTTGCGGTCGGAGTGCCCGGCCGGACGGAGAACGCCGCGATCAGCTTCTTCACCTGGTTGTTCTCGGCGAGGATCTGGCCGCGAGTCGCCCCCGCGTCACCGAGAGAGTTGCAGACGAGGGTCAGGTCCTTCGTGTGCTGATCGCGCAAGGCGCATATCAGGCTCGTCGCAAAACGGTGCGCGACACCGAAACCGGCGATGGCCACCGTCGCTCCGTCGGCGATGTCGGCGACGGCCTGCTCGGGCGAGGCAAAGATCTTGTTCATGGCGGTCCTCACGTCTCGAGATCGGTCCGGGGAGACCGAGGGCTTTCTCTCCGCATCCCCTGTGCCCCCATTTCTCTGTCCCACTGTTGGGGTTCAGTCCACCCCGGTCCCCCGTGGCAGCGGCGCGCCGGTGGCCGCGACGATCCTTGACGCGCCCCACCGGGCCGGCGGGTGGGGGCACGCGGCTGATACACGTCATTATGTTACCTACGCTCCGATCGAGACGGTCAAGAAGATGGTGGAGCGCGGGATCGGGCTGTCGTTCCTGCCGCTGCTCGCCGTGGCGCGGGACATCCGGCGCGGGCGCTTGCTCGCGCTCGACGTCACCGGCCGCGAGCCCCTGCGCCGGAGCCTCGACGTCATCCACCCGCGCAACCGCCCGCTGAGCGCCGAGGCTCAGGCGCGTACCTTGCGTGCCGGCGTTTCCAGAGTCGCTGTTCCCACCAGGAGACGGTGACACGGGTCGATCCTTACCGGTAGAATCGAGGAGAAGGAGAGCGCGGTGACGCGAGTCGTCCTGACCTACAGGGAGTACGAGGCCCTCCCCGCCGATGGCCGGAGATACGAACTCCATGACGGCGAGCTGTCCGTGACACCCGCGCCCAGCCCGCAGCACCAGATCGTCAGCCGCAACCTGGGATTCGTGCTGCACGAGCACGTCACCGCTCGGGGCCTCGGCCAGGTGCTCATGGCGCCGCTCGACGTGATCCTGGGCGAGACCACCATCGTCCAGCCAGATCTCGTCTATCTCGATTCCGCGCGCGCCGGCGCGATCAGTCGGCGTGGCATCGAAGGCCCCCCGACGCTCGCCGTCGAGATCCTCTCGCCGTCGACGACGCTGACCGACCGCGTGACCAAGTCCCAGCTCTACGCGCGCCACGGCGTCCCGCACTTCTGGCTCGTAGATCCCGAAGGGCGATCGATCGAGGCCTTCGTTCTCCGCGCCGACGGCTACTCCCTCGTGGCCCGCGCATCGGGTCGCCAGCCCGTGGCGCTGCCGCCCTTCCCCGACCTCGCCGTCGTCCCCGATTCGCTCTGGCCGTAGGCGCGCGGCGCCGCTGTCCCGGAGTTACTGACCCGGTACCAGGAGCACCTTGCCCTTGGTCTTGCGGTCGAGCACGTACTGCACGGCGTGGCGAGCGTCCTCCAGCGGGTAGGCGCGATCGACCGCCGGCGTCAGACGGCCCGTGGCGACGTGGTCGAGCACCGTGCGCAGCTCCGTGATGGAGCCGAGGTTGGTGCCGAGGACGCGCAGGTTCTTCGAGTACACGTGGCGGAGGTCGAGCCGCCCCCAGTGCGTGTCGTGGGAGCCGATGGTGACCAGCGTGCCGCGCCGGGTGAGGGCGTGGACGCTCTTCTCGAAGGTGTCGCCGCCGATGTGCTCGATGACCACGTCCACCCCGCGCTTGCCCGTCCACGCCTTCGCCTCCTCGACGAAATCCCGGGTGCGGTAGTTGACCACGTGCTCGGCGCCGAGGCGCCGGGCGAGGTCGATCTTGTCGTCGCTGCCGACCGTGGTCATGACGCGCGCCCCGCACAGCCGCGCGATCTGGATCGCCGCGCTGCCCACCCCGCTGCCCGCCGCCTGCACGAGCACCGTGTGGCCCGGGCGGACCCCGGCCTGGGCCACCACCGCGTGCCACGAGGTGAGCATGGCGAGGGGAACCGCCGCGCCGCGCTCGAAGGAGATCCGTTCGTCGAGCGGCAGCACGTTGGCGACCGGGACCTTCACGAGCTCCGCGTAGCCGCCGTCCTTGTGGGCCCCGAGGTAGCCGTAGCGCACGCACACCGTGCGCTCGCCGGCCAGGCAGTACTCACACTGCCCGCACGAGAAGCCGGGGAAGATGATCACGCGCTGACCGCGCTCGAGACCCTGGACGCCCGTGCCGAGCATCTCCACCGTGCCCGTCACCTCGCAGCCGTTGACGTGCGGCAGGCCCTCGGGCGGCGGGAAGCGGCCGTCGAGGAGGAGCATGTCGACCTGGTTGAGGGCGCACGCCTTCACGCGGACGACGGCCTCGCCGGGACCGGCGACGGGATCGCGGTAGTCGTCGTAGAGGATCTTCTCGGCGCCGCCGTGCTCCTTGAAGAATGCTGCCTTCATGCGGCCGCCTGCAAGAGCTGGCTCATCTTGTTGAAGAACTGGTCGGCCGTCATCTTGGAGACGCCGCCGAGCATGCGCTGGCCCACGCCGGCGATGAGACCGCCGATCTGGACGTCGGCGCTGTAGGCCACGCGCGTGCCCCCGTCGATGTCGCTCAGCGTGATCACCGTCTGACCGCGCACGAAACCGGGGCCGCCGCTGCCCTCGACGTGGAGGGTGTAGGACTCGGGCGGCTTCCGGTCCGCGAGGCGCACCTTGCCCTCGAAGGTCCCCTTCACCGCGGCGACGCCGACCTTCATGGTCGCCTTGAACTCGTCGTTGCCGAGCGCCTCGAGCTTCTCGCAGCCGGGAATGGCCTGGCGCAGGGTCTCGGGATCGAGAAACGCGTCCCAGACCTTCTGCCGGGGCGCCGGAATGTCGTGCGAGCCTTCGATCTTCATGGGGGTCTCCTCGAGTGGTGGGCTGAGGACGTCATTCTACCCCGCACCACGATCGCTTGCGCGCCCCTCACTCCTCTCGGGCGCGTCCGATCGTCACCGAGACGATCGCTTCGTCGGGCACCGTGAGATCGACAGTGAGCGTCCGCCCGGCGAGATCGACGTCGCGCACGACACCCACGCCCAGGGTCTCGTCCCCCGCGCCTTCGAGCCCCGCCAGGGCCCCCACCAGGTCGGAGCGCGCGTGGGTGACGAGTGGGCGCGCGCCCAGCGCGGCGCCGGCCGCGCGGGCCTCGGCCTCGGCGATCGGTTCCGCCGTGACGATGGTGACGCCGCCGGCGCGCCGCTCGCCCCAGACCACGTCCTGACCGAGGACCTCGGCCACGCGCGCGAGCTCGGGCGCCGTCAGGGGCGTGCCGAGCAGGAGCGGCGGCGCGCGCAGCGCCACGCGATCGAGCGCCAGCGTCGCCCGGCGGGCGCCCGCGAGATACCGCGCGAGCGCGCTCCGCCGGCGCTGGCGCCGCTCGGCCTGGCTCCGGCTGCGCGGCACGCCGAGGGCGGGCAGGCGCAGGAGCATCGGTGGGTGCGCGCGCTCGTAGGGCCGCACGACGTGCTCGCACTCGCTGGCCCGCTGGAGCGCCACCACGGCGTCGGGCCGGGCCAGCGCGATCTTCGCCTGCTTGAGCGCGCGCCCCAGCTCCCCCGTCACGAGCCCGCTCGTGTCGACGAGGACGTGGGCGAACCCCTCGGCGCGGGCCCGCTCGACCATGCGCGCGACCCCGACCACGGTGCCGAGCGTGTTGGCGGCGGCGGACGTCACGCCCGTGAAGTGCAGGGCAAGCAGGGTCGCCTCGGCCGGGCGCGCGGGCGGGCGGGCGACGCGGCCGAGGCCGATCGTCGCGGGCGGGCCGATCTCCGACTGCCCGGGGTCCGCGTCCACGATGGCGACGCCGTGGCCCGTGGCGAGCAGCGCGTTGGCGAGCTGGGTGACGAGGGTGGTCTTGCCCGCGTCGGTCTCGCCGAGGACGAGCACGACGCGCGCGCGGGCGGCCAGCGCCAGCGCGGGCGCCCACGCCGGCGCGAGCGAGAGAGACCCGGCTATCGCAGCCCGCGGAGCGCGGCGTCCATCCGGGCGAGGCCCTCGCGGATGAGCTCGGCGCTCGTCGCGTACGACATGCGGATGTGGGCGTCCGAGCCGAAGTCGACCCCGGGCACCACCGCCACCCGCGCGTGCTCGAGCAGGAAGGCCGTCACATCGGTCGAGCCGCCCAGGGGCTTGCCGCCCGGGAGCGCGCGCCCGAAGAGGCCGGAGACGTTGGCGAACGCGTAGAACGCCCCCTTCGGCATCGTGCACGAGATTCCGGGCAGCCGGTTGAGCCCGTCGACGATGAGGCGCCGGCGGCGGTCGAACTCGCCGGCCATCTTGGCCACTGTATCTTGAGGTCCGGAGAGCGCCTCGATGGCGGCCCACTGGGCGATCGAGGTCGGGTTCGACGTCACCTGGCTCTGCACGTCGGTCATGGCCTTGATGAGCGGGCGCGCCCCGGCGGCGTAGCCCAGCCGCCAGCCGGTCATCGCGTACGCCTTGGAGCAGGTGTTCACCACGATGGTGCGCGCCTTGATCTCCGGGTCGAGCGCCGCCACCGAGACGTGCCGGCCCTCGAAGGTGAACGGCTCGTAGCACTCGTCGGAGACGATCCACAGGCCGCGCTCGACGGCGAGCCGGCCCACCGCCTCCATGGCGGCCCGCGAGAAGACCGCGCCCGTCGGGTTGTTCGGGCTGTTGAGCACGACGAGCTTCGTGCGCGGGGTCACCGCCGCGCGCACGCGGTCGGGATCGAGGTCGAAGCCGGTCGCCTCGTGGGTCTCGACCATCACGGGCACCCCGCCCATCAGCTGCACCTGCTCCGGGTACGACACCCAGAACGGGCTGGGCACGATGACCTCGTCGCCGGGGTTGACCAGCGCGGTGACGATGTTGAAGAGCGCGTGCTTGGCCCCGCAGGAGACGAGGATCTCCGCCGGCTCGTAGTCGAGCCCGTTGTCGCGCCGGAGCTTCGCGCAGACCGCCTGGCGCAGCTCCGGGATGCCGCCCACCTCGGTGTACTTGGTCTGCCCCCGGCGCAGCGCCGCCACCGCGGCCTCCTTGATCCGCTCGGGAGTGTCGAAGTCGGGCTCGCCGGCGCCGAAGGAGATCACGTCGACGCCGCGCGCGCGCAGCTCCCTGGCCCTGGCCTGCACGGCGAGGGTGGCGGACGGGGCGAGACTCTTCAGACGGTCAGCGAGCACGGCGGCGAATCCTCCGCCGGCTCAGGCCGGCGTCTTGGGGGGGAACTTCTCGACGAGGCGCTTCTCGACCACGGGCGGCACCATGCCCGTGACCGTCGCGCCGAAGCTGGCCACTTCCTTGATGAGCCGCGACGAGATGTAGGTGTACTTCTCGTGCGGCATGAGGAACACCGTCTCCACCGTGCTCTTGAGCTTGCGGTTCATGAGCGCCATCTGGAACTCGTACTCGAAGTCCGACACCGCGCGGATCCCGCGCACGATGCAGTCCGCGCGCTCGCGATCGACGAGGTCGATGAGCAGGCCGTCGAAGGCGACGATGCGGAAGTTCGATCCGAGATCGGGCGTCGCCTCGTCGATCATCTCCATGCGCTCGGCCATGGTGAACAGCGGCGTCTTGCCCGGGTTGCCGACCACGGCCACGATCAGCTCGTCGAAGATCCGGAGACTCCGGTGGATGACGTCGAGATGGCCGTTGTGCATCGGGTCGAACATCCCGGGATAGACCGCGCGCTTCCCCACGCTCGCCTCCTCGCAGACGGCAGACTCTACGCACCCGCTCCAAAGAAAGTCAAGGTCGTCTCCCCGAACCGGCGCGTGCGGAACGCGCGCAGCGCGCCCACGGCGTCGGCCGGCGGGCGCTTGGTGAAGTGCTGGGCGACGACGACGCCTCCGGGGGCGAGGACGCCGGCGGCGGCGAGGGCCTCCAGCGCGGCGGCCACGGCGTCACCCGCGTAGGGCGGGTCGAGGAAGATGACGTCGAAGCGCGCCCCGCGCGCGCCGAGCCGCTCGACGGTCCGGGCGACGTCGCCGCGAATGACCTGCGCCTGCGCGGCGACCCCGAGGGCCTCGACGTTCTCGCGGAGGGCCGCGAGGGCCCGCGCGTCCCGCTCCACGAACGTCGCCTGCGCCGCTCCGCGCGAGAGCGCCTCGAAACCGACGCCGCCGGCGCCGGCGAAGAGGTCGAGCACGCGGGCCCCGGGCAGCCACGGGGCCAGCGTGTCGAGGAGCGCGATGCGGACCTGGTCGGCCGTCGGCCGCGTGGTCGCGCCGCGGGGCGCGACCAGCCGCCGGCCCTTGAGCGTCCCCGCGATCACCCGCATGGGCGTGGCTCCACCCTTTCGATCAGCCGGCGGTGGCGAGGGCGAGCTTGCCCCGCCAGCGCTCGAGCAGCTCGCGCCGCAGACCGCGGTGCGGGGCCGCGAGCAGCTCGGGATCGGCGGCCACGATCGCCTGCGCCTCCTGGCGCGCCTCCTCCAGCACGGCGGCGTCGCGGAGCAGGTCGGCGGAGCGGAACTCGGGCAGCCCCGACTGGCGCGTGCCGAAGAAGTCGCCCGGACCGCGCAGCTGCAGGTCGACCTCCGCGACACGGAAGCCGTCGTTGGTCTCCACCATCACGTCGATGCGACGCCGCGCCTCCTCGCTGGGATGGGGGGCGTGGAGCAGGATGGCGTAGGACTTCCACGGGCCGCGGCCGACGCGGCCGCGCAGCTGGTGCAGCTGGGAGAGGCCGAAGCGCTCGGCGTGCTCGATGAGCATCACGGAGGCGTTCGGCACGTCGATCCCGACCTCGATCACCGTCGTCGACACGAGCACGTGGATCTCACCCGCCTTGAAGCGCCGCATGATGGCGTCCTTCTCCTCGAAGGCGAGCCGGCCGTGCATGAGGCCCACGGTGAGATCGGCGAAGACCTCGGCCTGGAGGTGGCGGGCCATGTCGGTGGCCGCCTTGAGGTCCACGGCCTCGGACTCCTCGACCAGCGGGTAGACCACGTAGGCCTGGCGGCCCTCGCGGATCTGGTCCTTGAGGAAGGCATAGATCTCGCGCCGCTTCGACTCCGTGCGCGCCACCGTCCTGATCGGCCGCCGGCCCGGGGGCAGCTCGTCGAGCACCGAGACGTCGAGGTCGCCGTAGAGGGTGAGCGCGAGGGTGCGGGGGATGGGCGTGGCCGTCATCACGAGCAGGTCGGGGTGCTCGCCCTTGGCGCGCAGGCGCGCGCGCTGGGCGACGCCGAAGCGGTGCTGCTCGTCGACGACCACCAGGCCGAGCCGGCGGAACTCCACGGCCTCCTGCACGAGCGCGTGCGTGCCCACCACGCACGCGTGCTCGCCGGTGGCCACCGCCCCGCGGCGGGCGGCGCGGTCGCGCCCCTTCAGCGACGAGGTCAGGAGGGTCACCGAGACGCCGAGCGGGCCGAGGATCTGGCGGAACGTCATGTAGTGCTGCTCGGCGAGGATCTCGGTCGGCGCCATGACCGCCGCCTGGTAGCCGGCCTCGATCGCCGTCAGCACGGCGAGCCCCGCCACCACCGTCTTGCCGGAGCCGACGTCGCCTTGCAGCAGCCGCTGCATCGGATCGGGCGCCGCCATGTCGCGGCGGATCTCGCCCCACACGCGCTCCTGGGCGCCGGTGAGCGTGTAGGGCAGGCTCGCGCGCAGCTGGGCCACGAGGTCGCCCGGCGGCGCCATGGCGATGCCGCGCTCGCGCGCCGTGCGCGATCTCAAAATCGCCAGGCCAAGCTGGAGGAGCAGGAAATCGTCGAAGGCCAGGCGCCGGCGGGCGGCGACGAGCGCCGCCTCGCTCGGCGGGAAGTGCGCGCCGAGCAGCGCCTCGGCGAGCGGAACGAGCCGCCGGCGGGCGCGCACGGCCTCGGGGAGGACGTCTGGCACGCCCCGCGCGAACGTCTCCACGAGCGTCCACATGAGCGCGCGCAGCGGGCGCTGGGCCAGGCCCTCCGTCGAGGAGTACACGGGCACGAGGCGCCCGGCGTGCAGCTGCTCGTCGTCGTCCCCCTCGACGATCTCGAACTCGGGATGCTGGAGCTGGACGGTGCCCTTGTAGCGCGTGACCTTGCCGTGCAGGATCAGCCGCTGGCCGCGCTTGAGCACGCGCGCGAGATAGCCGCCCTTGAACCAGCTCGCCGTGCCGTAACCGCTCGCGTCTCGCAGCATGACCGAGAACGGCACGCGCGGGCGGCCCGGCGGCGGCGGGCTGAGGCCCACGATCTCGGCGGAGCACGTCTGCGCCTGGCCGGGCACGAGCGAGCGCAGCGGGGTCAGGCGCGTGCGGTCCTCGTGCCGCAAGGGGACGAACAGCAGGGCATCGGCCACCGTCTCCAGGCCCTTCTTCGCGAGCAGCTCGGCGCGCCGCGGGCCGACGCCCTTCAGGAAGCGCAGGGGCGTGGCCAGCCCCGGCGAGGTTTGCCCGCCATGGGCGGGCGTGCTATAAGACTTCGTCGTCTCGGACGGTCCCATTCAGCCCCAAGGAGTCGTCATGGCCCAGCGGTGCGACATCTGCGGGAAAGGTCCCGCGGTCGGTCACAGCGTCAGCCACGCGCACAAGCTCACCAAGCGGCGCTGGCTGCCGAACCTGGTCTCGATGCGCGCGCTCGTCGCCGGCCGGGCGCAGCGCGTTCGCGTCTGCACCCGCTGCCTGAAGGCGGGGAAGGTCACGAAGGTCATTTAAGCACAACGGGAGGGGGCGTTCGCCCCCTCCCGGTAGCGTGTTCATGGTGGGAGGCCGCCACCCCCCACCGGGTGAAGCCGTGCTTACTTCTTCTTCTTTTTCTTCGCCGCCTTCTTCTTCGCCATGGAGTCGCTCACCTCCCTTCGCGTGGAGTCGCACCACCCGGTATGGCTGCGCTACTTCTTCTTCTTCTTGGCCTTCTTCTTCGCCATGGAGTGGTTCACCCCCTTTCGTCGACGTCCTCAGTAGCCCATCGCCTCGCGGCGCAAGTGCTGGGCCTGCTCGGCGCCTCTCCGCTCGTAGCGCGCCAGGTCCGCGTACAGCTGCGGCAGGCAGACGACCTTGAGCCCGCCCTTCTCGAGCAGGCCGTGGAACACCCCCGGGTCGTACGGCGCCAGCAGGTGCAGCGTGCCGTCGGCTTCCGTCGCCCGGCGCGCGCCGAGCGCGGCGGCCACCGGCGCGGGATCGCCCTCGAGGTAGCAATGGACGGCCGGGATGCGGAGCGTCGGGGCGACGAGCGAGAGCCCCGCGTTGAGCGTGAAGGCGTAGCGGCGGCCCTCGGCCGCCGCCGCGCGGGCCAGCTCGGTCAGGAACTTGCGGGTGAGACGCTCGGGCACGACGTACGAGAGGATCTCGTTCTCGCGGTACGAGTAGGACTCGCACCAGGCCTCGAGCAGGTCCGCGGCCTTGGTGAGGCGGATGCGCTGATGGTCGTCGCGCTCGACCCAGGCGAGCTCCTCGAGCCGCTTCACCACGTTATGGGAGTGGCCGAGGCTCACATCGGCCGCCTTGCCGAGCTCTTCCAGCCGCCAGGCGCGGGCCGGGTCGGCCAGCAGCACGCGCACCACCCGGGTGGCGCGCGGCGCGAAGAGCGAGCGCAGCGGCCGTGACGACGGACGCACGTTGCGCTTGCCTTCCTTCTCGATGAGGACCTGGTCGAAGGCGAGGTAGCAGTTGCCCGAGAGATCCACGAAGCCGAGGTTGTTGGCCTTGAGGATCCGCGCGCTCGCGGGGCTGATGTAGACCGCGGCCGCCACCGGGTGGGCGCCCGGCAGCTCCTTGCGGATCTCGCCCAGGCGGGTCACCGCGGCCCGGATCTCCCGGGGCTGGCCGAGGGAGCAGACCTCAACCACGAGCGTCGGCTCCTGCTCGCCAAGCTTGAACTTCAGCAGCAAATCCGCGGTCTGGCTGCCGATTCTGACGTCGGCGCTCTCCTCCCACCCCCGCGCGCTGCGGAACAGCTCCCGTAGCCGCTGGGCCGCCTGTCGCCGGATCTCTGCGGATTTGAGCATGTTTCTCTTGTACCACCACTTTCAGCATCTGCTGAAACCATACGAAGAACTGAAAGTCCCTGTCAATGAAAAACTTGCGTTGTCGGCCTAGAACAGTACGCCGGTCATCACGACCAGGCGGTGTAGGCGGGCTGGGCGCGAGCCACGATAGAATCCGGCGGTGCCCCGCGTGCTCCTGCGCAAGCCCACCACGGCCGATCGCACCGAGTTCTTGAGACTGACGCGCAGCAGCCGCCGCTACCATCACCCGTGGTCAACCGCGCCCACCACGGCGCGGGCGTTCGCGCACTCCCTCGGGCGCGCGCGGCGTGAGAACTGCGAGGCCCGGCTCGTCTGCCGCCGACCCGACGGCGCGATCGTCGGCGTATTCAACCTCAACGAGATCGTGCGCGGCCGCCTGCGCAGCGCGTATCTCGGCTACTACGGCTTCGCCGAGCACGCGCAACAGGGGTACATGACCGAGGGGCTACGGCTGATGCTGCGGCTGGCCTTCGTGACGCTGCGGCTGCATCGAGTGGAGGCCAACATCCAGCCCGGCAACCGCCGGTCGATCGCGCTGGCCCGACGCGCCGGGTTCAGGCGGGAGGGCTTCTCGCCGCGCTACCTCAAGATCCTGGGCCGCTGGCGCGACCACCAGCGCTGGGCGCTGACGGTCGAGGACTGGCGGGCTAGTCTTCCCCTTCCTCGATCCGGTGCATCGTCTCGTCGTCGAGGCCGAAGTAGTGGCCGACCTCGTGGACCACGGTCTCGCGGATGACCTGCGCCATCTCGCGCTCGTCGGCGCAGTCCTCCTCGATCGGTCCCTGGTAGATGGTGATCACGTCGGGCAGCACGTTGCCGTAGGACGAATCGCGGCGGGTCAGATCGGTCCCGCTGTAGAGCCCGTAGAGGGTGTCGGGCGGCTCGATCCCCATCTCCTCCAGCGTCTCGTCGTCCGCCCAGTCCTCGACCACCACCGCGATGTTCGCGATCCTGTCCCTGAACGCCTTGGGGAGCTGCTTCAGCGCCCTCTCCACCACCGCCTCGAACCTCTTCCGATTCACGCCCCCAGTTCTCCCCCGCCCCCACCCCAAAAGTCAACGACGGCAGTGATCAAGGCTCTCCGCCGTCCCCCGAAGGCGCCCCAAGGGCGCCGAGGAGCGTCCGAAGGGAGCCCAAAGGGCGATCCGCATCCTGCCGTTTCGAACGGGTCGACGTCAGCGCGCGTGGGTGAGCGTCAGGGCGGGCGGGGGCCGCAGCGGCCGGGGGACTCTCCGCGATCCGTTGGGTACGGGTCGACCCCGGCGCGCGCGAGACGCGGCGCGCGGACACGGCCTCCCGAGACCACAGTCAGTCGGATCGCGGAGAGCCCCCCGGCCGCTGCCGCCCCCGCCCGCCCGGCCCTACAGCCCGCGAACGCGCTCCACGTTGATGACGTCGGGAACGTCGCGGATCGCGCTCATGATCCCCTGGAGCTGGTTGAGGTCAGAAACCTCGACGACGAAGTGGTTGATGCCGCGCCGATCCGCGGTGACCGTGACCTCGGCCTTCGTGATGTTGCCGTTCTGCGAGGAGATCGCCCCGGTGATCTCGGAGAGCAGGCCCGGGCGGTCCCGGCCGATGTAGACGGCGATGCGCACGGGACGCTGGGCCGGCTCCTCGACGTCCCACTCGACGTTGATCAGCCGCTCCCGGTCGAGCACGCTCTTGGCGACGGTCAGGCAATCGCGGGCGTGGACGGTGAGGCCGCGGCCGCGCGTGATGAAGCCGGTGATCGGATCGCCGGGCAGCGGGTTGCAGCACCGCGCGAACCGGACCAGGAGATCCTCCACGCCGCGGATGCGCACGCCCTGCGGCTCGCTCTTCGGCCGGGCGGCGGCCGCCTTCGAGCGCTCCGGCGGCTCGACGAGGGGGCCGGGAGCGATGCGGTTCAGCAGGTGCTGGGCCGAGCTCTTGCCGTAGCCCACCGAGGCGAGCAGGTCGTCCACGGAGGGAAAGCCGAGGTCCGAGGCCGCCCGCCGCATGTCCTCGCCGGCCAGGAGCGCGGCGGCGTTGAGGCGGTACTTCTTGGCCTCGCGCTCGAGCATCTCGCGCCCCAGCTCGATGGAGCGCGAGCGCTCCTCCGTCTTGAGCCACTGGTTGATCTTGGCGCGCGCGCGCGTCGACTTGACGATCTTGAGCCAGTCCCGGCTGGGGTGCTGGTTCGGCGAGGTGATGATCTCGACGATGTCGCCCTGGCGCAGGGTGTAGCGCAGGGGGACCAGCTTGCCGTTGACCTTGGCCCCCACGCAGTGCTCGCCGACCTTGGTGTGCACGGTGAAGGCGAAGTCGATGGGGGTGGCGCCCTCGGGCAGGGCCTTGACGTCGCCCTTGGGGGTGAAGACGTAGACCTCGTCGGGGAAGAGGTCCACCCGCACGGTGTCCATGAACTCGCGCGGGTCCTTCATGTCCTGCTGCGTCTCCATCAGCTGGCGCAGCCAGAGCAGCGACTCGTCGAGCTTGTCCTTGCCGCTCTTCTTCTCCTTGTAGAGCCAGTGGGCGGCGATGCCTTCCTCGGCGATGCGGTGCATCTCCCAGGTGCGGATCTGGATCTCGACCGGATCGCCCTTGGGGCCGATCACCGTCGTGTGGAGCGACTGGTACATGTTGACCTTCGGCATCGCGATGAAGTCCTTGAAGCGCCCGGGGACCGGCTTCCAGAGCGAGTGGACGACGCCGAGGGTGCCGTAGCAGTCGCGCACGGAGCTGGTGATGATGCGCACCGCGGTGAGGTCGTAGATCTCGTCGAACTCGCGGCCCTGGTCGTGCATCTTCTTCCAGATCGAGTAGAAGTGCTTGGGCCGGCCGCGGATCTGGGACTCGATGTCCACCTCGGAGAGCTTCTTCTCGAGGATGGCGATGACGTGGTTGATGTCGGCCTCGCGCTCGAGCCGCCGCCTGGCCACGCGCTTCTGGAGGTCGACGTAGGCGTCCGCATGCATCGTGCGGAGGGCGAGGTCCTCCAGCTCGGCCTTGACCTTGGCCATGCCCAGGCGGTGGGCGAGCGGGGCGTAGATGTCGAGCGTCTCCTGGGCGATCTTGCGGGCCCGGTCGTCCGGCAGGTAGTGCACGGTGCGCATGTTGTGCAGCCGGTCGGCGAGCTTGATCATCAGCACGCGCAGGTCGCGCGCCATGGCCACGAGCATCTTGCGGAAGTTCTCGGCCTGGCGCTCCTCGCGGGAGGAGAAGGCCAGCTTGCCGAGCTTGGTCACGCCGTCCACAAGGTCGGCGATCTCCTTGCCGAACTCGCGCTCCAGGTCCGCCTTGGTGGCCCGGGTGTCCTCCAGCACGTCGTGCAGGAGGCCCGCGATGACGGTGGTGACGTCCATCTTGAAGCCGACGAGGAGCTGGGCGACCTCGAGGGGGTGGGAGAGGTACGGCTCGCCGGAGGCGCGCTGCTGGCCCTGGTGCGAGGCGGCAGAGAACTCGTAGGCGCGGGTGAGCAGGTCGACGTCCGCGCCCGGCTGATACTTCGGGATCTCCTCGATCAGCGCATCCAGCTCGACCACGCCGCGGGCACCTCCGGGTAATTGATTGATTTTACACGAGTCTGCGCCGCCGTCCGGTTTTTTCGGTCAGGCCGCGCTCGTTCGCTCAGGCCTTGGTCGCGGCCTTGGGCTTCGGTCGAGGCCTCTCCACCGCCGGAGCCTTCGGCCCGCGCCCGCTGCCGCGGCGCTCCGACCACTCGGTCCAGTCCACCATCACGGCCGCCGCCACGTACGTCGTGGAGTAGGTGCCCGTGAACACGCCGACCACGAGCACGAAGGCGAAGTCCTCGAGCACGCGCCCGCCGAAGAAGAAGAGGATGACGACCGAGAAGAACACCGTCAGCGAGGTCAGCACGGTCCGCGACAGCGTCTGGTTCACCGCGTCGTTCATCTGGACGGCGAAGGGCTTGCCCTTGCTGCCGGCCCTGCCCCGGTTCTCGCGCAGCCGGTCGTAGGCCACGATCGTGTCGTTGACCGAGTAGCCGATGACGGTGAGCACCGCGGCCAGCGTGGGGAGCGAGAACTCCCGGTGGGCGAGCGACAGCGAGCCCAGGCACACGATCACGTCGTGGATCACCGCCACCACGGCCGCGGTGCCGCCGCGGATGCTCCGGAACCGGTAGGCGATGTACCCGAGCATGCACGCCATGGCCGCGAGGACCGCGTAGACGGCCTGGGTCTGCAGCTCGCGGCCGACCTGGGGGCCGACGAACTCGACCCGGCGGATCTCGAACTTGCCGAGCGACGGATCCGAGCCGAGCGCCTGACTCATGCGGTCGGAGACGGCCTGGGAGCTCGCGCCGGCCAGCGGCAGCCGGACGATGAACTCACGGGCGTCGCCGAACTCCTGGATGACGGCCTCGCCCAGGTTGATGGTGGCGAGCGCGCCCCGGATCTTCTGCACCGACGGCGGCTGCTCGAAGCGCACCTGGACGAGCGTGCCGCCCTTGAAATCGATGTCGTAGTTCAGGCCCTGGGTGGCGAGCGAGACGAGGCCGGCGAGGGTGAAGAGCGCGGAGACGAGGTACGCCCACTTCCGCTTGCCGATGAAGTCGTAGTCGGGACTGCGGAAGATCTCGAGCCTCATATCGAGATCGCCTCCAGCGTCCGGCGGCCCATGTAGAACAGGTCGAAGAGCAGCCGCGTGAAGAAGACCGCGGTGAACAGGCTCGCGAGCAGCCCGACCCCCAGCGAGACGGCGAAGCCCTTGACCGGCCCGGTGCCGAACCCATAGAGCACCAGCGCGGTCAGCAGCACCGTCACGTGGGTGTCGATGATCGCGCGGAAGGCGCGGGTGAACCCCGCCTGGATCGCCGCCCGCGTGGTCTTGCCGACGCGCAGCTCCTCTCGGATCCGCTCGAAGATCAGGATGTTGGTGTCCACGGCCATGCCGATGGTGAGCGCGATCCCGGCGATGCCGGGCAGCGTGAGCGTCGCGCCGAAGCCCGCCATGCACGCGAGCAGGAGGAGGAGGTTCAGCCCGAGCGCCACGTCGGCGATGAGGCCCGACAGCCGGTAGTAGACGACCATGAAGAGGAAGACGATCACCGTCGAGGCGAGGATCGCCCGGAGACCCGCGCGGATGGAGTCCGCCCCGAGCGACGGGCCGACGGTGCGCTCCTCCAGGATCGTCACCGGCGCCGGCAGCGCGCCCTCGTTGAGGACGATCTTGAGGTCCTGCGCCTGCTCGATGGTGAAGCGCCCGGTGATGACCGCCTCGCCGCCGGGGATGCGCTCGTTGATCCGGGGCGCCGAGTTGACGACACCGTCCAGCACGATGGCGAGGTTGCGGCCGACGTTGTTCTCCGTGATCTCCGCGAACTTCCGCGCGCCCTCGGGATTGAACCGGAGCGCCACCTGCCAGTTGCCCGCCGCGTTGGTGTCGGCCTGCACCAGAGCCTGGCTCAGGCTCGCTCCGGTGAGCAGCGCGGCACGCTGGATCACCGCGTAGGGGACCAGCCGCTCCGTCTTCGTCTGGGGGTCGACCACCCGGTGGGGCAGGATCTGCAGGGCCGGCGTCCGCTCCAGCGCGGCGAGGTCGGTCCCGGAGTCGACGAACCGCTCGACCAGCTTGAACTCCAGCAGGCCGGTCTGGCCGATGAGCGCCTTCGCGCGCTCGGCGTCCTGGATCCCGGGCAACTGGATCAGGACGCGGTCCGTGCCCTGCTTGGTGATGGTCGGCTCGGCCACGCCGAACTTGTCGACGCGGTTGCGGAGGCGCTCGATGACCTGCGACAGGCTGTCGGCGATGATCTTGTCGGCCGTCGCCGGCTTCGGCTGGAGCACGAAGCTCCCGGCGGTCCGGTCCTCCTGCCGGCGCTCGTAGCTGGAATACTGGTCGGTCACGCCGCTGGCCTCGCTCCACGCCTGGGGCGAGGCCAGCTGCACCACGACGCCGCCGCCGTCGCGGGCCACGCGCGTGGCGGCGACGCCCTTGCGGTCGAACGCGCCCTTGAGGTCCTCGGCGACGCGGTCGAGCTGGGCCGCGAGCACCTTCGCCGCGTCCACGCCGAGCACGAGGTGGATGCCGCCCTGCAGGTCCAGTCCGAGGTTGATCTTCTTCTTCGGCGGATACAGCGAGACGACCGACACCACGGCCACCGCGACGACGATCCCGATGCGCAGCCAGAGACGCCTAGGCATCCTTGCCGCCCTGGCCCTCCCCGACCAGGATCCGCGCCACCGCGGACCGATCGAACTCCAGCTTGACCTGGTCGGCCACGCGCAGCTGCACGGTGTGCTCGTTCAGGCCGGTGACGGTGCCGTGCAGGCCGCTGCTGGTGATGACGCGATCGCCTTTCTTCAACGCCTCGAGCATCCGCTGGCGGTCGGCCTTCTGCCGCTGCTGGGGACGGATCATCAGGAAGTAGAAGATCGCGAAGATCGCGATCATGGGCGCGAGCTGCACGAGCATGCCCATCGGCCCGCCCCCGGCCCCGCCGGGCGGCGAGGCGCTCGCGAGGGCGATGTCGGCGGCGTGAGCGAGGTTCATGGACGATCAGGCCTCCGTGCGCGGGTGTTCGTCGGTCGGGACGATCACGGATGATACTGCATAATCCTCGTTCGAGCGAACCCGGCCGGGCGGTCGCGGGTCCGCCGCGCCGCCGGCTTCGAGCGCGTGGCGGGCAGGCAGGAGAGATCGGCCGCCGGCCTGGGTCCCGATGCTCGGTTTTGCCGCCGTCGCGGCGGCGCCGCGCGATCTCGCCGGCGCCGAAAGGACCGGCGAGTTGTGTTAGCGTAGCTCGTCATGCCTGCCGGACCCGGCGCGCGACTCGCGGTCGACATCGGCGGAACGTTCACCGACGTGGTCGTCGCGCACGAGGGGCGGCACGCGACCGCCAAGGTGCTGACCACGCCGCGCGCGCCCGAGCGTGCCGTGATGGACGGGATCGCCGCGGCGCTGACCGACGCCGGTCTCGTCCCGGCCGACGTCGCCGTCGTCATCCACGGCACGACGCTCGCCACCAACGCGCTGATCGAGCGCAAAGGCGCCCGCACCGCCCTCATCGCCACGGCGGGCCACCGCGACACGCTGGAGATGGGGTTCGAGGACCGCTTCTCCGAGTACGACGTCGGCATCGACAAGCCGCGTCCCCTCGTGCCGCGCCACCTCCGCTACACCGTCCCGGAGCGGGTGAACGCGCGCGGCGAGGTGCTGCTTCCCCTCGACGAGGCCGCCGTGCTGGCGCTCGTCCCGGCGCTGGCGCGCCAGCACGTCGAGAGCGTCGCCGTCGGATTCATCCACGGCTACGCGAATCCGACCCACGAGCGGCGCGTGCGCGACCTCCTCCACGAGCGCATGCCGGACCTCTGGATCACCCTCGCCTCGGAGGTGTGTCCGGAGGTTCGCGAGTACGAACGGCTGTCGACGGCCTGCGCCAGCGCGTACGTGCAGCCGCTGATGGCCGGCTATCTGGGACGTCTCGAGCTCTTGCTGCACGACGCGGGATTTGCGTGCCCGCTCTTCATGATGCTCTCGGGCGGCGGCCTCGCCACCCTCGACACCGCGATGCGCTTTCCCGTGCGGCTCGTCGAATCCGGACCGGCCGGCGGCGCGATGCTGGCCGCCTCCATCGCGGCGGAGTGCGGCCTGCCGGCGGTGCTGTCCTTCGACATGGGCGGCACCACCGCGAAGATCTGTCTCATCGACGATCATCGGCCGCAAGCCGCCCGCAGCTTCGAGGTCGCGCGGATGTATCGTTTCCTGAAGGGCAGCGGCCTGCCGATCCGCGTGCCCGTGATCGAAATGGTCGAGATCGGCGCGGGCGGCGGCTCCATCGCGGGCGTGGACGAGCTCCGGCGGATCCACGTCGGGCCGGAGAGCGCGGGTGCCGAGCCCGGGCCCGCTTGTTACGCGCTCGGGGGCGCGGAGCCCACGGTCACCGACGCGGATCTGGTGCTCGGCCGCATCGACCCCGAGCGGTTCGCAGGGGGAACGCTGAAGCTCGATGCCGAGCGCGCCGGTTCGGCGCTCGCCAAAGCGGTGGCGGCGCCGCTCGGCCTCGACCACGCGCTCGCGGCCCTCGGCGTCAGCGAGATGGTGGACGAGAGCATGGCCAACGCCGCGCGCGTGCACGCGATCGAGCGCGGCAAGACGGTCGGTCAACGCACCCTGGTGGCGTTCGGAGGCGCTGCGCCCCTGCACGCGGCGCGGGTCGCCGAGAAGCTCGGCATCCAGCGCGTCATCGTCCCGACCGGCGCCGGCGTGGGCTCGGCGCTCGGCTTCCTGCGCGCGCCGGTCGCGTACGCGGTGGTGCGAAGCCTCTACATGCGCCTGGAAGCGTTCGACCCCGCGGCGGCCAACGCGGTGCTGGAGGCGATGGAGCGCGAAGCGCGCGCCGTCGTCAGCGCCGGCGCGCCCGGCGCGCCCCTCGTCGAGACACGCGTCGCCGAGATGCGGTACGTCGGGCAGGGCCATGAGATCGCGGTGCCGCTGCCTCTGCGCGCGTTGACGTCCGCCGACGGCGCGCTGCTCTCCGAGGGATTCGACGAGCGGTATCGTGCGCAATACGGTCGGACGGTGGCGGGCGCCGCCGTCGAGATCCTGAGCTGGTCGCTCACCGTCCAGAGCGAGACCGCACCGCCCGCGCGCCGGGCCGACGTCGCCTCGCGGCCCGCCGGGCCGCCGACCGGACGTCGTGACGTCCTCGACACCACGACCGGGGCCTATCGCGACGTGCCCGTGTATTCCCGCGAGGATCTCGCGCCCGGCACCATCGTGCCGGGCCCCGGGGTGATCGTCGAGGCGCAGACGACGACCGTCGTGTCCGACCACTTCGACGCGCGCATCGACGCGTTCGGGTACATCGTGCTCGAGCGCCGCTCAGCGGGTGAACGGACATGAGCGGTGCGGGCGCGCTGGCGGCGATCCATCACCAGATCATGTGGAACCGTTTGGTCGCGGTGGTCGAAGAGCAAGCGCAGACGCTGATTCGCACCGCGTTCAGCACCGCGGTGCGCGAGGCCGGCGATCTCTCCGCCGGCGTGTTCGACGTCGAGGGACGGATGATCGCGCAGGCCGTCACGGGCACGCCGGGCCACGTGAACTCGATGGCCCGGTCGGTCGGTCACTTCCTCGCGCGCTTTCCCGCGGCGACCATGGCGGACGGCGACGTCTTCATCACGAACGATCCGTGGCTCAGCACTGGGCACCTCTTCGACTTCACCGCGGTCACGCCGATCTTCCGGCGCGGGCGCATGGTGGCGCTCTTCGCGTGCACGGCGCACGTCGTGGACATCGGTGGCCAGGGCTTCAGCGCGGACGCGCGCCAGGTCTACGAGGAAGGCCTCTGCGTTCCGCCCATGCCGCTCGCGCGGGCCGGCGTGATGAACGAGTCGCTCCTCGAGATCGTCGCCGCGAACGTGCGCGAGCCCGTGCAGGTCAAGGGCGACTTCTATTCGCTCGCCGCCTGCAACGAGGTCGGCGGCCGCCGGCTCGTGGCCATGATGGACGAGTTCGCCCTCGACACCCTCGACGAGCTGGCGGGCTTCATCCTCGGCAACTCCCGCCAGGCCATGCTCGACGCGATCCGGGCGCTGCCCGCCGGCACCTATGGGAACCGGATGACCATCGACGGCTACGAGCATCCTGTCGACATCGTCGCCGCCCTCACGATCGGCGACGGCGGCATTCACGTGGACTACCATGGCACGTCGCCCACCTCGTCGCGAGGGATCAACGTGCCCGTGTGCTACACGGAGGCGTACACCGCGTTCGGCGTCCGCTGTCTCGTGGCGCCGAACATCCTCAACAACGCCGGCTCGCTCGCCCCCGTGACCGTGTTCGCGCCGGAGGGCTCGATCCTGAACGCGCCCCGGCCGGCGGCGGTGGCCGCCCGTCACGTCGTCGGACAGATGCTGCCGGACGTGGTCTTCGGGTGCCTGCATCAGGCGCTCGCCGGCGGGGCGCCCGCCGAGGGCTCGTCGAGCTTGTGGGTGATGGCGCTCTACGGCGGTCACGGGGCCGCGGACGAGCCTCGCCCCGGCAGGGCGGCCGCGCCCCGCCCGACGACGCCGTTCACGGCGCTCGGTATCCTCGCCGGCGGAACGGGCGCGCGCCCGGCGAAGGACGGGCTCTCGGCCACGGCCTTCCCCAGCCGCGTCAAGTGCGTGCCGCTGGAGATCACCGAGACGATGTCGCCGATCGTCTTCTGGGAGAAGGAGTTCCGCTGCGACTCGGGCGGCGCCGGCGCGTCGCGGGGAGGCCTCGGCCAGAAGCTCACGCTCGCGAATGGCGAGGGCTCCGCTTTCACCATGACGGCCGCGACGTGCGATCGCGTGATCTTTCCCGCGCGGGGCCGTGAAGGCGGCCTGCCGGGCGGCCGCGGCCGCGTGGGCCTCGCGTCGGGCACGACGTTCGAGGGCAAGACGAAGCACACCGTGCCCGGTGACGATCGGCTCGTCCTCGAGCTCCCCGGCGGGGCCGGGTACGGTGATCCGGTCACGCGTGAGGTGCGCCGCGTCGCCGAGGACGTTCGGCACGGCTTCGTCTCGGTCGAAGCGGCGGAGCGTGACTACGGCGTGGTCGTCGCCGCCGACGGCGTCGCGGACGAGCCGGCCACGCGCCGGCGGCGCCGGGCCATGAGAGGCAGCGACACACCCTGAGGAGGATCGACATCATGGGACGGATCGACCGGCGGCTCCCGATCGCTCTCCTGCTCGTCTGGCTCGGCGCGGTGACGCCCGCGGGGGCCCAGGAGCCGATCCACATCGGCTCGTCGATCCCCATCACCGGCGGCGTCGCCTTCTTCGGCCAGCACTCGCGGTGGGGGACCGAGCTCGCGATCGCCGAGGCCAACGCGGCCGGCGGCGTGCTCGGACGCAAGATCGAGGTGAACTTCCAGGACAACCGCTGCAACCCCGCCGAAGCGGTGAAGAGCGTCACCCAGATGCTCGGCGAGAAGAAGTACGTCGCCATGCTCGACGGGCTGTGCAGCGGCGTCGTGCTCGCCATCATGCCGCTGATCGAGCGCGCGCAGATCCCCCTCGTCGTGGCGAACGCCTCCGCGACCGCCGTCGCCGAGAAGTCCGGCGCCGGCGGCAACAAGTGGACGTTCAAGGTCAACCCGACCGACGCGAGCCTCGCCGAGGCGATGGTGGCGTGGCTCGCGAAGGAGGGGAAGATCGCCAACATCGCGTTCCTCGGCGAGGACACCGACTTCGGACGCAGCGGCATGCTGGGATTCCAGTCGGCGCTCGGCCGGCGCGGCCAGAAGCTCGCGTCGACCGACTTCTACCAGCAGGGGACCGCCGACTTCACCGCCGTCTTCACGAAGCTTCGCGCCCAGAAGCCCGCCTCGCTCGCGCTGTACGCCATCGCCGCCGACTTCCAGAATCTCATCCGCCAGTATCACAGCTTCGGCGTCGGCATCCCGCTGACCGGGCGGGTCTTGAGCGACCAGATCCCCAAGGAGATCCTGGCCAGCGGCGCGCTCGACGGCACCTCCTCGGTGCAACCGTACACGCCGGAGGTGGAGACGGCCGGGAACAAGGCGTTCGTCGCCGCGTTCCAGAAGATGCACGGCAACCCGCCGAATCTCCTCTCCTACATGTCCTACGAGACGACCCGGGTCCTTCTCGACGCCATCAAGCGGGCCGGGAAGGCGGACCCGGCGGCCATCCGCGACGCGCTGGAGAAGACGAAGCTGTCGTCGTTGCTCGGCGACGAGATCGAGTTCGACAAGAACAACCTCGCCCACAAGAACGCCGTCATCCTCACGATCAAGAACGGCCAGATCGTGGTGCTGGGGCTGAGCCGGACCTGACCGACCCGACCTTCCTCGTCCAGCTCGCCGTCAACGGCATCGTCGTCGGGGTGATCTACGCCCTGATGGCCATGGGGCTCTCCCTGATCTTCGGCGTGCTGGAGATCGTCAACTTCGCGCACGGCGAGTTCTACATGCTCGGCGCGATGATCGCGTACTTCCTGGTCGCACGCCTCCACGTCGGGTACTGGCCCATGATCGCCGGGGTGACGCTCGCGGTGGCCGCCCTCGGCGTCGTGCTCTACGAAGCGCTGCTCGCGTCGGTCCGCGGCCGTAGCTTCGAGCGCAGCATCCTCCTCACCCTCGGCGTGTCGATGGTCCTGCAGAACGGCGCGATCGCGCTCTGGACGACGACGCCGCGCATGGTCGAGACCGAGTACGCGTACACCAACGTGACCGCCGGCGGCATCCGGATCCCCCTGCTCCGCGTCTTCGCGCTCGCCCTCGCCGCCGCGGCCTTCGCCGCGCTCTTCACCGTGCTGCACCGCACCCGGATCGGCAAGGCGATGCGGGGCCTCGCCCAGAATCCCGATGCCGCGCTCATGGTCGGCATCGACCCGCGCGCGGTCTCACGCCTCGCCGGCGCGATCGGGATCGGACTGGCCGGGCTCGCGGGCGCCGCGCTGGCCCCGATCTACAGCGTGCATCCGACGATGGGCTTCGCCTTCGTGTTCAAGGCCTTCGCGGTGATCATCGTCGGCGGGCTCGGCGACGTCCGCGGCGCCGCGATCGCGGCGGTGGCCCTCGGGGTGGTCGAATCCTTCGTGGCCGGCTTTTTCCCGCTCATCCTCGTCGACGCGGTCGCCTTCGTCGCCATGATCCTCTTCCTGCTCTTCCGGCCCGCGGGGTTGTTCGGGCGCGGAGTGCGCGTGTGACGGCGGCCGGACGCGCGGCGCGCGCGCTCGGCGTGTCGGCCGCCGTCCTCGCGCTTCTGGGGCCCCTGCTGCTGCCCGGCGAGTACCCCGCCACCCTCGGCATCAGCATCGCCACCTTCGCCGTCCTGGCGACGGGGCTGAACCTGGTCTACGGCTACACGGGGCTCCTCTCGTTCGCGCAGGTCGCGTTCTTCGGCATCGGCGCCTACACGAGCGCGCTGCTCGTGGTGCAGCGGGGCTGGTCGCTGTGGGTCGCGTTCGTGGCCGGCGGCATCGTGGCCGCCCTGCTCGGTCTCGTGGTGGCTCATGCCTCGCTGCGGCTCTCCCGCCACGCCTTCTCGATCGTGTCGCTGAGCCTCGCACTGCTCTGCTTGATCGTCGCCCGCGACTGGGTGTCGCTGACGCGGGGGCCCATGGGGCTTCCCGGGCTTCCGGCGCCACGCCTGCTCGTGCCGGGGCTCGGCGCGGTCGCGGTCGACCGGCCGGGGGTGTTCTACGGCGTGGTGCTGGCCTTCGCGGTGGTCGCGCTCGCCGCCACGCACCGGCTCGTCCACTCCCGCGTGGGACGCGCGCTCGTCGCGATCAAGCTGAACGAGGCGCTCGCCCAGTCGCACGGCGTCGATCCCCTGCGCTACAGGCTCCTCGCCATCGGCGTCTCGGCGCTGCTGACGGGCATGGCGGGCGGTCTCTTCGTCTTTCACCTCACCATCGTCGACCCGTCGATCTTCGACTTCTACTATACCGAGACGATGCTGATCATGGTCATCACGGGCGGGCCCGGCAGCTTCTGGGGCGTGGTCGGGGCGGCCGTGGTGATCTCGGCGCTCCCCGATCTCCTGCGCTTCAGCACCGATCTCCGCATGGTGCTCTACGGCATCGTGCTCATCGCCGCGGTGCTGGCCTTTCCCGGCGGCGTCGGCGGGTGGATCGCGCGACGACGGCTCCTCCGCTGGCGCCGGGCCCTGTCGTGACCGCCGACCCGCTGCTCGCCGTCCGCGGGCTCACCAAGACGTACTACGGCCTCACCGCGGTGGACGATCTCACCTTCGCCGTGGCGGCGGGCACGATCGTGGGCCTGATCGGCCCCAACGGCTCGGGGAAGAGCACCACCATCGACTGCATCAGCGGCTTCCAGCGGCCCGACGTGGGGCGCTGGTTCCTCCGCGGCACCGAGCTGACGGGACGACCGGCCCACGCGCACGCCCGCGCCGGCGTCGCGCGCACGTTCCAGACGGTCCGCGCCTACGAGACCCTGACCCTGCTCGACAACCTCCGGCTCGCGGTGCAGGAGCACGACGGCGTGACGTGGTGGCAGTCGCTCGCGCGCAGTGTCTCGTGGCGCGATGCCGAAGCGGAGGCCACGGCGCGCGCGCACGAGCTGCTCGGCGTCGTCGGGCTCACGAACTACGCCGGCGCGCCAGCGGAGATCCTCTCCTACGGCCAGCGCAAGCTGCTCACCATCGCGGCGAGCATGATGGCGCGTCCCGCCCTCGTCGTCCTCGACGAGCCGGTGGCCGGCGTGAATCCGACGATGATACGGCGGGTGGAAGAGGTCATCCGGCGGGTCAACGCCGAAGGCGTGACGCTCCTGATCGTCGAGCACAACGTCGACTTCATCATGCGCCTGTGCGGGCACGTGATCGTCCTCGACGCAGGCAAGAAGCTCGCCGAGGGCGAGCCCGCCGAGGTCCGCGGCGATCCGCGGGTGCTCGCCGCCTACCTCGGGCGCGGCCGCGCGTCGCGCGAGGCGGCGCGGCGTGACTGAGCCGCGGCCGACGATCCTCGACCTGAGGGAGGTCACCGCCGGCTATGGCGACGAGCCGGTGGTCGTCGGCTTCTCGCATCGCGTCCCCGCCGCGGCCATCACGACGCTGGTGGGCCCGAACGGCGCCGGCAAGTCGACGCTGCTGCGCGCGATCTACGGCCTCGTGGTGCAGGTCGGCGGACGGATCGTGTTCGAGGACGAGGAGCTGGGCGACCTCCCGCCGGCGGCACGCCTGCGCCGGGGCATCGGGTTCGTGCCGCAGGGCCGCTGCAACTTTCCCCTGATGACCGTGTGCGAGAACCTGCAGCTCGGCACGTACACGCTGGCGCGCGCCGAGGCCACGCGGGCCGTCGAGCGCGTGCTCGCGCTCTTTCCCGTCCTGCGCGCGCGCTGGCGCGTGCTCGCGGGAAACCTGAGCGGCGGCGAGCAGCAGCTGCTCGAGATGGCGATGGTGCTGGAGACCGCGCCACGGTTGCTGCTGCTGGACGAGCCGTCCCTCGGGCTGTCACCCGCCAATCTCGATCAGGTCTTCGACACGATCGCCGACATTCGTCGTCGCGGCGTGACGGTGGTGATGGTCGAGCAGAACGTGGAGGCCGCCCTCGCGATCTCCGACACCGCGGTGGTGATGGACCTCGGCCGAAAGGTGCTGGAAGGCCCCGCGCACGCCGTGATGGAGGACCCGCGCGTCAGGGCCGTGTACCTCGGCGGCACCGCCGCCGGCGAGAGCCGGTGATCGGCTATTCCCCGGCGGCCGCCTCGCCCCCCGGCGCCACCGGATAGCGCGCGAAGAAGCGCGCCTTGAATGCCGAAAATGCGCGCGCCGCGACGGCCTCGCGCATGTCCGCCATCAGCCGCTGGAAGAAGTGCACGTTGTGCAGCGACAGCAGGCGCGGGGCCAGGAGCTCCTCGGCGAGGAAGAGGTGGCGCAGGTACGCGCGCGAGAAGCGGCGGCACGTGTAGCAGGCGCACGCGTCGTCGAGCGGCGCGGCGTCGCGGGTGTAACGCGCCTGCTTGATCGTCACCGGGCCGGCCCCGGTGAAGGCCTGGCCGTTGCGCGCGTTGCGCGTCGGCAGCACGCAGTCGAACAGGTCGACGCCACGCGCGACGGCCTCCACCAGGTCGGCGGGCGTGCCGACGCCCATGAGGTAGCGGGGCCGGTCGGCGGGGAGCCGATCGGCCACCAGCGCCGTCAGCGTGAACATCGCCGGCTTGGGCTCGCCGACGGCCATGCCGCCGATCGCGTACCCGTCGAAGCCGAGGGCGACCGTGTCGGCGGCGGCGCGCGCTCGGAGATCCTCGAACGCGCCGCCCTGCACGATGCCGAACAGCGCCGCCGGCGCGCCGCCGGCGGCGTGGGCATCGCGCGACCGGCGCGCCCACCGCAGCGTGAGCGCCAGCGAGGCCTCCGTCGCCTCGCGGGTGGCGGGATAGGCCAGGCACTCGTCGAGCACGTGGATCACATCGGCGCCGAGCGCGTGCTGGATCTCGATCGACCGCTCGGGGGTGAGCAGGTGCCGGGCTCCGTTGATGGGCGAGCGGAACTCGACCCCCTCCTCGCTGATCTTGCGCATCTTCGCGAGGCTGAAGACCTGGAAGCCGCCGGAGTCCGTGAGGAGGGGACCCTCCCAGGCCATGAAGCGGTGGAGCCCGCCGAGGGCCCGCACCAGCTCGTGGCCGGGCCGGAGGAACAGGTGGTAGGTGTTGGCCAGCACGATCTGGGTGCCCGCCGAGCGCAGATCGTCGGGGGTCAGGGCCTTCACGGTGCCCGCGGTGCCCACCGGCATGAACGCGGGAGTCTCCACGGCGCCGTGGGGAGTGGTGAGCCGGCCGCGGCGGGCCGCGCCGTCACGCGCGAGGAGCGCGAACGTCATTCGATCAGCATCGCGTCGCCGTACGAGTAGAAGCGATAGCCGGCGCTCACGGCGTGACGATACGCGGCGAGCACCAGCTCGCGCCCGGCGAACGCGGACACGAGGACGAGCAGGGACGAGCGCGGCAGGTGAAAGTTCGTGACGAGCGCGTCGACGACCCGGAAGCGGTGGCCGGGCACGACATAGAGGTCGACCGCGCCCTCGCGCGGCTCGACGCGGCCGTCCGGCTCCGCCGCGCCCTCGAGCGCCCGCGTGGTCGTGGTGCCCACCGCGACCACGCGACGGCCCTCCGCGCGCGCGTGGTTCACCCCCGCCGCGACGGCGGGCGAGATGGTCACGCGCTCCGGGGCCAGCACGTGGTCGCGCACGTCGGGCGTCTTGATCGGGCGGAACGTGCCCGGTCCCACGTGCAAGGTGAGCGCGTGAACCTCGACGCCACGCCGGCGCACGCGCGCGAGCAAGCCCTCGGTGAAGTGCAGGCCGGCCGTGGGGGCGGCGATCGAGCCCGGGTGCTCGGCGTACACCGTCTGGTAGCGCTCGCGGTCCTCGGCCTGGGGCTTCGCGTGGCGCGCGATGTACGGGGGCAGGGGCGGCAGGCCGTGCTCGTCGAGGAGCGCCGCGACGGTGCCGTCCTCGCGCTCGACGCTGCGCACCCCGTCCTCGCCGACGGCGACCACCCGCAGCCGTGCGCCCCCTTCGCCGCCGGCCACGAGCGCCGCCCCCGGCCGGCAGCGCCGGCCGGGGCGGACGAGCGCGCGCCAGCGCGTGGGCGTCTCGGGCTCGACGAAGAGGAGTTCCACGGCCCGGCCCGCGCGGTCGCGCGCCAGGACGCGCGCCGGGATCACGCGCGAGTCGTTGAGCACCCCACAGTCGCCGGGCCGGAGGAGCTCCGGCAGATCCGCAAAGCGCCGGTCCTCCCACGTCCCGCGAGCGCGGTCGACGCGCAGCAGCCGGGAGGCGTCGCGAACGTCGGCGGGGGTCTGGGCGATGGCCGCCGGGGGCAGGTCGTACTCGAACAGCGCGAGGTCCACGACCGCAGAGTGTACCGCGGGGCGGCCGCGGCCTCTCAGAAGATGGGGGGCTCCGGGCGCCCCCCAAGCCCCTCGACAGCGCGAATCGATTACGGGCGCTCAGCCGATGCGCGCTCCGGGAGTGACGGCGCGGTCCGGGTGCAGCAGGATCACCTCGCCCGCCTCGTCCCAGGCGCCGAGCACGAGCACCTCGGAGACGAACGGTCCGATCTGCTTGGGCGGAAAGTTGACGACCGCGACCACCTGGCGGCCGACGAGGTCCTCGACGCGGTAGTGGTGCGTGATCTGGGCGCTGGAGCGCTTGACGCCGAAGGGGCCGAAATCGATCCACAGCCGGTAGGCGGGGCGCCGCGCTTCCGGGAACGGCTCCGCGCGCGTCACCACGCCCGTGCGCATCTCCACCTTCTCGAACTCACTCCACGCGAGCGAAATGACTATCGACCGGCGACGGCGCCGAGGGTCGTCAGCGTCGTGCCCGGATAGTAGTAGGCGAGGATCTGGCGCGCCGAGAACGCCTGATCGGCCATGCCCTTGGCGCCCCACTGGCAGAGTCCGATGCCGTGGCCGTAGCCGCGTCCGGCGAAGCGCGCGGTCTCGCCGTCGACGGCGACGGCGAAGAGCGTGGACTTCAGGGTGTCGTAGCCGACCATGCGGCGCAGGTCGTTGCCCTTGAGGCGCGCGGTGCCGCGCGTGCCGCGCACGGTGACCACGCTCGCCCGGAGCGACGGGGTGCGCTCGGTGATCTCGATCGCCTGCACCTGCCCGACCACGACGTCGGCGCGCCGCAGCGCCTCCGCCAGGTCCGTGAGACGCAGGTCGAGCGACCAGTAGTAGTGCGGCGCGCCGGCGGAGAACGGGCAGATCACCGGCTTGAGCGCCGGCATGTTGCGGGCGGCGAAGACGGTGCGCGGGTCCTCGGTGAAGCCCCCGCTCTCGGTGTGATAGAAGGCCGAGAAGAGCTCGCCCTCCCACAGCAGCACCTGGCCGGTGGTCTCCTGGATGGCCGCCCAGATCGGCGAGGTGCCGCCCACGAGCCCGGCGTACTGCTGGTTCACCGTCGAGGCCACGATGTGGTACGGCTTGCCCGCGTTGATGGTGCGGTGGTACGCGGCATACGTCCGCGCGACGATCGCCTGGGCCATGAGGGCCTGCAGTGGCCACTTCTCACCGATCTCCGAGCGCAGCACCCCGGCCAGGTAGTCCTCCAAGGGCGTCTCGTTGACGATGGCAAAGCCCTCACCGTTGCGGACCAGCTCGAGCCGGCCGGGATACTCGCGGCCGTTCCACCGGATCGGCCGGTCGCTGCGCAGCCGGAAGCCCGCGGCCTGGTGGCCGTCGACCTCGAGCCCCGGGCCGCGCGCCGTCGCCCGCACGCTGTCGGTGCGCCAGACCGTCCGCAGGCAGCGCTCGCACGGCGGCGCCGTCTCCCCCACCTCGATGTCGGCCCCGCGGAACTCGGCGGCGCGCGCGAACTCGCTGAGGGCGACCCGGATGGTGCCCGACGCGGCCGGCGGGGCCGGCGGCGGGACCACGGACGTCGCGCCGAGCAGCGCGAGGCCCGCCGCCAGCGCCGGCAGACGTCTCAACGCCGGCCGAACAACCAGAACAGCAGGGTGAGGAGCACGCTGACGAGCAGCGAGGTGGCGATGGGGAAGTAGAAGGTGAAGTTCCCGCGCTGGACGTGGATGTCCCCGGGGAGCCGGCCGAGCCAGGGCGCGCGGCCGAGCAGCATCAGCACGACGCCCACGAGGGCGATCACGAGCCCGACCACCACGAGCGTGCGGCCCACGTCGGTCACTGGAAGAGCCCGCCCTGCCCGCCCGGGCCCGCGGGCGGCTGCTTGCCGAGATGCAGATACGCCTCGCGGCTCACCCGGCGGCCGGCGGGCGTCCGCACCAGGAACCCGATCTTCAACAGATACGGCTCCACCATCTCGGCGAGCGACTCCGCCTCGTCGTTGATGGTGGCGGCCACCGCCTCGATGCCCACCGGCCCCCCGCCGTAGTGGTCGACGATGGCGCCGAGGAAGCGGCGGTCGAGCCGGTCGAGCCCGCGCGCGTCGACGCCTTCGCGGTCGAGCGCGTCGCGGGTGATGGCGCCGGCGATGAGACCGTCGCCGTGGACCTGGGCGTAGTCGCGCACGCGGCGCAGCAGCCGGTTGACGATGCGCGGCGTGCCCCGCGCGCGACGGGCGATCTCCGCGGCCCCGCCCGGGTCGATGCTGGCCCCGAGGATGGAGGCCGAGCGCGTCACGATACGCGTCAGCTCCCCCTCCGAGTAGAAGTCGAGGTGCTGGAAGATCCCGAAGCGCTCGCGCAGGGGCGCCGAGAGCATGCCGGGCCGCGTGGTCGCGGCCACCAGCGTGAAGGGCCGGAGCGCGTACTTGAGCGTGCGGGCGTGCATCCCGCGGTCGATCACGAAGTTGACCGAGAAGTCCTCCATGGCCGGGTACAGCAGCTCCTCCACCACGCGCGACAGCCGGTGGACCTCGTCGATGAAGAGGACGTCCTTCTCGCTGAGGTTGGTCAGGATGCCCATCAGGTCGGCGCCGCGCTCGATGGCCGGGCCCGAGGTCGCCACGAGGTTGGTGGCCATCTCGTTGGCGATCACGCCGGCGAGCGTGGTCTTGCCGAGGCCGGGGGGGCCGTAGAGCAGCACGTGGTCCACGCACTCGGCACGCTGGCGCGCGGCCGCCACCGAGACGCGCAGGCTGGCCACCGCCTCCTCCTGGCCGACGTACTCCGCGAAGGAGCGCGGGCGGAGCTGGCGCTCGAACTGCGCCTCCTCGGGCGCCGCCGCCCGGCTGAGGATCTTGCTCTCGTCGGCCGCGGCGCTCACGCCTGCACCGTGGCGCCGCCGCCGCGATAGATCTCGTCGAAGAGCTCCTCGGGGGAGGCGATGCCGGGCCGGCGCTTGAAGGCGTCGCCGATGAGCTGCGAGGCCTCGCTCGGCCGGTGGCCGAGCTGCTTGACGAGGACCTCGAAGACGAGGTCGCGCAGGCCGTCGGCGTCGGGCGGCACCACGGCGGCCGGAGCGCCCGCACTCACGGGCTCCTCGGAGCGGCCCCCCTCGCGGGCGAGAGCGAACTTCGCGACCTTGTTCTGCAGCTGGGCCACGATGTTCTTGGCCTTCTGCGGCCCGATGCCCGGCAGCGAGCGGAGGTACTTCTCGTCCTGACGGATGATGGCGGCCGCGATCTCGCCGACCGGGGAGGACAGCGCGCGGGCCGCGACCATCGGTCCCATGTCCTTGACCGTGATCAGCCGCTCGAAGAACTCTCGGTCGAGCTCCGAGGTGAACCCGATGAGCACGGGTCGCGGCTGGTCACGCGTGGCGTGGTAGTACGTGACGAGCGAGAGCGTGCCCGCGGCCTCGCCCTCGGCCGCCTTGAGGTCGGCGAGCTCGCGCATGGCGATCGGCGGCACGAAGACCTCGTAGCCGACGCCGTTGACGTCGAGCACGAGACGGTCCTCGCTCTTGCGTCGCAGGCGGCCGCTCAGGGAGGCGATCACCGGATGCTCCGCGAGCGGGAGAGGCCCGTGTAGGCGAGCGCGAGCGCATCGGCCACGTGCGTCGGATGCGGCAGCTCGGGCAGCCGGAAGAGCGCCTGCACGGCACGCTGCACCTGCTCCTTCGAGGCGGCGCCGTTGGCGCTGACGGCGCGCTTGACCTCCGCCGGGGCCAGCGTCCACACCGGGACGCAGCGCTGGCGCGCCGCCAGGCACACCACCCCGCGCGCGTGGGCCATCAGGAGCGCGGTGCGCGGAAACTTGTACTCCGCGTAGAGGTCCTCGAGGACGACGAGCTGTGGGGCTTGCTTGTCGAGCACCGCGGCAACGCCCTCGTGGATGAGGACGAGCCGCTCCTCCAGCGCCAGGCTGGCGCTGGTCTCCACCACGCCGACGGCGGCGACGTGGAGGCCGCCCCCGACCAGCTCGATGAGTCCATATCCGGTCGCCACGAGGCCGGGGTCGATCCCCAGCACCCGCGACACCCCTGCCACGGCCGCCGGCGGGCTAGGCCGCCGAGATGGCCTCGATGACCTCGTCCGGAATGTCGTAGTTCGCGTAGACCGCCTGGACGTCGTCCAGCTCCTCCAGCGCCTCGATCAATTTCAGGACCTGCGGCGCTTCCTTGCCCTCGACCCGGACGGTGGACTGCGGCACGAACATCACCTCGGCCTGGACCACCGGCGCGTGGCGCTGCTCCAGCGCGGCGCGCACCGCGTCCATTTCACCAGGGGCGGTCGTGATCTCGAAAGCTTTTTCGACGCGGCGCATGTCCTGCGCCCCCGCGTCGAGGGCGACCGTCATGAGATCGTCCTCGGAGATCCTCTCGGCGTCGACCTGGATGATGCCCTTGCGGTCGAACATCCATCCCACCGCGCCGGAGGCCCCCATGTGGCCGCCGTGCTTCTCGAAGGTGTGCCGGATCTCCGGGGCGGTGCGGTTGCGGTTGTCGGTGAGGACCCGGATCATCACGGCCACCCCGCCGGGGGCGTAGCCCTCGTAGGAGATCTCCTCGTACTGCTCGCCCGGCAGCTCCCCCGTGCCCTTCTGGATGGCGCGCTTGATGTTGTCGTGCGGCATGTTCGCCTCCTTGGCGGACTCCATGGCCGCCTTGAGGCGCATGTTGACCTTGGGATCGCCGCCGCCGTTCCTGGCCGCGACGGTGATCTCGCGCAGGATCTTCGAGAACAGCTTCCCGCGCTGGACGTCGGTCTTGCCCTTCTTCCGCTTGATCTGTGACCACCGGGAGTGCCCTGACATGCCCCTACCCTCTTTCGTTCGAGATCGCGCTCTTCAATCGCTTGACCCGCTCGAGCCGTCGCTCCCGGCGCAGCAGGGCCGCCTCCCAGCGCCGCTGCTCCCCCGGGGTCTGGGGGGTGAACGCGGGCGCCGGACGCGGCCGGAGGTCGCCGCCCAGGTGCACGAACGTGAGGTACGCGGTGCACGCGTGACGCGTCTCGCCGGTGCGCGGCTGCTCGGCGATGACGTGCACGCCGACCTCGAGTGACGAGGTGCCCACGTGGTGCAGGCCGGCGCGAAAGTTCACCACCTCGTGGGTGAAGATCGGCGAGTAGAAGTCCATGGCGTCCAGCGACGCCGTCATCACCAGGCCCCGGCAGTACCGCATCGAGAGGATGCCGCCGGCCTCGTCGACGTCCATCAGCATCTTGCCCGGGAACATCATGTGGCCGAAGAGGGCGTCCTCGGGCAGCGCCGAGCGTACCGACTCGAACCGCCAGCGCACGTCGGCGTCGGGCTCCGGGGCGGCCGCGTGGATGCGCGCCTTGTGGGCGAAGCGCACCAGCCGGTGCTTGCGCCGCTCGCGCGCCGCCTCCACCAGCGCGGCCTCCT
The DNA here is from genome assembly GCA_016200085.1 of Candidatus Rokuibacteriota bacterium. GTDB lineage: Bacteria > Methylomirabilota > Methylomirabilia > Rokubacteriales > CSP1-6 > JACQFL01. Next base: position 3,275 of record JACQFL010000007.1, on the reverse strand, counting down.
CCGGGCCGCGGGGATGGATGACGTCGCGGACGGCGCGGGGCCGCGCGTCGTCCCCCACGCTCACGAAGACGAGGTGGGAGTTGAGCGTCACCTCGCGCCGGCCCGTCATCACGTTCTCCGCCCACACCCGCACGCCGACCTCGAGCGAGCTCGTCCCCACGTACTCGACCTGGGCGCGGAGGATCGCGATCTCGCCGACCCTCACGGGGTGCAGGAAGTCGATGTCGTCCATGGCGCCCAGCACGACGTTGCCCCGCGCCACGCGCGCGGCGGCCATGGTGCCGGCCTGGGTGATCCACTGCATCATGCGGCCGCCGTGGATCTGCCCGGGAGCGCCGGCGTGCTCCGGAAATACCCACTGGAGCATCTCCACGGCCGTGTCGCCGATGGCGGGCATGGTGAGAGCCCAAGGTACCACGGCGCGGACGGGCACGGATCGCCTTGACCGCTCCCACCCGGGGCTAGCATCGGCGGGCGGCGCACGCTGTTCACCCCCGAGGAGGACCCGGTGGACGACCGGATCGACCTGACCCGCCGCGAGCTCATCAAGCTCGGAGGCGCCGCCGCCGTGGCGGGAGCCGCGGGCCTCACCCTCGGGGCACCAGCCCTCGAGGCCCAGACGCCGAAGCGCGGCGGCACGTTGCGGATCCGCGGCGAGGAGCCGCTCGGCTTCGACCCGCACCAGACCCTGTCCTACCGCACGATGACGAACCTGTCGTTCGTGATGAGCCGCCTGCCGAAGGTCAAGGCCGGCGCCTCCATCCGGCCGGGCACCACGCCGCTGGAGAGCGACCTCGCCGAGTCGTGGACCCAGCCCAGCGACACCACCTACGTGTTCAAGCTGCGCCGTGGGGTCCACTGGCACAAGAAGGCGCCCGTCGACGGCCGCGAGCTCACCGCCGAGGACGTCAAGTACACGTACGAGCGGTTCCTCACCATCAAGGGCAACCCGAACCGCGGCGTGCTGGAGCAGATCGACAAGGTGGAAGCGCCCGACAAGTACACGGTCAAGCTCACGCTCAAGGAGCCGTACGCGTGGTTCCTCGACAACCTGGCCTCGACCTCGACCCGGATCGTGGCAAAGGAGGCCGTCGGGGTCGAGCTCAAGCTCAAGGGGTACGGCGCTGACATCGCCAGCACGATCCTCGGCAAGTTCGACAAGATGGCCACCCGCCTCTTCGGCGCGTGGACGGATCCGGATGCGTACCTCTACCGGTTCTTCATGCCCAGGCAGGTGCTGACGCCGGCGGCGTCGGCGACCCGAAGCTCACCGAGATGATGAAGCTACGGCGCAAGACCCTGGACGCCAGGAAGCGCCGGGACATCGTCTGGGACATCCAGCGCTACATCGCCCAGCAGGCGTACGTCCTCTACGGCCCGTCGGTCATCCGCGTCGTTGGCTCCTCGCCGCCGAACCGACATGGGGGGCCCAGAGCCGGGCCCAAAGCCCCCACGCTCGGAGCGCCACGGCATCGATCACCTCACGTTCCGAACGATCCCATCCAGGCGCGGGCTTCCTCGATGAGCGTTCTTGGTCGCACAACACGCACTCCCTCACGCGAACGGAAGTGTCTGATGTTATGCGTCACGAGGATCCGCGCCCCTGAGCCGATCGCCGCGGCGAGGATCGGGATGTCCTTCGGGTCAGCAAACCCGCGCGCCCGTTCGCAGTCGCGTGCGGTGGGAGTGTGGATCTGAATCGGGACCGCGCGGAGGAATTCTTCGAACAGCGGAGCGGCCTCGGGAAGCTTCGCGGTCAGGTTCCGGCGGACTTCTTCCACGGCGGCCTCGGGTAGGACCAAATGCAGAAGGCCGAGCTCACCGAGGACTAGGATCGCGTGGCTCGCGCCGGTGCGTGACACCAAGCCGGCGATCAGGACGTCAGCGTCGACGCAGACGGGTAGCGGCTCAGTCTTCTCGGGCCGGGCCACCCAGATCCTTCAAGGACAGCTTTCGCGCTCGTCGCAGCCGCTCCATCTCGGCGGCAAGCCGTGGGACGACGAGCAGCCGAGGACTGAGGAGCACCGCCCCATCGAGGTCGACTACCGTCAAGGGGTCCCCTTCGCCAAGCCGATACTTCTCGCGGAGCGTTGCAGGGAGGGTCAAGGTGCCCCGCCCGCGGACCTGGATCGTCATTGTCTGCGCCATACCGAAAATCAGTATATCAGGATTCCTAGGTCCCCGGGACGAATCGCGGCGGACGGTAACCGCCCAGCCGTCACTTCAGGGCAGCACGGAATGAGTGACGGCGAGTCCCGGCCAGGCAGAGCCCTTACGGTTCAGTGCCAGATGTAACCAACGTGCATGCCGAGCTGCTGCGCAGAATCGCCGAACGTGTGGAAGCCGAAGACGGCTACGAGAGCGAGGCGGTACGCCGGGCGCTGGAGCGTGAGGTTCGCCACTATCGCGGCCTCAACATCCAGTTGACTCATCCGAAGGTAATGGAATTCTTCGATCTGCTCTGTGACGACCGAACTCAGGAGCTCGTGAATTTCATCCGGCATGAGATTGGACCCCGCGTCCGAGTCGCGCAAGGGTTTAATTTCGCACACCTCTTCAACGTGTTCGCCTCGCTGGCCGGCATCGTCTACGTCGCCTACTTCATGGACCAGATCGAGAATTTCGCCATATACGCGCGAAACCAGGCATCCGAATCCTCCGAGAATCGATCTGTCAAACCTCACCGACGGCGGACATCGCGTCCTTCGTCTTTCAGATGCACATCGGCGCGCAAGACGCGATCGAAAACTGGTGGAACAGTCGTTCAACGCTGTCTCTAATTACCGACGCCGATCAACGCATCCAGGAACAGCTCTGGCACGAAATCCCTCGGTTGATCTCTCCGCTTCAGCTACGACTGCGTCGTCTCGCCGCGGCGATCGATATCGACGGTGAACTAGCGAGTGTCGATCGGATCAATCGCCTGCTCGCGCGTCAGGATGCGGTTGGAAACCGGTATCTAAGGGATCGTCACAAAATACATGTACCAGATACGGTGAGGGTCACTGGTAGTGTATCCCATGGATGGTGGCAGAAGCAGCAATTCGGCGACGGTTCCGGCTGATCGAGCGGCATCTGGACGAGCGCCAGCGCCGGCTCATGGCCGCGGCGGAAGTCGCGGCCGCGGGCCGGGGCGGGGTGTCGGCGGTGGCGCGGGCCACGGGCGTGTCGCGGCGCGCGATCCGCGCCGGGGCCCAGGACTTGCGGGCGCGTGGGGCCGCGGCGCTGGCGCCGGGACGGATCCGGCGCCCCGGGGGCGGGCGCAAACGCACCCG
>JACQFL010000057.1 GCA_016200085.1 Candidatus Rokuibacteriota bacterium | reverse complement strand
GGCCGGCTCACGAGCGGATGTCGTCATGGCGCCACTACAGCAAACTTTGCCGTCGGCGCCGAGCGAAATCGGCGCTCAGCCTTGGATCGGAGACGCCTGGTGGACGGTCGGTGCCCGAACATTTCTCCGACACGCTCCTAGATCGAATCAGCGGTCCTTGAAGACGGGCAGGCGCTTGGCCAGGAAGGCGGCCACGCCCTCGCGAAAGTCCTCGCTGGCGTAGGTCTCGCCCACGAGGTCGTCGGTGTCCGGGGCGCGGCGGTGCCGGGCCAGGCGACGCAGCGACTCCTTGGTGACCCGGAGCGTGATCGGCGCGTGCGACGCGATCTCGAGCGCGATCGCGCGGACCCGATCCTCCAGCCGCCCGGCCGGCACCACCTCGTTGACCAGTCCGATCCCGCGCGCCTCCTCGGCGCCGACCAGGCGCGCGCGGAAGATGAGCTCCTTCGTGCGCGCGGGGCCGAGCAGGTCCACGAGCAGCGCGTGGTTGGCGCTCGACAGACAGTTGCCGAGCGTGCGCGCGATCGGGATGCCGAACTGGCTCTCCGGCGTGCAGTAGCGCAGGTCGCAGGCCAGCGCGAGGCTCGCCCCGCCCCCGGTGGCCACGCCCGCCACCGCCGCGATGACCGGCCGCCGCACCGCTTCCACGCGCGCGATGACCCCGTCGAGCATGCGCTCGTAGGCGAGGCCGTCGGCGGCGGTGCGGAAGGCCTGGAACTGGGTGATGTCCGTCCCCGCCGCGAAGGCCCGGCCGCCCGCGCCGCGCAGGATCATCACCCGGAGATCGGGGTCGGCGTCGACGGCGTCACAGGCCGCGTGCAGCGCCTCGTACATCGCCCACGTCAGGGCGTTGCGCGCCTGCGGGCGGTTGAACGTCACGTACGCCAGCGGCGGCTCCCTGGCGAACAGCAGCTCGTCGCCCGCGGGGCTCACGCGGTGAGATCCACCAGGACCTTCATCACCGCGCCGCCCGCGAGCACGTGCTCCATGCCCTGCTGCAAATCCTCGAGCGGGATCTTCCGGCTCACCAGCGGCGCCACCGTCACGGCCTGGCTCGCGGCCAGGCGGATCGCCTCCTCCCAGTCCTCGCGCGAGTAGAGCCGGCTGCCGTGCATCGTCAGCTCGCGCGCGAACATCTGGTAGAGGTTCACCGGGACGGGCTCGGCGTGGATGGCCACGACGCTGATCGTGCCCCAGACCCGCACCACGTCCGTCATGAGCCGGGCGGCGGCGGGATTGCCGGTGACCTCGTAGGCCACGTCGACGCCGTTGCCCTCCGTCCACGCCTGCACGAAGCGCGTGAGGTCGACATCGGGGCCCACCGTCTCCAGCCCCAGGTCCTCGAGGAGGCCGACGCGATAGGGGTTCACCTCGGCGACCACCACGCGCGCGCCGCGATGGCGGGCGACCATCGCGATGAGGGCGCCGATCGGGCCGCCGCCGAGCACCAGCGCCGTGTCGCCGGGCTGCGTCTGCGCCCGCCGCACGTCGTGGACGGCCACCGCGAGCGGCTCGATCATCGCCGCTTGATCGTCGCCGAGCGTGTCGGGAACCTTCAACAGCCGCGCCACCGGCACGGCCCAGTACTCGCGCATGCCGCCGGGCAAATCGACGCCGAGGACCTTGAGCCCGTAGCAGAGGTAGGTCGCGCCCATCTCGCACGCGCGGCACCGGCCGCAGAACGTGACGGGCTCGACGACGACGCGGTCGCCCGCGCGGACGCCGCTGCCCGGCGGCGCCTGCACGACCTCGGCGAACGTCTCGTGGCCGATCACTCCGCCCTTGGGAACGCGGTGGTCCAGGTGGCCCTGGAAGATGTGCAGGTCCGTGCCGCAGATGCCGACCCGGCGCACGCGCAGCAGCGCCTCGTCCGGTCCCGGCACCGGCATGGGCTGGCTGCCGGTCCTGAACGTCCGCGCACCCTCGTAGAACGACGCCCGCATCGTGCTCCCCCGCCTGGGCCGCACCAGGGCCCATGTGTCATGATCGTGTGGTGCCGCGCTCCTACTGGCTCATCGCCATCACGGTCGGCTCGACGCTGGGCTCCTACGTCCCGACGCTGTGGGGCGGCGATCTTTTCTCGATCACGTCGGTGCTCTGCGGTGGCGCCGGCGGCCTGCTCGCGCTCTGGATGGCCAACCGCATCGCCCATTGACGCTCGCGATTGTAGGGGCCGGCCGCCGAGCCTGTCAAAAGCCGCGCGCGCGCCACGGTCGACCGGGAACCAGGGGACGGACGGCGAGGCCGGCCGGGAGCAGAGCATGCGCGACCGGCGCGGGCAGCCTCGACCCGCGCTCCAAGGAGCTCGCCTACCTCAAGGGCTCGATGGTGAACGGCTGCGAGTACTGCACGCGCGCGCACGGCGCCGCCGCGAAGCGCGCCGGCGTCACCGACGAGGAGGTCCGCGCGCGCGCCTTCGGCGCCGCGACCGTCAGCGAGGCCACCCTGGAGACGCTGCGCCGGCACCTGAGCGTCGAGCAGGCCGTGGAGCTCGCCCTGGTCGTCGCGATGGCCAACTTCACCAACCGCATCAACGACGGCCTGCGCATCGCGCCCGCCCTCGGGGAGCCGGGCGTAGACTGAAGGGGTGTCCGCGCGCTCGACGCTGCAGGCCCTGGAGGCCTTCCATCCCGCGGTGCGCGACTGGTTCGCGGCGGCCTTCGCGGCGCCGACGGCGGCGCAGGTGCAGGGCTGGCCGCCGATCGCGCGCGGCGAATCGACGCTGATCCTCGCGCCCACGGGCAGCGGCAAGACCCTCGCCGCCTTCCTCTGGTGCATCGACCGCGTGATGTTCGAGGCGGTGCCGTCCCCGCGCGAGCGCTGCCGCGTCCTCTACGTCTCCCCGCTCAAGGCGCTGGCGGTCGACGTCGAGCGCAATCTGCGAGCGCCGATCATCGGCGTCGCCGCCATGGCGGACTTCCGGAGCGAGCCGCACCACGTCCCCGCCGTGGCCGTGCGCACGGGCGACACGCCGCAGCGCGAGCGCGCGCGCCTGCGCCGCGAGCCCGCCGACGTCCTCATCACCACGCCGGAATCGCTCTACCTGCTGCTCACCTCGGCCTCGCGCGAGACGCTGCGCTCGATCGACACCGTGATCCTCGACGAGATCCACGCGCTGGTGCCGACCAAGCGCGGCGCGCACCTCATGCTCTCGCTGGAGCGGCTCGAGGCGCTGACCCGCCGGCCGCTGCAGCGCATCGGGCTCTCGGCGACCCAGCGGCCGCTCGACGAGATCGCGCGCTTCCTCGGCGGCGCGCAGCCTCCGGGCGCGCCCTCCGGGCCCGGAGCCGGGCCCACCCCTCGCAGGCCACCCGCGGCCCAGGCCGATCCCGCGGACCTCGCGACAAGCACCGAGTTCGTCGAGGCCTCCGGCGCTCCGCGGGACTACCGACCGGTCACCGTCGTGGACGCCGGCGAGGGCAAGGGGTTGCGGGTGACGATCGAGGTGCCCGTGGAGGACATGGCCCGGCTCGGCGAGCCGATCGACCCCCCGCGCGGGGCCGCGGCCCAGGGGCCGGTGCGGGCGTCGATCTGGACCGCGATCCACCCCCGGCTGCTGGATCTGGTGCGCCAGCATCGCTCCACGCTGATCTTCGTCAACAGCCGGCGGGTCGCCGAGCGCCTGGCGGGCGCGCTGAACGAGCTGGCGGGCGAGACGCTCGCGCTGGCCCACCACGGCTCGATCGCGCGGCCGCAACGCCTGGAGATCGAGGAGCGGCTCAAGGCGGGCGCGGTCCGCGCGCTGGTGGCGACCTCGTCGCTGGAGCTCGGGATCGACATGGGGGCCATCGACCTGGTCGTCCAGATCGAGGCGCCGCCCTCGGTGGCCAGCGGCGTGCAGCGGATCGGACGCGCGGGTCACCGGGTCGGCGAGGTGAGCGAGGGGATCGTCTTCCCCAAGTATCGCGGCGACCTCGTCGCCTGCGCGGCGGTCGCGCGCCTCATGCACGAGGGCCGGGTCGAGGCGAGCCGGTACCCGCGCAACCCGCTCGACGTGCTCGCCCAGCAGGTCGTGGCCATGACCGCCTTCGACGCCTGGGACGTCGACGCGCTCTTCGGCCTCGTCCGCCGGGCCGCCCCGTACGCCGAGCTGTCGCGCGCGATCTTCGAGGGCGTCCTCGACATGCTCGCGGGGCGCTACCCGTCCGATGACTTCGCCGAGCTGCGGCCGCGCGTCACCTGGGATCGCGTGGCGAACACGGTGGTGGCGCGCGAGGGCGCCCGTCACGTCGCGGTGGTCAACGGCGGGACCATCCCCGACCGCGGTCTCTACGGCGTGTTCCTCGCGGGCGCCAGCCCCGGCGCCGCGCGGGTCGGCGAGCTGGACGAGGAGATGGTCTTCGAGAGCCGCGTGGGCGAGACGTTCGTGCTCGGCGCCTCCTCGTGGCGGATCGACGAGATCACCCACGACCGCGTGGTGGTCTCGCCGGCGCCCGGCGAGCCCGGCAAGATGCCGTTCTGGCGCGGCGACGGCCCGGCACGGCCGCACGAGCTGGGCCTCGCGATCGGCCGGTTGATCCGCGAGCTACGGCAGGCGCCGCCGACCGCCGCCATCGCGCGTCTCGTCGAGCGCCACGACCTCGACCGCCGGGCCGCCGAGAATCTCGTGACGTACCTCGCCGACCAGGGCGCGGCGGGCGCCGTGCCCGACGACCGCACGCTCGTGATCGAGCGCACGCGCGACGAGCTGGGCGACTGGCGCGTGTGCGTGCTCTCGCCGCTCGGCGGGCGGATCCACGCGCCGTGGGCGATGGCCGTCGCCGCGCGCGCGCGCCGCCAGACCGGCGCCGACGTGGAGACCCTGTGGACCGACGACGGCTTCGTCGTACGCTTCCCGCAGACCGAGGAGCCCCCCGATCCAGGGCTGATGCTGCCGGGGGCCGACGAGGTCGAGGCGCTCGTGCTCGGCGAGCTGGGCGGCACCGCGCTCTTCGCCGCGAAGTTCCGCGAGGTCGCAGCCCGCGCGCTGCTGCTGCCGCGGCGGCGGCCGGGCGGTCGGGCCCCGCTCTGGCAGCAGCGCAAGCGTGCGGCGGACCTGCTCGCGGTCGCCGCGCAGTTCGGCTCCTTCCCGATGCTGCTGGAGACCTATCGCGAGTGCCTGCGCGACGTCTTCGACATGCCGGCGCTGGTGGCCACGCTGCGGGACGTGGAGCGCCAGGCCGTGCGCGTCGCCACCGTCGACGCGCGCGTGCCCTCGCCCTTCGCGGCGTCCCTGCTCTTCGGCTACGTCGCCAACTACATCTACGAGGGCGACGCGCCCCTGGCCGAGCGGCGGGCCCAGGCGCTCTCCATCGACCAGGCGCAGCTGCGCGAGCTCCTCGGCGAGGCCGAGCTGCGCGAGCTCCTGGACCCCGACACCCTCGACGAGGTCGAGCGCCGGCTGCAGCACCTCGAGGAGCATCAGCGCGCCCGGACCATCGACGGGGTCCACGATCTCCTGCTGCGCCTGGGGGACCTCGCGCCCGAGGAGCTGCGCCGTCGCACGGCGGGCGCCGAGGCGGCGCAGGCCATCGACGCCCTCGTCGGCCAGCGGCGCGCCCTGGCGCTTTCGATCGCGGGTGAGACGCGCTACGTCGCCGTCGAGAACGCCGGCCGGTATCGCGACGCGCTCGGCCTCGCGCTGCCGCCCGGCGTGCCGGCCCCTTTCCTCGAGCCCGTGCGCGATCCGCGCGGCGACCTCGCCCATCGCTACGCGCGTACGCACGGGCCCTTCACCACGGAGGACCTTGCGCGGCGCCTGGGCCTGGCGCGCACGGGCGCGGAGGGCGCGCTCCGGCGCCTCGCCGCCGCGGGCAAGCTTCTCGAGGGAGCGTTCCGGCCGGGCGGCACGCAGCGCGAATGGTGCGATCCCGACGTGCTCGGCAGCATCCGCCGCCGCACGCTGGCGGCGCTGCGCCACCAGGTCGAGCCGGTGGAGCCCGCGGTCCTCGCCCGGCTGCTGACCGCGTGGCAGGGCGTGACGCGGCGCCGCGCGGGCCTCGACGCGCTGCTCGACGTGGTCGAGAGCCTGCAGGGCGCGCCGCTGCCCGCGTCGCTCCTCGAGCGCGAGATCCTGCCCGCGCGCCTGGATGGCTACCAGCCGGGGGACCTCGACGCCCTCGCCGCCGCCGGTGAGGTCGTGTGGGTGGGCCTCGAGCCGCTGGGCGAGCGCGACGGACGCCTGGCGCTCTTCCTCACCGATCAGCTCGGCCGGCTCTGGCGCCCGCCCCTGGGCCCCGGGCCCCAGGAGCGTGGACGCGTCGAGGGGAGTGTGCTCGCCCACCTGGCGGCGCACGGAGCCTCGTTCTTCACGGCGCTCCAGCAGGCCGTGGGCGGCTTTGCCGGCGACCTGGTCGACGCGCTCTGGAGTCTCGTCTGGAGCGGCCTGGTCACAAACGACACCTTCCACGCGCTGCGCGCCTACACCGCGCCGATCGAGCGGCGCGACCGCCGCGACCGCCGGACGGCGCGCCGCCCGTTCCGCTCGCGGCGGGCGACGCCGCCCGCGGCCGAGGGCCGCTGGTCGCTCACGGCGGCGCGCGCGGGCGCGACGGCCTCGGCGACGGAGTGGAGCGCGGCGGTGGCCCAGCAGCTGCTGGCGCGCCACGGCGTGCTCACGCGCGAAACGGTCGCGGCCGAGGCGATCCCGGGCGGCTTCAGCGCCGTGTACGAGGTGCTCAAGGCGCTGGAGGATGCCGGCCGCGTGCGCCGCGGGTACTTCGCGGCCGGGCTCGGCGCCGCGCAGTTCGCGCTGCCCGCCGCGCTCGAGCAGCTACGCGCGCTCCGCGACGAGCCGGAGACCCCCGAGGTCATCCACCTCGCGGCGACCGATCCGGCGAATCCGTACGGCGCCACCCTGGCGTGGCCCGAGCCGGCGAGCCCGACGCGGCCGTCGCGCTCCGTGGGCGCGAGCGTCGTGCTCGTGAACGGCGCGTGCGCGGCGTGGGTGGCGCGCGGCGGCCGCGCGCTCGCGGTGTGGCTGCCCGAGGACGAGCCCGCGCGCGCGGGCGTGGCGCGCGCGGTGGCGCGCGAGCTGGCGGCGCGCGCCCTCGCCGGCGGCCGTCACGGCGGCTTGCTCGTGAGCGAGATCGACGGCGCGCCGGCGGCCACGCACGCGCTGGCCCCGTTCCTCGTCGAGGCCGGCTTCGCCGCCTCCGCGATGGGCTTCAACGTCAGCCGCCAGCGTGTCACGCCGGCTTGACGACGCTCGCCGGCCCTACCCCGCGATCACGAAGGCGGCGGCGCTGTCGACCTGGGCGCGGATGTCGTCCGCCACCGGCGTGAGTGTCTCGGGGGTGAGCCCGAGCGCGTCGAACGCGCTCTCGTCGACGCGCTCGGCGGAGCCTTCCTCGAGATCACCGAGACCTTCCTGGCTGCACAGCAGATCCGCGAGGTGGAGCACGCTGGCGTTCCAGCGCTGCGCCGCGGGCGCGAGGCTCAGGCGGTGGTGGCTGCGGATCGCGATCCCGAGCGCCGCCGGCAGGCCCCAGTGGGCGACCAGGAGCTGGCTGAGCTCGCCGTGGTCGGCGCCCAGCGCCGCGACCTCGGCCGCGCAGAACGGCACGCCCTCGCGGGTGGCGTACTCGCGCACGGCCGCGAACTCCCGGGAATAGTGCGTGTCGAGCACGAGCAGCCCCATGTCGTGCAGCAGGCCGGCGAGGAACAGCTGCTCGGGCTCGGCGTCATCCGGACGCTCCGGCGCCCGCATGGCGAGGAGCTGGGCGGCGTGGGCGACGCCCAGGCTGTGGCGCCAGAACGCCTTGTGCTCGAGGTGACGGGTGCGCAGGGGGACCGCGGAGTAGAGGCTCACCACGAGGGCCAGGCGGCGGACGGTCAGCAGGCCCAGGCGCATCAGCGCGTCGCGGATCGTCGCCACCGGCGCCTTGCCGGCGAGGGCGGCGGAGTTCGCCGTGCGCACGACCCGGCCCGCGAGCACCGGGTCCTGGCCGATGATCTCGGCGATCTCCGGGAGCGAGGCGTCGATGCGCCCGAGCGTCGCGATGAGGTGGCCGAGGACGGCGGGCAGCGAGGGGAGATCGGCGAAGCCCTCGATGTCGTGGACGAACCGCTCCGTCAGCGTCGCCATGTGCGCGCAGTCTCCTCCCTGCACGATAGCCTGCCGCCGGCCGCCCGCCCCCCGGTTTTCTGGTCCGGGTAGACGGACCAGCGGTCAGGAAGACGTCGCGGTCCCCGGCGGCTCGCCGGGACGGGCGAGGACAACGTCAGGCGGGCGACGAGGCGCCGAGGAGCGCGTTGAGGCGCTCGGCGATGGCGCCGCGCGGATGCGCCCCGACGAGGCGATCGACCACCCGCCCGTCGCGGAAGAAGAAGAGCGCGGGAATGCCCTGCACGCCGAGCATGCCCGCCGTACGGGGGTTGGCGTCGACGTCCAGCTTGGCGACGCGCACGCGGCCGGCGTAGTCACGCGCGAGGGCGTCGATGGTGGGCGCCAGCATGTGACAGGGGCCGCACCAGTCGGCCCAGCAGTCGAGCAGCACCGGGACCGGCGAGGTGATCACGCTCGCGTCGAAATCGGCGTCGCTGACCGCGATCGGCCGCGCGGTGGCGCCGGCGTCCGCGTCGGCTCCGGTCACGGCGAGCGGGGCGTGACACTTGCCGCAGCGGGCGGGCTGGCCGCGGCGCTCATCGGGGACACGATTCGTCGCGCCGCACGCCGGGCAGCGGATGTCCATGAGTCGCCGGCTCAGCCCTTCGCGGCGCGCGCCGCCGAGCGGCCGGCGATGCGGCCGAACACCGAGCCCGCCATCAGCCCGGAGCCACCCGGGTAGTTGGTGTAGAAGAGGCCGCCCACCAGCTCGCCGGCCGCGTAGAGCCCCGGGATGGGACGCTGCTCGGCGTCGATCACCTGCCCGTCCAGCGTGATGCGCAGCCCGCCGAAGGTGAACGTGATGCCGGTCGTCACGGCGTAGCCCACGTAGGGCGGCGTGTCGAGGGGCAGCGCCCAGTTGGACTTCGGCGGGGCGATCCCTCGCGTGGCCTTGCCGTCCTTGATCGCGGGGTTGTACGGGCCGGGCTGCACGGCGGCGTTGTACGCGCGGATGGTCCGCACGAAGCCCTCGACGTCGATCTCGAGCTTGCGGGCCAGCTCCTCGAAGGTGTCGGCCTCGGCCTTGGTGACCTCGCGGATGCGGTACTCCTCGCGCAGGTTGCCGACCACCTTCTGGTCGAAGATCTGGAAGGCGGCGCGGCGCGGCTGCTTGATGACCTCGCGCCCGTACTTCACGTAGGTGTAGTTGCGCATGTCGGCGCCCTCGTCGACGAAGCGCTCGCCGTGGACGTTGACGATGAGGCCGAGCGGGTACGAGTGCTTCTGGAAGTTGTCGCCGACCTTCCGGTCGCCGTGCCAGGGCGCGTTGTAATCCCACTGCACGGCGTGGCAGCCGCTCCAGTTGCCCCAGGGCTGCGCGCCGATCTCCAGCGCCATGCGGATGCCGTCGCCGGTGTTGTACGGCGTGCCGCGCACCCGCGCGAGGTCCCAGTTCGGGCCGAGGTAGCGCGTGCGCATCTCCACGTTGGCCTCGAAGCCGCCGGACGCGAGCACCACGGTCTTCGCCTCCAGGCGCTCGCGGCCCCCGTCGGGCGTCTTGATCTCGACGCCGGTGACCGCGCCGCGGGCGCCCGTGAGCAGGCGATGGGCCTTGGCCTCGAAGCGCACGTCGATGCCCGCCTTCTTCGCCGACTCGTACTCCATGTCGATGAGGCCAGGGCCGCCGCCCACGGCCTCCAGCACGAGGTTGCCGAAGAAGGTGAAGCGCCCGCCGACCCTGTAGGCCTGGCGGCCGAACATCGGGATCCAGCGGATGCCCTGGCTCTTCATCCAGCGCATCGTCGGCTGCGACTCGCGCGCGAGGGTGAGCGCCAGATCCGCGTCGGCGAGATCCTCCGTCACCCGCATGAGGTCGTCGTAGTAGGCGTCCTCCGTGTAGAGCGGCACGTCCATCGACGCCTTCTCCTCGTCGGAGAGGTCGCCCACGAGCGCGCACACCTCCTCGAAGCTCTTGAAGGCGAAGCGGAAGCCGCCCGCGGTGAAGAACCCGTTGCCGCCGCGCCAGGCCTCCGGCGCCTTCTCGACCACGAGCACGCGCGCGCCCTGCTCGCGCGCCGACAGCGCCGCGCACATGGCGGCGTTGCCGCCGCCCACCACGATCACGTCCCCCGCCGGCTCGCTCACGCGATGATCTCGCTGATCTGCACCTGCGGCTGGATGTTCGTGAAGTTCGGGATGTCGGCGAAGAACTCCTTGCCGTGCGCCTGCATGCCGGACTGGAAGTCGCCCAGGGAGTTGAAGTACAGGTGGCCGATGGTGGCGAACGGCGCCGGCGCGCCGGGCGTTCCGCCGGCGAGGCCCTTGTCGACCTCGCAACGGACGAGCGCGGGGCCCAAACGCGTCTTCACCAGGGCCATGTGCTTCTGGACGTAGTAGTCGTGGTTGAACGTCTTGCCCTCGCCACCGGGGTAGAGCACGGACACGCGGATCATGGGCGCCTCCTGTGGGCGGATGCGGTATCGCGTACCGTAGGCCGCACTGCGGAGCGTGTCAAGGCGGCGACGCATCTCTACGGCGAGACGTCTCGAATCCGGGGCATTGATTCACATCTACCGGCGTCCGACAGTCGGACACGTGGTGATCGGCTACAATGTCCGTGGAGGTTCCGTATGGCCGTGTCGGTGGCACGACGACTCTTCACCGTGGAAGAATTCGTACGCATGGGCGAAGCGGGCGTCTTCCCGGAGGGCGAGCGGGTCGAGCTCCTCGACGGAGAGATCGTCCAGTTGAGCCCGATCGGCCCCCGCCACGGCACGTGCGTGGCCCTTCTCACCGAGCTGTTCGTCGCACAGGCCTCTCGCCGCTTGCTCGTCTGGACCCAGAGCGGAGTGAACTTCGACCGCCGCACCCAGCTCGAGCCCGACCTCGCGCTCCTCGCGCGACGGGTGGACGTCTTCCGGGTGGCAGGAGTCACCCCGGCCGACGTCTTTCTCGTCGTCGAGGTCGCGGATACCTCGCTGGCGTACGATCGGGCGAAGATCGCCCGTTACGCGCGCGCGGGCATCCGCGAGGCGTGGATCGTGAACCTGAGCGAAGAGGTCGTCGAGGTGTACCGCGAGCCGCATGGCGACGAGTACGCCCAGCAGATGCGAGCCCACCGCGGCGAGCACCTCACCACGGCGGCGTTCCCCGACATCACCATCGCGGTCGCTGACGTCCTGTAGCCGCCCGTTCCTCGTCCCCGACCCACGTCGACCGCGCACATGACGTCCACGCGACGCATGCGGCACGGCGTCTCGCAGACCGCGGCGGGACCTCGTCACAGCGACGTGGCGTCTCCAATTCGCGGCATTGATCCGCATCACCGAGGGGTGGACAGTCGACCATCGTGGTCGGCTACAATGGCGACGGAGGAACGGTATGGCGGTGCCCGTGGCGCGACGGCTGTTCACGGTCGAGGAGTTCCAGCGGATGGGCGAGGCCGGGGTCTTCCCCGAAGGCGACCGGGTCGAGCTGCTCGACGGCGAGATCGTCGAGTTGAGCCCGATCGGAGATCCTCATCGGACCTCGGTGATGATGCTCACCACGCGCTTCGGCGCGCTCGTCGCCGGGCGCGCCCTGGTGTCATGTCAGAACCCGGTGGACCTCGGTCGGGTCACCCAGCTCTATCCCGACCTCGCGCTGCTGGCGCCGCTGCCCGAGGTGTACCGAACCCGCGGCAACACACCCGAGGACGTGTTCTTGGTCGTCGAGGTCGCGGACACCTCGCTCGCCTATGATCGCGCCAAGCTGGCGCGCTACGCGCGCGCGGGCATCCGCGAGGCGTGGATCGTGAACCTGAACGATGAGGTCGTCGAGGTCTACCGCGAGCCGCAGGGCGACGAGTACGCCCGGCGGACGCGGGCCCACCGCGGCGAGCACGTCACGCCGGCGGCCTTTTCCGACATCGTCATCGCGGTCGCCGACGTCCTGTAGCCCTGCACGCGCCCGATGCTCTCTGGGGCTCACCCGGTTCGTCTTGCGCTCGCCCCAGGGTCACGAGCTCCCCCGCGCCTTCGCCAGCATCTCCACCAGCACGGCGCGGCTCTGGCCGGCCGTCGTCACTTCCCGCGGAAACGCGATGCGCGCGCTCCACCGCCGCTCGTCCTTGCGCAGGTGGAGCTTGAAGCCGAGCCGGTCCACCGCCGCCATCGTGGCCCGGTCCGCGTCCTCGCTCGCGTAGAAGCGCGCGTAGGTGACGAGCGCGTCCGCGTGGTCGCGGTTCATGTGCTCCATGATCCCCTCGGCGACGTCGGCCAGCGGATCGGGGCGCGCCTCGGCGTACTGGCGCGCGTCGATCCAGCCCATCGCCGCGAAGCCGCCCACGAAATACACGTCCGCCACCTCCAGGCGCCAGAACGAGAAGTCGCCGAAGTCGACCCAGTACGCCGCGGTGGCGTGCGCGGCGAGGTAGGCCGCGCGCACGGCCGCGCCGTCCTCCTTCGCGACCGGGCGCGCCTCGCCCATGAGCGTCACCCGCCCCGTCGCCAGCGGATCACCCTCGACGCCCGGCTGCATCACGAGCAGGCTCGCGCGCGGATCGCCCTGGAGATTCTGGGTGTGCATGGCCATGCTGCTGATGAGAAAGAGCGGCCGGCTCGACTCGTCGACCGCGTACGGCATGACGGACGCGAACGGGTGGCCGGGGTGCCGGCGCGAGACGGTGGCGAGGCTCCCCGTGCGCCCGACGTGCACCAGCGTGCGCGCGCGCTCGGCGAAGCTCGGCTCGGGCACGGCGGGACGGTCATCGTCGCGCGGCCCCGGCGGGCCCGCGTGGCGGTCGACGCTCACGGGCTACTCCTTCGTGGCGGTGTATGCACAGATCTGATTGTACGCACAGTAGCGGCACGCCCTGTAGGAGGGCGTGGCCTCGAAGCGCCGCGCGCGGATGCCGGCCGCGGCCGCCTGCACCGCGGCCGTCGCCTGCTCGAGGTCGGCGCCGGTGGGCACGTGACGACCGACGACGTTCGACTCGAGGAAGCGTAGCTCGACGCGCTGCGGGAGGGCGCCCGTCATCTCCCGCCAGGCCAGCGCGTAGATCTTCAGCTGGAGGTTCTTCTCCGCGCGGCGATCGGCGTCCTTGCGCTCCGCGACCTCGCTGGTCTTGTAGTCGACGATCACGGCGCCGAGGAGATCCTCGTCCACCCGGTCGTAGCGGCCGCGGACGCGATCGGGCCCGAGGGTGAAGCCGAACTCCTTCTCGATCCACGTGGGCTTGGTGCCGTGCGCCTCCTCGTCGTTCCAGAATCGGGTGAGCGCCCGGCCGCCGGCCGCCTTGCGCGCCTCGTGGTGCTCCCAGGTGAGGAAGCCCTGGTTCTCCCACTCGCGCTGGTACACCGCGAGCACGTCCTCCAGCGCCATGTAGGTGCCGGCGGCGCGCCGCGTGAGGTAGGCCTCGACGACCTTGTGGATGGTGTTGCCGTACACGACCGTATGATGGCGGAGGATGGGCACGCGCAGCAGGTGCACGTAGCGGTACTTGAGCGGGCACGTCTGGTAGTCGTCGATCTGCTTGTGGCTCAGCACGAGCGGCTCGTCGGGCGCGAGCGGCGGCAGCGTCTCCTCGCCGAGGCCGGCGGGCGGCGCGAAACGCGCGATCTCCTCGATGGGCTGGCCCTTGAAGGCCCGCGCGGCGTCCTTGGGAAGATCCAGCGCCTCCAGCACGAACAGGCTGACCTTCCGCTCCCGCGTGCCGCCGTAGTCGCGCGCGCTGGTGAGGTACAGCTCGCGCTGCGCCCGGGTCATGCCGACGTAGAACAGCCGCCGCTCCTCCTGCTGGTGGAAGTCGCCCTCGGGGAGCGTGTCCTTGATCAGCTCGACGGGCAGCTCGAGCGCCTCGCGCCGCCGCCGCGACGGGAACTTCTCCTGCACCAGGTTCACCAGGAACACCACGGGGAACTCCAGGCCCTTGGCCTTGTGCACGGTCAGCACGCGCACGGCCCGGGTGTCCTCGTCGGCCTCGGCCACCGCCGGGTCGTCGCCGGCGTCGATGAGATCGTCGAGGTGCTTCACGAACTCGCGCACGTTGTCGTACTTGAGCGCCCGGGACGCCGTCCGCACGCGGTTGAAGAACTTGGAGATGTTCTTGACCTCGGCCTCGTCGCGCGCGGAGGCCGCGCGCGACATCCGCGCCAGCCATCCGGAATCCGCGAGGAACTGGTAGAGCAGCTCGCCCGTCGGCATCTCGCGGCCGAGCTCCATGTAGCGCGTGAGGTCGGCGACGAGCTGGCCGATCGCGCGCCCGCCGTCCTCGGCCATCTCGTCGCGCAGCTCCGGGATCTCGCCCGCCCGGCGGAAGACGTCGAACAGCCAGCGATGCCGGCGATCGGCGAACGTCGAGCAGCGCGTGAGGTCCACGATGGGAACCTGGTAGAGCTCCGACGACGCCAGGTAGTGGAGGCTGATCGAGTCGTCGGGATGGGCCACCGCGCGCAGGAAGGCGATGAGCAGGCGCACCTCCGGGCGGCCGTACAGCCCCTGATTCCCGGAGAACGTCCAGGGGATGTTGCGGAGGTTCAGCGACCGGAGGAACTGGTCGGCGTCGCTGTTGGAGCGCACCAGGATGGCGACGTCGTCGTGGCGCCAGTCCCCGCGCACGACCTTCTCGCGGATCGTCTCGGCGACGCCCTCCGCTTCCTGCGTCGCCGTCTCGTAGTGGAAGTGAACGGGGTCCTTGCCCTCGCCCGCCACCGCGGTGAGCCGCTTGGTGATCCCGGCCTGCACCTCGAGGCGATCGGGATTGTTGTGACCGATGAGCCGGTAGGACGCGTCGAGGAGCTGCTGGTGCGAGCGGTAGTTCTCGCTGAGCACCACGCGGCGGGCCTCCGGATAGACCTGGAGGAACCCGAGCACGTTGGAGATCGCCGCGCCCCGGAACTTGTAGATCGAATTGTGGACGACGATGCCGTCAGCCACGAAGTTGTGGGTCCGGTCGACCTCGAGGTCGTACACGACGCTGGTGCGCTGCTCCTCCGTGACCGACACCACGCGCTCGTAGACGACGCGCTGGTCACGGACGACCGGCAGGCAGTGGCCGGGCAGGACGTTGCCGGCGGGCATGGCGAGCGCGCTCTTGTGCTGGACGTTGCGCGCGCCCAGCGCGAAGCGGACCTCGAGGATGCCATCGACGACATCGCGCAGCAGCTCGGCCGTCCGGCCGACCTCTTCGAGCGAGGTCCCGGTGAGGCTTACCTTCCAGCCGACCCGCGTCTTCCGGGGAGCGAAGCCCGCGGCGCGAAGGCGCTCCAGGGCATCCGCCGCGCTCGTCTCGATCGACGCGGTGTGGAGCACCGGCGGCGCCTTCGCAAGCCGGCCAGGGCCCTTGGCAACGTGGGCCCGTGAGCACATCGTCAGGATGACCTTGACGCGCGACCGATCGCCGCGGTGGACGGCGCCGAGCGCGAAATGGTGGGCCTCGAGATCGATGCCGAGGTCTGCGGCGAGCCGCTCGGCGGCCTTCCGCGTGTCGACGTCGTGGAAGAGGCGGTCGAGATAGGGGCCCACCAGCTGCATCTGCTTCCGCGGCTGGAAGGGCAGCGTCGGCAGGCCATACTTCAGCGACCAGAGCGTCTCGTGGTATCGGGCCTCGGCTTCTGACGCGAACGCCCGCAGGCCGACGATGCGGTCGGCGGAGCGCTCCAGGCCGAGGCGGACGCTGAGATCGTTCGTCACCCCGATCCGCCAGTCCATCCCGCGCCGCTCCATCAGGTAGACGTAGGTCAGCGATCTGTCGACGGCCACCCGCGGCACGTAGCAGAACATCTTGTGGTTGTCGGTCGCCGTGAGCCGCACGCCCGATCCCGTCTCGAACGTCCGGAAGAACCGGCGTACGGCGCGTCGGAACACCCGGGTGACCTCGCTCGTGGCGAGACAGCCCTTGCCGACGGCGGTGACGACCTCATCGCCCGCCTGGATCGTCTCGATCGGCCGGCGACCCTGCGGCGTGTCCACCATCGTGCCCGGGGGCAGGCACTGATCGTCGTCGGCCACGACCGCGACGTTCTGGTGACGCGCTGCGAGGAGCTTGACGATCTCGAACTGGGCGTAGTTGGTGTCCTGGAACTCGTCGCCGAGGACGTACCTGAAGCGCCGCTGGTACGAGCCGAGCACGTAGGCGCGCGACCGCAAGATCTTGAGCGCGTAGACGATCTGGTCGCCGAAGTCGATGGCCCCCTTCTGGGCCATGAACTCCTGATAGCGCGCGTAGGTCTGCGCGAGCTCGCCGTGCTGGGCGGCGCGCTGGCGTCGCTCGTTGTCGTCGGGCCGCTCCGCCGCGGCCTGGCCCAGACGCTCGGCGTACGCGAGATACTCCGCCGGCGCGACGTCCTCGTCCTTGCAGCGGCTGATCAGGGTCAGGATGGCGCGGATGTGGCGCGTCGGATCGCCGAGGGGCCGGTAGTGCTCCAGCGGGAAGTCGAAGAGCCGATCGCGGAAGAAGATGACCTGCTCCGCGCGGCTCAGCACGTTGAAGTCCGGGGTCAGCCCGACCTCGAGCGAGTGCTCGCGCACCAGCCGATCCCCGAAGGCATGGAAGGTCGAGATCTGCACGTCGGCGTAGCCGTAGGGGACGAGCGTGTCGACACGCTCCTCCATCTCGGCGGCCGCCTTGTCCGTGAAGGTGAGCGCGAGGATCTCTTCGGGGCGGGCCCGGCGCTGCGCGATGAGCCAGGCGATGCGGCGGGTGATGACGGTGGTCTTGCCGGTGCCGGCGCCGGCGATGATCAGGAGCGGCCCGGCATCGTGGGTAACGGCCTCGCGCTGCGCGTCGTTGAGGCCGTCGAGGATGCGGTCGCCCGCCATGCGCTTCCGACTCTATCACGCGACCGCGCGCGTCAGCGCCTGACGTTCGGCCCGCCGGCCAGCGCCTCCTCCACGTCCCGCGGGTCCCCGAGGGCGATGTCGCCCCAGATCGAGCACTTGAGCGCAGCGACGGCGGCCGCGGCGTCGATGGCGTCCTGGACCGGCCGCCCGCCGAGCGTGGCCCAGAGGAAGCCGCCGACGTACGCGTCGCCGGCGCCGATCGGATCGACCACCTGCACCGCGCAGCGGCGGCGCGGCCGCAGGAGGGCGCCGCCGTCGAGCACCGTGGAGCCTTCCTCGCCCTGCAGCAGCGTGATGGTCGCCTTCGGCGCGACCCTGGCGAGCGTCTCCAGGGTCCTCTCCGCAGGGCCTTCGAGGCCGAACACGGTGCGGGCTTCGTCCTGACCCACGAACAGGTAGCGGGCGCGGGGCAGGACCTCGTCGAGGAACGCCCGGGCCTCCACCGGCGACCACAGCGTCGCGCGGTAGTTGACGTCGAACGAGACCGTCGCCGCCTCCTCCAGCGCCCGGCGCGTGAGGGCGCGGCCGTTGTCGCCGAGCGCCGGCGTGATGCCGCCCAGGTGAACCACCTTCGCGCGCCGCACCGGCTCCCAGTCGACGTCGACGGGAGCGAGCCGGGCGAAGGCGGAGTCCCGCCGGTCGTAGAGGACTCGGATGGGGCGCGGCGGCGTGCCGTACTCGAGGAAGTAGAGGCCCATCCGGGCGCCGGGCATCATGCGGACGCCCGCGCAGTCGACGCCGTGGCCGGCCAGCTCGCGGCGCACACGCTGGCCCCAGGCGCTGTCGGGTAGCGCCGAGATCCACGCCACGCGCAGCCCCAGGCGCGCGACGGCGGCGGCCACGTTGGCCTCGGCGCCGCCGATCTGCACGTCCAGCTGGCGCGCCGTCTCGATCCGGCCGGGCGACGGGATGGCCAGGCGCAGCAGGACCTCGCCGAGCGTGACGAGGTCGTGCATCTACGCCGGGCCGAGCTTCACGGAGATCGACGTGCCGAGGATCAACCCTAGCGCGATGGACTCCGGGCGACGGTCACGGCCGAAGACGATGCGTCCGGGCTTGTCCTGCCGCGCCCAGCTGGAGAACCGCGTGAGATCGAAGACCCCCGCCGGATGCGCGTCCTCCGTCCGCTCGATCTTGAGCTGGAAGGGGACGATCTCGGCCCGGTACTCCTTCTCGACATCGTCGGGCCCCTCGCCCTCCCGGCGGCGGCGACGCACGACGTGCGTCTCGAAGGAGCCATCCGGCCTGGACGGCCAGAGCCCGTCGGCGTAGTTCAGCGTGGCGCTCATGGCGTCGTCGACGTGCATCCCGGCGGGCAGGCTCAGCACGTCGTCGACGGCGCGCACGCGACGCAGGAAGAAGGTCTCGCTGCGGTGGTGGTACTCGATCCGGCGCCCCTCGTAGTCGTACTCGATGGTCGAGCGCAAGGGCCGTCCGACAAGGTCCATGGTGGTGGCGACGTGCACCGGCGCCCAGCGCCCGTTGCGGAGCACCCCGCGAGACTCCATGCGGTTGCTGACGCCGGTCCCGCGGCCCTCGAGAGTGACCTCGTAGCGACCGGCGGCCCGGTCCACCCGCTCCTCGAGCGGCCCGGCGAGGTGGAACGTCAGGGCGCCGAACAGCATGCTCACCTCGGCGGCAAACTGGCCCCGGCGCAGCCCGGGCTCGGCCGCGCGAGCCTGGAGCGGGGCAAGCAGGAGCGCGAGGGGCAGGGTCAAGAACGTGCGGCGGTCGAGGTGGTAACTCGGCATTTCTTCCGGACCGGTCCATTTTACCCCCCGCCGCGGGCCCGTCGATATATAGATGTTGGTCCCAGGGAGAGGGTTTGCTAACGTAACTGGCGGGTTTTTCAAGCGGAAACGCTGGCGCACCAGCTCGTGGACGCCTCAGCGAGGGGGGGGGCTTGAAGAAACGGCAGGCGGTGATCACCGGCCTCGGCATCGTCTCCCCCATCGGCATCGGCATCGACGAATTCTGGCGCAACGCCCTCGCGGGAAAGTCTGGGATTGGAGCACCGACCCTATTCGACGCGTCCCGACTCTCTCCCGAATGTCGGATCGTGGGCGAAGTAAAACACTTTAACGCCCTCGATTGGATGCCACACCGCACAGTTCAGATGGCCGGAAGGTTTAGTCAATTCGCCGTTGCCGTAGCCCGAATGGCCGCTGAAGACGCTGACCTTGAGCACGCGAAAATCCCGTCGGTCGAGATAGTCGTCTCCTTCGGCAGTGGGTTAAGCGGATACGTCGACCTCGGCGAACAGGGGGTGCGTGCGGTCCTGAACAAGCAATCTCCGGTTCCCTGGTCCGTGCTTGAGTATCCGGGCCATGCAGCAACAAGTCACGTCGCGATCGCCGTTGGCGCAAAAGGCCAAGCTGCGACGATTGAGACGGCTTGCGCCGCCGGTGTCGATGCAGTCGCATGGGCTGCAGACAAGATATCAAGAGGTGAAGCTCTCGCTGTAGTGGCTGGTTCGACTGAAGCTCCTCTGTCAGAGGTCAGCATCGAAGCCTTCAGGGCGCTCGGCGTCCTCTCGCGCTGGGATGGTCACCCATCACAGGCCAGTCGACCGTTCGACAAACTTCGCACCGGGCTCGTCTTGGCCGAAGGCGCTGCGGCCGTAATCGTCGAGGAAGAAGAGCACGCGCGGGCTCGAGGGGCCAGGATCTACGGACGGATCTCAGGATGGGGAAGCGTCACTGAAGGTGCACATATGCGTAAGGTCGATGCAACGGGGACCCCCGTGGCACGAGTTCTGGACCAGGCGATGCAACTGGCGGGAATCGGCCCGTCCGACATTGACTACTTGTGTGCTCACGGGAATGGTTTACCGGACTACGACGATGCGGAGACCGCCGGAATCAAGCGTGCATTCGGCCAGCGTGCTTGGTCGTTGCCAATTTCCTCCATTAAGTCGATGTGCGGTCAGCCAATGTCGGCCGCTGGCGCAATGCAGATCGTCACGGCTTGTCTCGCGCTTCGGGACGGGATGGTTCCACCAACAATCAACTATTGCGTGCCTGACCCAAATTGCGATCTTGACTACGTCCCAAACGTAGCTCGAATGGTTCGCATCCGCAATGTGCTGGTCCACGCTCACGGGATCGGCGGCTCCCACGCAGCCCTGACTCTGAATCACGTCGACTGACATGGCTCCATTCCTACTCGCCCTAACACTCAGCTCTCTTGGCATATACGTTTGGCAAGCTCGGCATCAGAACGCCATCAATCGCTGGTTCGGGATATTTTCGATTTCGATGGGGGGTTGGGCCCTGGGGATT
The DNA here is from genome assembly GCA_016200085.1 of Candidatus Rokuibacteriota bacterium. Lineage (GTDB taxonomy): Bacteria > Methylomirabilota > Methylomirabilia > Rokubacteriales > CSP1-6 > JACQFL01. The sequence continues at coordinate 42,267 of JACQFL010000057.1, read as the reverse complement.
GCTGGGGTTCAAACTGGTGTCTTTACCGAGGGTTGGGGCCGCCTGACGTTTGCGAGCTCAAGCTTAATGGCCGCAGCGTTCTTAGCGTTCGCGAGGGTTTTCCCTGAAACAAGTGCTTGGCCGGGCCGGGCCCTATTGAGCGCGGCCTGGGCAAATGGTGCCGCGTTCGCCCTCTTGTCACTTACGACACCGCTGGTAGCATTTGACATCTCTTATGGCCCGGCCGGCATCAAACGAAACGCTGGGCCGCTCTATCCCCTTCTGACCGCATACATCCTCATGTGTGCGACAAGCGCCTTCGGGCTCCTCGCCCGGAAATGGAGCACCACGCGTGGCTTGGCGCGCGTTCAGCTGCAGTACCTTGGCACCGGTGTTCTCATTTTCACCTTAGGCGCCACGACAACGAATTTGCTCATTCCCGCAGTTTCCGCAGATTCGCGTTATAGCACTCTAGGCCCATACTTTACGCTGCCCTTAGTCATCCTCGCCGGTCACGCCATCATCCGTCATCGACTGATGGATCTTCGAATCGTCATTCATAGAGGAGTTGCCTACATTGCCTTCGCTTCTTTGCTATCGGCAGGGATCATTGCGCTTGGCAAGCTACTGATATCGAGCTCGATCAGCAGAGGTCTTACTTTGCCCTTCGAGGCGGCAACACTGGTCGCTGTCGGGTTGCTGATGTTCACTCTTCCGGTACAACGTCTATTGTCTGCGATCATCGATCCTTACATTTTTCGAGGGCGAATTGACCACGCGTCACTCCTCCGGAGCGCTACTCATCGCCTAACGGGTCTCAAGCAACCCTCCGAACTTGCCGTTGAAATCCACCAGATGCTTAGCAAGGCCTTTGCGCCTGAGGCGTTCGTCATGCTCGCGCCGTTAGGCGCGAGCGACCGGCACGAAACATTGTTGAAGCAGCCCGACCAGCCATCCCTATTTGCTGAGACAGCCGAGTTCGCCACCTTTGTTCGCCTCCTTGACGGCCCCGGCGTGGCGGTCCTAACCGCAATTCCCGCTGGCGCCCGCGGTTCGATCAAGCAGGCACTGGTCGAAGCGGGATTTGAGCTCCTCATTTCTCTTGGACGACGTGGTCAACAACTCGGCGTGATCCTGCTTGGGCGGCGGCGCAGCCGCGAGGCATATTTCGCGGCAGACCTCGTCTTTCTTGAATCTCTGACCGAACTCGCGTCGATTGCCCTTGATAACGCGCTTCTCTATCGACATCGGATCGAAATGCTCGAATATTCAAACCGGCTACTGGAAGCGCTGGATTCAGCTGTTGTCGCTGTCGACAGTTCGGCAAGACTTACGAGCTTTAACCCTGCCGCTCAAGAACTGCTGGGCCTCCGTGATGAAGACAGAGGTCACAGTATTGATTGCCTACCTTCGGAAATAGGATGGGCCTTCGTATTCGCTCTGGCTGGTATTCAGGGACTTGATCAAGTGGAGGTAACCATTGACCATCACGAGCGCGGCCCGACACCGGTAATTCTCTCGACGGTTGTGTTGCACGGCGACCAAGAGGAAACGACCGGCGCTCTCGCCATCGCGACGGACGTGTCGGCACTCAAGAAGCTTGAACTCGACCAGCGCCGCGTGGAACATCTAGCTGTCATGGCCCGCTTTTACGCGGGCATTGCACACGAGATCAGAAGTCCGCTCGCTTCAATCTCGAATTTCGTCGCGATGCTCCCTGACCGCTTTGACGATTCTGAGTATCGGGAAACGGCGGGTCGATTGTTGCCGAATGAGGTCGCGCGCATCGTCCGACTGGCCGAGCGGCTTCGCCTCATGGCTCCCAGTGAGGGAGGTAAGCAGAGCATCGTCTCGATTTCCCCGCTGCTCAGAGACATCATTTCGATCCACTCCTCAAGAGCCGAAGAACGCGGCGTTCGGCTCCTGCTCGCGTGTGGCGACTCCCTGCCCAAAATCCTCGGAGATTCCGAACAGCTCATTCAACTGTTCGTCAACCTGCTCAACAATGCGTTGGACGCAATGTCTGGATCAGGCACCATAACGATCGAAGCCCGCACAACGACCCACGGGCAACCCCCAGCACCCGCCGTGGGGGTACGAATCATCGATGAGGGCAGCGGGGTTCCGCTATCAATGCGCGCCAAAATTTTTGAGCCCTTCTTTACTACGAAGCCCCAAGGTAGCGGCCTTGGCTTGGCGATTTGCAAGGAGATAGCCGATTTTCATGGTGCTGTGTTGGCCCTGATACCACGCAACGATAGAAGTGGCACAATCGCCCAAGTGATCTTCAGCGGAGTGTCACCGAACACGGACACCGACGACGACGCTATGATTGAGACGCCGATGAAGCCGCCTACCCTGTTACACTCCCGTCCAGTACGCCCTTGAGAACCAGCCACTTCATGCTGAGTCGGCACCAATGAACCTCTCACTCGGGGCCTCGTCTGTTGTCTTAGTAGCGTCGGTGCTCTTTGTCTTGTCAGGATTTGTCTGGCGGGCACGACCTGACAGTCGGGTCAATCGCTGGTTTGCGTTGCAAACAATCGTGCTCGCGCTTTGGGTCGTCGGCGTTGGAGGGATCTATGAAAGTTCCTATCGAGGGATAGCCGCGCGACTAGCATTCGCCAGCGCGAGCTTAATCCCGGCCACAGTACTGACGTTTGCGCGCCTTTACCCAACGAGCTCGACATGGCCCAGCGCGACATACTTCCGGCTGCTAGCGGGAATCGGAGCAGCGTTCTCCGTACTTTCACTTTTCACGCCGCTTGTGACATCTAACGCTACGTCGGCCGATGGAGAGATCGTCTTCAGGCGAGGCCCTCTGTATCGGGCGTTCGCTGCTTACTTTCTGACAACGTGGTGCTTGGCTCTCATCGTGTTCTTCGGCAAGTGGCGGGCAGCGAAAGGCCAAGCCCGCCTCCAACTGCAGTATCTCGGCTTGGGAATTTTTATCGCTGGTGCCGGAGGTATCACAACCAATCTTCTAATACCCCTGTGGACAGGTCGTTCAACGTATAGCTGGATTGGCCCTTACTTCGCGGTCACTTTTGTGCTGCTGGTCGCCCACGCGATCATCCGCCACCGGCTGATGGACCTGCGCTTTGTCGTCCGACGGGGTATCACGATCGCAATCGCCACCACTCTTTCTCTACTGCCTGCCGCCCTCCTCGCGGTACTCTCGTGGCCGCGGCTCTCCGATCAGTTCACCAAGCGCGAACTGACCACAATGGTCATCGCCGTAATCGTCGTCACGCTTCTCGCCCCTCCGATCCGCGATCTCTCGGCCCGCCTCCTCGACCGCTATGTTTATCGAACGCACGCTAACTTCATCAAGACGATGCGTCAAGCGAGCGCGGCTTTGACACGTATTCTCAACCTCGATCTGCTACTGTCCTTCATTGGCGGTGTGGTGGTCACCACGACGGCGTCCGAGGGTGCCGCGGTGTACCTCCGCAGAGAGCCCGATCGCAAGGAGCCCGAGCTCGTGAGAGGCGTCGTGGAGCAAGGGAGCGGCGGCACGCGGATCGCCAGTCCCGACGTGGCGCCCCCGCGCATGCTCGAGGCGCTCATCCGGACCAGGGACCTCATCGTCACCGACGAGCTGGAGCGAGAGCCGGAGGGCACGCCGGCGCGTGTCCTCCACCAGGACCTCGTCGCGCTGAACTGGGGTCTCGTGCTCCCCTTGCTGTCGGAGAATCACGTCATCGGCGCGATCGTGGTCGGGCCCAAGCGCTCGGGCGATGCTTTCTACCCGCACGATCTCGACCTCCTGATGAGCCTGGCCAACCAGGCCGGCATCGCCGTCAAGAACGCGCAGCTCTACGGGCAGGTCGTGCTGGCCAACGAATACCTCCAGAACATCGCCGCGACCATCGAGAGCGGGGTCGTGGCCATCGACCCCGGCGGGCGCATCTGCATGTTCAACCGCGCGGCCGAGCACCTCACCGCGCTGGTGGCGGGCGCAGTCCTGGAGCAGGACGTCGGCGTCCTGCCCGAGGTGCTGGCCGAGGCGCTGAAGGGCACGGTCGCCGACGGCGTGGAGCGCGTCCAGCCGGAGATCGACCTGCCCGCCGGCGCCAGCGCGCGGCCCGTGATCTGCACGACGTCGCCGCTCCGGAGTCCCGACGGCGCCATCCTCGGCGCCGTCGCCGTGTTCAGTGACCTGACCCCGCTCAAGGAGCTCGAGCTGGAGCGGCGGCGGGCGGAGCGGCTGGCGTACTTCCAGATGCTCGCCTCGGTGATGGGGCACGAGATCAAGAACCCGCTCGTCGCCATCAAGACGTTCGCCCAGCTGCTGCCGCGGCGGCAGGGCGATGCCCAGTTCGTGGACGAGTTCGGGCGCATCGTGGGCCGGGAGATCCATCGCATGGAGCGGCTGCTCAACGGCCTGCGCACGCTCGCGCGGCCCAGCGACCGGCCGCGCCAGATCGTCGATCTGCGCTTGCCCATGGCCGAGGCGCTGGAAACCCTCCAGCCGGGCCTCGACGAGAAGCGCATCGCGGTGTTCCTCGTCCCCGACCCGTCACCGTGCCTCGTCCTCGGCGACCACCACGAGCTCGAGCAGCTGTTCCTGAACCTCCTCGGCAACGCCAAGGACGCCACCCCGCCGGAGGGCACGCTCTCGGTGCGGGTGACCGCGGCCGGCGATCACGTCACCGCCAGCGTGGCCGACAGCGGGCCCGGGGTGCCGCCCGCGCTCCTCGAGCGGATCTTCGATCCCTTCTTCACCACCAAGAAGGAAGGCTCGGGCCTGGGCCTCGCGATCTGCACCAACATCGCCGCCGCTCACCGCGCGCGCCTGCGCGTGGTCAACCGCGAGGGCGGCGGCGCGGAGTTCACCGTCGACTTCCCGCTCACGACCACGGTCGCCCAGCCGGTCGCCGGACCGGTCGTCGCCGGATGAAAGCCGTCCTCGTCGTCACCGCTGACGAGACGCTGCGCGCGCGGTTGCTCCGCCCGTTCGCGGACTGGTCGGTCTTCGTCGCGCCGAACGATCGCGAGGCCCTCGGCACGCTCCAGCTGGCGGACATCGACCTCGTGCTCCGGGACTGCACCTCGCAGCGTGACCTGCCCGGCTTCGTGAGCCGGCTGCGCGAGCTCGGCTCGGCGGCGCTCGTGGTGGCCATCGGGGCGGACGGCGAGGACGCGGAGGCGGCGGACTTGGTCCTGGCGCCCGACTTCGCGCCGCGCGAGCTCGAGGCCATCGTCCGTCAGGGACTGGACAAGCGGCGGCTCGTCCAGGAGGTCGCGCTGCTGCGCAGGCAGGAGGAGCCGCTCGCGCTCGTGGAGCGCCCGTTGCCGGCCCCCGCCGGCCCCGACGGCGCCGTGCTGGCCCGCGTGCTCCACGAGCTGAGCCGGCTCTTCGCGGCGAGCTTCGACCTGCCCCGCATGCTCGAGATGTTCGTCGACGCGGTGGGCGAGCTGCTGCGCCCCACCCGCGCGGCGCTGCTGCTGCCCGACGAGGCCGGCGACGCGTATCGCGTCGTCGTCCACCGCGGCCTCGTGCCGAAGATCGTCGAGTCGCTGCGATTCCCCGCCGACGAAGGGCTGTGCCGCTGGCTGGTGATCCAGGGCCGCCCCGCGCGTCTCTCGGAGATGACCGACCCCGAGATCCTGCGCGAGCTCCGGCTGCTGCAGGGCGTGGTGGCGGTGCCGCTGCTGACCCACGGCGAGCTCGTCGCCATCCTCGTGGTCGGCCAGCCCGTGAGCGGCGGCAGCCACGGGCGGCACGAGACGGAGATCCTCTTCGACCTCGCCACCCACCTGGCCGCGGCCATCCGCGAGACCACGCTGCACGCCCAGCTCCGCCGCGAGAAGGAGTTCAGCGAGCGCATCCTCGCCCACATGGCGAGCGGGGTCGTCACCATCGGCCGCGACGAGCGCGTCGGGCTCATCAACCGCCGGGCGGAGCAGATCCTCGGGCTGGCGGCGGACGACGTCCTGCACCGCGACCTGCGCGTGCTGCCCTCGCCCCTCGGGGACATGCTCTTCCAGACCCTCTCCACCGGCGAGGCGATGCCGCGCGCGGAGATCCAGCTCGCGCTCAACCGTCTCTGGCTCGAGGTCTCGACCTACCCCATCCGGGGCGAGGAGCCCGCCCCGCTGGGGGCGGTGCTGGTCTTCGAGGACCTGACGGCCCAGAAGGAGCTCGAGGCCCGCAAGCAACAGGCCGAGGAGTTCCAGCTCCTGAGCCGGGTCATCGCCCGCATCGCCGACGAGATCAAGAACCCCCTGGTCTCCATCAACACCTTCGTGGAGCTCATCGAGGAGCGGTACGACGACGCCGACTTCCGCAAGGCCTTCTCCTCGGTGGTGCGGCGGGACGTCCGCCGGCTCGTCCAGGTCTTCGAGAAACTTGCGGGGCTGGTGAGCGAGGGTGAGTTACACTTCGTCGAAGTGGACGTGCGCGAGGTCGTCGATCAGCTGGCGACGGCGGTGGAGTCGTCGGAGGACGGTGTCGGCAAGATCCTCAAGCTCGACGTCGAGCACAGCGACGGGCCCCAGGTCGTCCGGGCCGATCCCGGCCACCTGCGCCGCGCGCTGTCCTACCTCGTGTGGTACCTCACCGCCAACACCCGCGGTGACCACGCGCGGGTGGTCCTGTCCGTCGGGCGGGTCGCCGACGGGAGCGGCGCCGGGCGCGTTCGCATCCTCGTCAGCTCGAAGACGGCCGCCATCGCGCCCGACCAGATCACCCGGCTCTTCGATCCCGTCTACATGGTGCAGGAGAGCCTGATCGACGTGGGCCCCGCGGTCAGCCAGCGCCTCATCGAGGCGCAGGGGGGCGCCCTCACCTTCCGTCACGGCCGCTCCGACGTGGCCTTCGAGGTCACGCTGCCCCTGATCGCCGCGTGAGCACGCTGGCGCCGCCCGCGAGCCGCTCGCGCGTCCTCATCGTCGACGACGAGATCGGGCCGCGGGAGTCGCTGCGCATGCTCCTCAAGCCGGCCCACGAGATCAAGACGGCCGACGGCGCGCGCGCCGCGCTCCAGGAGATCGCCCAGTTCCGGCCTGACCTCGTGATCATGGACATCAAGATGCCCGAGATGGACGGGCTCGAGGTCCTGCGCCGGATCAAGCGCATCGACCCCACCATCGAGGTCGTGATGATCACGGCGTACGCCTCGGTGGAGACGGTGAGGCTGGCGCTGAGCCACGGCGCCTTCGAGTACCTCATCAAGCCCTTCTCGCGCCAGGACCTCGAATCGGTGGTGCGGCGAGCCCTCGGGCGCCGCGAGGCCGACCTCGACAAGCGCGGTCAGGTCATCCGGCTCGTCGAGCGGATGCGCAGCCTCGCCGGCAAGACGCGCGAGCTCGAGGAGGCGGCGCGGCGCGAGGCCAACGAGCAGTCGCTGCGGGTCACCCAGCTCTCCATCCTCCGCGAGATCGCGCGTACCATCGTGAGCCAGCTCGACCCGCAGGAGATGACCGTCGCCGTCACCGAGCAGCTCCGGCGCGCGCTCGGCTACGACGCGGTCAGCATCACGGGCGACGCCGAGCCGGTCGGGCCGACGGCCAGCGGCACCCTCGTGAGCTGCGCGATCCGCGACGCCGGGGGTGTGCTCGGCTCCCTCGTGGTGGACAACCGCGCCTCCGGCCTCCCCATCGATCCGCGCGAGACCGAGCTGCTCGAGATGCTCTCCGAGTTCCTCGCCGTCGCCGTGCGCAATTCGCGGCTCTACGCCGAGATCGACAGCACGCGCCGCTCGCTGGAGGCCCTCATCGCCTCCGCGGGCGACGCCATCATCGCCGTCAAGCCCGACGGCGGCATCGAGGGCTGGAACCCCGCGGCCGAGCGGATCTTCGGGGTGGCCGCGAGCGCGGCCATCGGGCGGCCGATCGTCGACGTGCTCCCCGCCGCCGACTACGACGACGCGCGCCGCCGGCTGGCCCACGGCACCTTCACCCACTCGTTCGAGGCGACGACGAGCCTCGGCGACGGGCGCAGCGTGGCGCTGTCGGTGACCCTCTCGGCGCGGCGCAGCGGCGAGGGCCTCATCGCCATCGCGCGCGACATGACGGCGCAGCGCGAGGTCGAGCGCCAGCTGCACCAGTCCGAGAAGCTCGCCGCCCTCGGCCAGCTCGCGGGAGGCATCGCCCACGACTTCAACAACCTGCTGCAGTCCATCCTCGGCTACGCGCAGCTCATCAAGCAGAACCCCCGCAACGCGGAGCTCGTGAGCCGCTCGCTCGACGTGCTCGAGACGGCGGCCATCGACGGCGCGGAGACGGTCCGGCGCATCCAGCAGTTCGCGCGGCTGCGCCCGGACGAGCGGTTCGTCGCCGTCGATCTCAACGAGATCGTCCAGGAGGCCGTGGCCATCACCCGGCCGCGCTGGGAGCGCACGGTGGCGCACGAGAACCGCCCGCTGGAGCTGCGGCTCGAGCTGGGGACGGTCGGCGAGATCAAGGGACGGCCGGCGGCGCTGACGGAGATGATGACGAACCTCATCCTCAACGCCATCGACGCCATGCCGGCCGGGGGCACCCTGACCCTCGGCACCCGGGCCCTGGATCCGATCGCCATCGTGACCGTCGCCGACACGGGCACCGGCATGTCGGAGCAGATCCGCTCGCGGATCTTCGAGCCGTTCTTCTCGACCAAGGGCGAAGGCGGCTCGGGCCTCGGGCTGGCCATGGTGTACTCGATCGTCACGCGGCACGGCGGCGAGATCCGCGTCGACAGCGAGCCGGGCCGGGGGACCACCTTCACGATGATGTTCCCCATCGCGGGCCCGGAGGATGCGGACGGCGACGAGGGCCAGGAGGTGGCCGGCGCGCGGCGCGCCGTCCGGGTGCTGCTCGTCGAGGACGAGGAGCAGGTGCTCGCCACGCTGAGCGAGATGCTCCGCCAGCTCGGCCACGAGGTCACCACGGCCGCCGGCGGCGCGGCCGCCCTCGCGGCCTTCGCCCCGGGGCGGTTCGACCTGGCCCTGCTCAACGTGGGCATGCCGGGGATGAACGGCTGGGAGCTCGCCGAGCGGATCCGGGCCGTCGACCCGCGCATCCCGCTGCTCTTCATCACCGGCCTCGGCCTGCGCGACGACGACCGCCCGCGCCTCGACGCGCTCAAGATCAGCGCCTGCCTGTTCAAGCCCGTCCGCCCCGGCGACCTGGACGCCGCCATCCAGGCCGCCGCCGGCGTCTGACCTCCCGCTCCGCCGTACCCTCGACGGGCACGCCGGCCGGAGCCGGATGCTAGAATGCCCCCTCGCGCTCGACATGCGCGGCCGGCACGGCCGCATCGCGAGGTGACATGGAGCTCGCGCTCACCGCCGAGGAACGGGCGTTCGCGGAGGAGGTCCGCCGCTTCCTGCGCGCGCACCCCCCCGAGACCTTTCCCGTCGAGGGAGTCGACGCGGGCTACGGCTCGGGCGCCCACTCGCGTGCGTTCCTGCAGGCCCTCGCCGCCGAGGGCTGGCTGGCGATGTGCTGGCCGAAGGCGTATGGCGGCGCCGAGCGGCCGATGTTCTTCAAGCTCGTGCTGTTCGAGGAGCTCGCCCTGGCCGGCGCGCCGTTCGGCCCGCTCGCCGGCTCGTGGCAGACCGCCGACGCCATCATCGAGTACGGCAGCGAGCGCCTGCGCCGCGAGGTCTTGCCGGCGATCGCGCGCGGCGAGGCCACGTTCTGGCAGGGCTACAGCGAGCCCGGCGCGGGCTCCGACCTCCTCGCGCTCACCACCGAGGCCCGGCGTGACGGCGACGACTACGTCATCCGGGGCCACAAGATCTGGTCGAGCCACGCGGGGATCGCGAGCTACGGCCTGGTGTTCGCGCGCACCAGCCGCGAGGCGCGCCGCAGCCGCGGCTTCAGCATGTTCGTGGTGCGGAACGGCACGCCGGGGATGGACATCCGGCCGATCCGCAGCCTCACCGGCGACGTCTACCACCACGAGGTCTTCCTCGACGACGTCCGCGTGCCCGCCGACCTGAGGCTCGGGCCGGAGGGCGAGGGCTTCGTGGCGCTGCTGAACGGGCTCGACAGCGACCGGTTCTGGGGACGCTTCTACAAGGGGCCGGCGCTGGCGCGCGTGCTCGCCCAGCTCGTGGAGCACGCCAACACCACGGTGGCCCACGGCGCGCCGCTCGCGCGCGATCCCGTCGTGCGGCGTCGCCTGGCCAGCCTCGCCGCGGACATCGCCGCGCTGCGCCTGCTCTTCTGGCGCGCGGCCTGCCGGATGCGCGACGGCGCGCCCATCACCTACGAGACGGCGATGGCCAAGGTGCTCGCCGACGAGACCGGCCAGAAGCTCGCGCGGCTCGGCATGGAGCTGCTCGGGATGTGGGGCCCGCTCCGCCGCGGCTCGCGCGGGGCCAAGATCGGCGGCGAGCTCTCGCACGCCTATCTCACGAGCCTCGGCCACACCATCGCGGGCGGCACCGCGGAGGTCTTGCGCACGACGGTCGCCGTGCGCGGCCTCGGGCTGCCCGCCGAGCCGCGCGCGCGCGCGGAGGCGCGCTGAGCCGTGGACTTCACGCCCTCGCCGGCCCAGCAGCTGCTCGTGGCCACCGCGCGCGACGTCCTGCGCCGCCACTATCCCATCGAGCGGGCGCAAGCGCTCGCGCTCGACGAGCGCGGCTTCGACGACACGCTCTGGGACCAGATGGCCGAGCTGGGCTGGCCGGGGCTGCTCGTGCCGCCCGCCTTCGGCGGCAGCGGAGGCTCGCTGCTCGACGTCGTCCTCCTCGTGGAGGAGATGGGCCACGCGTGTCTGGCCGGCCCGTTCATCACGAGCGCCGTCGTGGCGACGTCGTTGATCGCGGCGGCCGGCACGCCGGCCCAGCAGAAGCGCGTGTTGCCGGCGCTGGCGGCCGGCGAGCGCATCGCTACGCTGGCCTGCCTCGAGGAGAGCGGGGCGTTCGACGGCGACGTCGCGCTCGCGTGCGACGTCCCCGGCCGGCTTCACGGTCGCAAGCTCTTCGTCAAGGACGCCCACGTCGCCCACGACCTGCTCGTGGCCGTCCGGCGCGGCGCCGATCTCGCCGTGCTGCTGGTCCCGGCCGATCGCGCGGGCGTGACACGCTTGCCCCTGGACACGATGAGCGGCGAGAAGCTCTTCGAGGTCGCCTTCGACGGCGTTGCGGTGGGCTCCGACGACCTGCTCGCGCCTGCGGACGCCGCGGCGGCGCTCGCGAGCGCGCTCGAGGCCGGCGCGCTGGCCCGCACCGCCGAGATGGTCGGCGGGGCCCAGCGCATCCTCGACACCGTCGTCGAATACGCGAAGACCCGCGTGCAGGGCGGCCGTCCGATCGGCGGCTACCAGGCCATCCAGCACGCGTGCGCCGACTGCGTGCGTGACGTGGACGCCGCGCGCGGCCTGCTCCACGCCGCGGCGTGGAAGGCAAGCGAGGGGCTCCCCGCCGCGCCCGACGTCGCCCTGGCCAAGGCGTACGCCGGCGAGGCGTGCCTGGCCGTCGCGCGCCGCGGCCACCAGATCCTGGGCGCCATCGGCTACTGCGAGGAGCACCCGCTCCAGCTCTTCCACAAGCGCATCCAGGCCGCCAGCGTCGACTTCGGCGACGCCGCCCTGCACCTCGAGACCGTCGCGCGCTCGATCGGGCTGGTCTAGTCTGGTGTGAGTCCTCGCCGTTGTCCGGGCTGTCCGCGGGCGCGCGTGGACGCTGACCCTCCTCGCCTGTACCGGCCGCGCTTTGCTCAGGCCACGCCAGCGGGCCCCTGATCGCGATCGAGCGCGTCGGCCAGCGCGCGCAGCAGGCGTGCGCCGTCGCCGCGCCAGGCACTACCGTGCATGCAGGCGAGCGTGGCGGGCTTCTCGGAGGCAAGCCGCTCCAGCATGCCGCGCGTGTTCTTCGCGTGGGCGAAGTAATCCATGGGCGCCCGGAAGGCCTCGCTGGGCTCCAGGATGTCCGACTCCGTCAGCGGCGGGTGGTCCGTGCCGCCCTGGGTGAAGAGATCTCCGCACAGCAGCGTCCGCGTGCGCGTCTCGAGGAGGAGCCCGCACTCCCACGCGTGGGGAAGATGCGGCGTGTCGAGCCATCGGACCGAGTGCGTGCCGAGCGAGAGCGCTTCGCCGTCGCCGAGGGCGCGGGCCGGGCGGTCCGCCACATCGTTGACGGACACGAGGGCCGCGATCCGGCCACACACCGGTACCGCCGCCGGCGCCACCGCAAGCCACTCGTTGAGGGAGCCGCACTCGTCCGCCTCGAAATGTGAGAGACCGATATAGCGCAGGCGCTCCACGGGCAGGACCCGGCTCACCGCCTCCCTCACGAGAGAAAACATCCGGCGCGGTCCGGTATGGAACAGCAGCGGCTCCTCGTCCGTTACCAGGTATTGATTGAAGGTGAACCCCCCGGGGCCATCGGGGATCGTCACTGACGTGCTGATGCGGTAGATGCCGTCCGCGACCTCGTCGACGCTCGTGGCCATGGGTGCCTCCTTCGCGTGTTGTCGCGGTGGACGTGTAACGAGCCGGCCCGCCGTTACACTCCCGGACGAAATCGGGCGCTATACTCGCGTCGGTGGACGCGAGGACCCTCGGTGACGCGGATCTGGCTCGACGGATTGCCTCCGCTGCGTCCTCCGGCGCCCCGGACGCCGAGGCCGAGTTGTACTCGCGACTGGCGCCAAGGGTCCGGCTCTACGGGCTTCGACACCTGCGCGACGAGCAGTCGGCCGCCGACCTGACCCAGCAGGTGCTCCTCATGACGATCGAAAGGCTGCGCGGTGGCAAGATCCGGGAGCCCGAGCGGCTCGCGTCGTTCGTGCTCGGTATGTCCCGGATGGTCGTCCTCGACCTCAAGCGAGGTAGCCGGCGCCGCGCCCGAGCGCTCGAGCAATTTGCCGACGATCTGCCGCGCGTGGGCCTGGCCGACGGACCGCGGCTCGATACCGAGCGACTGACCGCCTGCCTGGAGCGCCTCGGCGAGCGGGAGCGAAGCGTGCTCGTCTTGACCTTTCACTCGGAGCGGACCGCATTCGAGGTGGCGCAGGAGCTCGGCCTCACGGCGGCCAACGTGCGCGTCATCCGCCACCGCGCGCTGGCGCGCCTGCGCCTCTGCATGACCGGCGAGGAACCAGCGTCGTGAGCGCCTCGGCCTGCGCGGAACCGCTGGACCTCTCGGTCCTGATTGACCACTGGCTTGGCGATCTCGCGCCGGACGAGGACGAGCGCGCCGAGGAGCACCTCCTGGGCTGCGCCGCGTGCAGCAAGCGCATGGGCGACCTCGTGGCCCTGACCGGCGGCGTGCGCAGCCTGGCGAACCTTGGCGTCGTGCGGGCGGTGGTGACGGGTGCGTTTCTCGAACGCCTCATTGACGAAGGCCTCCGAGTGCGAGAGTACCGGCTGGCTCCGGGCGGTAGCGTTGAGTGTACCGTCACGCCGAGCGATGACCTCGTGGCGGCGCGCCTGGCCGCGGACCTGCGCGGCGTCCCGCACGTCGACCTCGTCAAGTGCGACGCCGAAGGGCGCGAGAAGAACCGCCTGAAGGACATCCCGCTGAGCGCGTCAGCGCAGGAGGTCGTGTTCCTCGAGCGGATCGATCACATCCGCGCGCTCCCCGCGTGCGTGCAGCGCGTGAGGCTCGTCGCCCCCGACGCCGGCGGCGATCGGCTTCTGGCCGAGTACACGTTCGTCCATACCCGCTCGTCGCACGATTGACGGCGGAGGAGGCGGACGGTCAGGCGAGCAGTGGGTGGGGCACACGCGCCCGGGATCCGATGGGGAGCGATCGCCGGCCCGCGCTCATCGAGCGCCTGACGGAGTCACCCGTCGACCCCCTGGAGGCGCTGATCGCGGAGAGCGAGCAGTCCGGGTTGACCTTCGTCCGCCGACTCGCCGCAGACTGGGTCAGCAGAGCGAACCGGTTCGACCAGCCCGGTGAGGCGCTCTTCGTCGCGCGGATCGCTGGCCGCGTCGTCGGCGTCTGTGGGCTCAACGTCGACCCGTATGCCGCCAGCGCGCACGTCGGCCGGGTCCGGCACCTCTACGTCGGATCGGCCCACCGGCGGCTGGGAATTGGCGCGCAGTTGGTCACGGAAGTCATCGTGGCGGCGCGCAGCCGGTTCGAGCACCTCCGCCTCCGCACGGCGAATCCCGAGGCGGCGCGGCTCTACGAGCGGATGGGCTTCCGTCGGTGCCTCGACGTCGCCGACTGCACGCACCTCATGGAGATGCGCGGCGCCGTCTGACTCCCCGCTCCCGCGAATCAGGCCGGGCGCGCGCCCAGGCGATCGGCCAGCCAGTCGGCGATGCAGGCGATGCCGATGGTGAGGTTGTCGCCCTGGCAGTGCTCGGCGCCGCCCTCCTGGCGCGTGAAGATCCTGAGGGTCTTGTCCTTGGAGCCCACGGCGTCGAACAGGCTGCGCGCGTCCTCCATCGGGATCTGGGCGTCGGCCTCGCCGTGCGTGAGCAGGAAGGCGCAGTCGATCTTCTCGGCCACGCCCTGCAGGCGGAAGCCCTCCAGCTTCTTCAGCGCTTCCTCCACGCTGCCGACACCGAGCACCCACGTGATGTGCTCCCCGGGCACCGAGAGCGAGGCGTTGAACGCCTGCTCCACGCGCCGCTTCCAGGTGGCGTGGTAGTCCCAGATGGCGCCCCAGGCCACGCACGCCTTGAAGCGCTTCTCGAAGGCCGCGACGCGCGGCGCGTAGTACCCACCCAGGCTGATCGCCATCACGCCCAGCCGGCCGGGATCGACGTCGCCGCGCGTCTCGAGGTAGTCGACGGCAGCGCGTCCCGCCGCTTCCGTATCGTGACGCGCGGGCATGCCCCGGAAGCGGATGGCCTCGCCGGTGCCGGGGATGTCGACGATCAGGCAGGCGAGCCCGCGCTTGATCAGCTCGGGCACGCCACGGAAGTACTGCATCTCCTTGGTGATGTCGAGGCCGTCGAAGAACACGACGGTGGGCCAGCGCGTCGCCGCCGCGCCGGCGGCCTTGACGAAGTACCCGGGCAGACGCCGGCCGCCCTCGAAGGGCACCTCGACGGCCGCGATGGAGAGGAACGGCACGTGCGCGATCCCCTGGCGAAACAGCTCCACCGCCCGCGCGTACGTGCGCTGGCTCTCGTCGGTGCGCGGCTGCAGCAGCCGCTCGCCGATCTGCATGTAGTTCGCGGCCCTCATCGACGATGCCGCCGCCGTGGTCAGCGATCCGGCGGCCCGGGCGGCGTCGGCGAGCGCGGCGACCTTCTCGCCCATCGCGCGCCACTCCGTGAACCACGCCTTGCCGTCGCCCGACCGGTCCGCGAGGGCGGCGCAGACCTTGTAGACCTCGCCGAGCTCGCTGCCGCCCCACAGGGAGCCGGCGATCGCGCCCCGCGCCGCGGCCGACCACGTGTAGTTGCCGGGAAACATCATGAGCGTCTCGGCGGCCATGGCGCGCTCTCCCTCATGTCACTTCGCGATCCTGACCAGGGTCACGGCGTTGATCAGGCTGTTGGCCAGCACGAAGTGGCCGTCCCGCGTGACCGACGTGTTGCGCACGATGTTGCCCCCGCCCGGGATCCCCCAGCTCTGGAACTTCTCGGTCCGGGGATCGAAGCGCACGACGGTGTTCGGGGTCGTCCCCGATTCGCTGTACCAGATGACGTCGTCGATCGTCGAGATGCCGTACGGCTCGGACTTCGGGCCGCTCGGCGACGCCCACTCGGTCACCTTGCCGGTGGCGGGATCGAGGCGTCCCAGAGCGCCGCGCGAGAAGTCGGCGTACCAGACGATGTCGTCGCTGGTGATCGCGATGCGCCGCGGGCGGGAGGCCGGAGCCGGGAGCACGTACTCGCGAATCTCCAGCATCTTGGGGTCGACGCTGCCCACCCGGTTGGTGCCGAACGCGACGTAGAACACCGTGCCCCTCGAATTCACCGCCATGCCGTAGGGGCGGGACTTCGCGGTGGGCGGCGTGAGCAGCTTGATCTCACCAGTCCTGGTATCGAGCCGGCCGACGCGGTTGGCGTTCTGCGCCGTGAACCACAGGATGCCGCTCTGGTCGAAGATCAGCGTGTGCGGATCCTTCACGTCGGGGTCCGGCATCTTGTGCTCGGTGACCGCGCCCGTCCGGGGATCGAGCTTGCCGATGAGGGCCCCGGTGCTGCCCGTGTACCAGATGTTGCCGTCCTTGTCCTCGACCAGGCCATGGGGGCCGGAATGAGGGGTCTTGAGGAGATATTCCTTGAAGCGGCCGGCCTTCGGGTCGAGCCGGCCCAGCACGTTGTTCATCTGGCCCGTGTACCAGAGCGCTCCATCCGCGGTCGCCAGCGGGTCGTGCGGCCGCGAGCCCGGCGTGGGCACCTGCCACTGGGTGATCGTGATCGTGGCCGGTCCCGGGATCACGACGCCGGCGGGCTTCGTCTTTTCCGGAAAGTTCCTGGTCAGGTACTCGGTGATCGTGGCGACCTGATCGGCCGGCACGCCCACGCCATGGTTGGCCATCATCCGCATGACGGTGCGCCAGCCCTCGGCCGTGTATCCGCCACCGAGCCGCGCGTGGAACGGGTGGCAGCTGTTGCAATGGGCGGCGACCAGCTCCCTGCCCTTTCCCCCGGGCAGCTCCTGGCTCCAGGCGGGAAGCGCGGAGCACAGCAGCGCGGCGGCCAGCAAGGACAGAAGCCTCACGGGGTCCCCCTCGTCGAGCTTGCGAGGCCGGGCGCGCGGGCTCACGCGCCCGGATCCCCGGTGAGCGCGGCGGCCGCGATGCCGGCGAGCGCGCAGGCTTCGTCCTTGTCCGACACGTCGCCCGAGATCCCGACGGCGCCGAGGACCGCGCCGCCGGCGTCGCGGATCAACACCCCGCCCGCCGCCGGGACGACACGCCCCTGGGACATGGCGTTGAGCGCGGTGAAGAAGGCGTGCTGGGTGGGCTGCTCGGCGACCCGCCGGGCGAGCGCGCGCGAGCCCATCCCCATGCCGAGCGCGCCCCAGGCCTTGCCGAGGGCGATCTGGGGGCGGATGATGCCGGCGCCGTCCTCGCGCGCGAGCGCTTTCAGGTGACCGCCGGCGTCCAGGACGGCCACCGTCAGCGGCTGGCAGCCGAGCTCGCGGCCTCGACGAAGCGCCACCTCCACGATCGTGGTGGCCTGTTGCAGGGTCAGGCTCATGGCGTCCTCGGGCTCCGGAAGATGCCGCGAGCCTAGACACGCCCGCCGGCGGTGTCAATCGGTGGTTGTCGCCGGCCGCCCCTCCGTCCTATGATGCCCCGGATGTCACACGCCCACGCGACACCGCGGCGGCTGGCGGCGGCGCTCTTGATCGCCGTCCTGGCTCTCACGCTCGCCGTGCCCGAGCGCACGGACGCCGAGCCGATGACGATCGTCGCGCTGGCCACCGGCGCGGTCATCGTCCTGATCATCGTCGCCTATCTGATCATCGCGAACACCCGGGGGGAGCGCGCCAGCGAGGGCCAGCCCGTCCTCGTGGCCTGCGTCGAGTCCGGCGTGCTGCGCGAGCCCGGCTGCTGGCCGGTCAGCCAGCCGACCTCGGCCCCGACGGCCACGATCGACCTCCGTCAGCGCCAGGCCGAGCCGCAGAGCTGATCTCCCGGGACGGGCCTCCGCAGGAGCTCGATGGCCAGCGACGACGTCATCCTCGAGACCGACGACTTGACCAAGGAGTTCCGCGGCTTCGTCGCGGTCAACGGGGTGAGCCTGCGCGTGCGCCGGGGCACCATCCACGCGCTCATCGGCCCCAACGGCGCGGGCAAGACCACCTGCTTCAATCTCCTCACCCACTTCCTCACGCCCACCCGCGGGCGCATCCGGTTCAACGGCCGCGACATCACGGGCTCGAGCCCGGCGGACATCGCCCGCCTGGGGCTGGTGCGCTCGTTCCAGATCTCGGCGGTGTTCCCGCACCTCAGCGTGCTCGAGAACGTGCGCATCGCGCTGCAGCGGACGCGCGGCCGCTCGTTCGACTTCTGGCGCTCGGAGCAGGTCCTGGACCGCCTCAACGACCGGGCGGTCGAGCTGATCCGCGCCGTCGGCCTGGCGGACTTCGTGGGGACGCTGGCGGTGACGCTGCCGTACGGGCGCAAGCGTGCGCTCGAGATCGCCACCACCCTGGCCCTCGATCCCGAGCTGATGCTGCTCGACGAGCCGACCGCGGGCATGACGCACGAGGACGTGGAGCGGATCTCGGCGCTGATCAAGAAGGTCGCCGCCAACCGCACCGTGCTGATGGTCGAGCACAACCTGGCCGTGGTGGAGAACCTCTCCCATCACATCACCGTGCTGGCGCGCGGCGAGGTGCTCGCGGAGGGCGACTACGCCTCGGTGTCGCGCAACCCCGACGTGGTGCAGGCCTACATGGGCAGCGCGCATGCCTGACGCGGGCCTCCCGCTCCTCGCCGTGCGCGGGCTGAACACCTGGTACGGGGAGTCGCACGTCCTGCACGGCGTCGACTTCGACGTCCACGCGGGCGAGGTGGTGACGCTGCTCGGGCGCAACGGCGCCGGCAAGACCACGACCCTCAAGTCGATCATGGGCATGGTGAGCCGGCGCGCCGGCTCGGTACGGCTCGAAGGCATCGAGCTGATCGGCTGGCCCTCCAACCGCATCGCCCGGCTCGGGATCGCGATCTGTCCCGAGGAGCGCGGCATCTTCGCCAGCCTCAACGTGGAGGAGAACCTCCTGCTGCCGCCGCAAGTCCGGCCCGGCGGGCTCGGGGTCTCCGCGATCTTCGACCTCTTCCCCAACCTGGGCGAGCGGCTGCGCAGCCAGGGCACCAAGCTCTCCGGCGGCGAGCAGCAGATGCTCGCCATCGGCCGCATCCTCCGGACCGGCGCGCGCCTGCTGCTGCTGGACGAGCCGACGGAGGGACTGGCCCCGGTGATCGTGCAGCAGATCGGCGCGACGATCCGGCGGCTCAAGGCCGAGGGCTTCACCATCCTCCTCGTGGAGCAGAACTTCCGCTTCGCCGCCACCGTGGCCGACCGTCACTACGTGATGGAGCACGGCCGCGTCGTCGACGTCGTCGCCAACGAGGCGCTCGAGGCCAGCATGGACCGGCTGCACGCATATCTGGGCGTTTGATCGGGTCGTGCTCAACATCCGCGGCGCAAGGGTCCCGAAGGATCCAGGAGGAGGCACCATGCGGAGGACGTGGGTGGTCGCTGTGCTGATCGCAGTCGCGTCGAGCCTGCCGGCATCCGCCCAGGATTGTCCGAACTGCAGGGTGAAGATCGGCGTCCTGAACGACCAGTCGAGCCTCTACGCCGATCTCGCCGGTCTCGGCTCGGTGGTGGCCGCCCGCATGGCGGTCGAGGACTTCAAGGCGGCCGAGAAGGGCCTGAAGGTGGAGATCCTCGCCGCCGACCACCAGAACAAGCCCGACGTCGGCTCACAGATCGCGCGCCAGTGGTACGACGTCGACAACGTCGACCTGATCGTCGACGTGCCCAACTCCGGCGTCGCCCTCGCCGTGAATCAGATCACCCGGGACAAGAAGAAGGCGTTCATCGTGTCCTCGGCCGCCACGTCGGATCTCACCGGCAAGGCCTGCTCGCCCAACACGGTCCACTGGACGTACGACACCTGGGCCCTGGCCAACAGCACCGGGAACGCGATCGTGAAAACGGGCGGCGACAGCTGGTTCTTCATCACCGCCGACTACGCGTTCGGTCACGCGCTCGAGCGGGACACCGAGGCCGTGGTGCTCAAGAGCGGCGGCAAGGTGCTCGGCAAGGTGCGCCATCCGCTCAACACGCAGGACTTCTCGTCGTTCCTGCTCCAGGCCCAGGCCTCCAAGGCCAGGATCGTCGGCCTCGCGAACGCCGGCGGCGACACCATCAACGCCATCAAGCAGGGCGCCGAGTTCGGCATCGTCAAGGGCGGCCAGAACTTCGCGGGGCTGCTCGTGTTCATCACCGACGTGCACGCGCTCGGTCTGGACAAGGCCCAGGGCCTGATCTTCACGGAGACGTTCTACTGGGATCTCAACGACAACACGCGCGCCTTCGCCAAGCGCTTCGCGGAGCGCGATCGAGGCATCCACCCGACCATGATCCACGCCGGCGTCTACGCGGGCGTCACGCACTACCTCAAGGCCGTCCAGGCGCTCAAAGGCGCACAGGACGGGACGCGGGTCATCGCCAGGATGAAGGAGATGCCGACGGACGATCCGCTCTTCGGCAAGGGCGTGATCCGCGCCGACGGCCGCAAGGTCCATCCCGCCTACCTCTTCGAGGTCAAGAAGCCGGCGGAGTCCAGGTATCCCTGGGACTACTACAAGGTCCGCGCGACGATCCCGGCCGAGCAGGCGTTCCGCCCCCTGAGCGAGGGGGGCTGCGAGCTCGTGAAGAAGTAGGAGCCGCGCCACGTCCGTCTTCGGCGTCCCCGCTCAGGCGCTGTTCGGCCAGCTCCTCCTCGGGCTGATCAACGGCTCGTTCTACGCGCTGCTCAGCCTGGGGCTGGCCGTCATCTTCGGCCTGCTCAACATCATCAACTTCACCCACGGGGCGCAGTACATGATGGGCGCCTTCGTGGCGTGGTACCTGTTGCAGTACCTCGGCCTCGGCTACTGGCCGGCGCTCCTCGTGGCGCCGATCGTGATCGGGCTGTTCGGCGTGGCGCTGGAGCGCCTCCTGCTCAAGCGCCTGTACGGCCTCGACCATCTCTACGGGTTGTTGCTGACGTTCGGGCTCGCGCTGATCATCCAGGGGCTGTTCCGCAACCGGTTCGGCTCGTCGGGCCTGCCCTACGCGATCCCCTCGCAGCTCGCCGGCGGGCACAACCTCGGCTTCATGTTCCTGCCCAACTACCGGGGCTGGGTGATCGTGTTCTCGCTCGCCGTCTGTCTCGGCACCTGGTACGTCATCGAGCGCACCAAGCTCGGCTCCTATCTCCGGGCGGCCACCGAGAACCCGGCGCTCGTGCAGGCCTTCGGCGTCAACGTGCCGCGCATGATCACCCTGACGTACGGCTTCGGGGTCGCGCTGGCGGCCCTCGCGGGCGTGCTGGCGGCACCGATCTACCAGGTCAACCCGCTGATGGGCGCCGACCTCATCATCGTCGTCTTCGCCGTCGTCGTCATCGGCGGCATGGGCTCGATCATGGGCTCCATCGTGACCGGGTTCCTGCTCGGCATCGTGGAGGGGCTGACCAAGGTCTTCTATCCCGAGGCGTCGAACACGGTGATCTTCGTCGTCATGGCCCTCGTGCTGCTCGTCAGGCCGGCGGGCCTCTTCGGACGGGCCCCGTGACCGGGGACGGGATCGCGTGAGCACGGTCCGGGACCACGCGGCCACCGCCCCCCTCGACGTGACGGCGCCTGGGGTCCGCCACCAGGCCGTCGCGTTCCTGGCCATGGTGGCGTTCTTCGTCATCGCGCCGTTCTTCGTCTACCCGCTGTTCCTCATGAAGGCGCTCTGCTTCGGGCTCTTCGCGTGCGCCTTCAACCTGCTCATCGGCTACGCCGGGCTCCTGTCGTTCGGGCACGCGATGTTCCTCGGCTCGGCGGGCTACGTCTCCGCCCACGCCGCCAAGGAGTGGGGGGTCCGTCCCGAGGCCGCCATCCTCGCCGGCACGCTCGCGGCGGCGTTCCTCGGGCTCATCGTCGGCGCCGTGGCCATCCGCCGGCTGGGCATCTACTTCGCCATGACCACGCTGGCGCTGGCCCAGATGATCTACTTCTTCTGCCTGCAGGCGCCCTTCACCCACGGCGAGGACGGCATCCAGGCGGTGCCGCGCGCGGTGATGCTCGGGGTCCTGGACCTCGGCCACCAGGGCGTGATGTACGGCGTGGTGCTCGCCATCTTCCTCGCGGGCTTCCTGCTCGTCTACCGCACGATCCATTCCCCGTTCGGCCAGGTGCTGAAGTCGATCCGCGAGAACGAGCCGCGGGCCGTCTCGCTCGGCTACGCCACCGATCACTACAAGCTCATCGCCTTCGTGCTCTCGGCCGGGCTCGCGGGGCTCGCGGGCGCGACCAAGGCGCTCGTCTTCCAGCTCGCGTCGCTGACCGACGTGCACTGGAGCATGTCGGGCGAGGTGGTGCTCATGACGCTGCTCGGCGGGCTGGGCACGGTCTTCGGCCCGGTGGTGGGCGCCTTCATCGTGATCGCGCTGGAGAACTACCTGGCCCAGCTCGGGGCCTGGGTGACCGTCGTGCAGGGCGTGATCTTCGTGGTCTGCGTGCTGACCTTCCGCCGCGGCGTCGTCGGCGAGCTGGCGCGCGTGCTCCGGAGGCCGCTGTAGGCCATGGACGAGACCGGCCTCGATCGGGGCCCCGCCAACCACGCGCCGCTCTCGCCGCTGTCGTTCCTCGCCCGCTCGGCGGCGGTCTACCCGACCAAGACCGCGGTGATCCACGGCGAGCGCCGCTATACCTACGCGGAGTTCGCGGCGCGCTGCCGGCGGCTCGCCTCGGCGCTCGCCCGGCGCGGCATCGGCCTGGGCGACGTGGTCGCCGTCATGGCGCCCAACGTGCCCGCGATGCTCGAGGCCCACTACGGCGTCCCCATGACGGGCGCCGTCCTCAACGCGCTCAACTACCGGCTCGACGCGCGCACGATCGCCTTCATGCTGGACCACAGCGAGACGAAGCTGCTGCTCACCGACACGGAGTTCTCGGAGACCATCGGCGAGGCGCTGCGCCAGGTGAAGCGGCCGCTCGCCGTCATCGACATCGACGACCCTCTCCACACCGGGCCCGGCCGGCGCCTGGGCGAGAAGGACTACGAGGCGCTGCTCGCGGAGGGCGACCCGGAGTTCGCCTGGAGCCTGCCCGCCGACGAGTGGCAGTCGATCTGCCTGCTCTACACCTCGGGCACCACGGGCAATCCCAAGGGCGTCGTCTACCACCACCGCGGCGCGTACCTCAACGCCCTCGGCAACGCGCTGGCCTTCGGCCTCGGCCCGCGCTCGGTCTACCTCTGGACGCTGCCGATGTTCCACTGCAGCGGCTGGACCTTCACCTGGGCGGTCACGGCGATCGGCGCCACCCACGTGTGCCTGCGGCGGGTCGACCCCGCGCTGATCTTCCCCGCCATCCGCGAGCACGGCGTCACCCACATGTGCGGGGCGCCGATCGTGATGACCATGCTGGTCCACGCCCCCGACGAGCTGAAGGTAGGGTTCGATCGCGTCGTCGACATCGCCACCGGCGGGGCGGCACCGCCGTCGACGGTGATCGCGGCCATGGAGCGGATGGGCTTCCGCGTCACCCACCTCTACGGGCTGACGGAGGTCTTCGGCCCGGCGACGCTGTGCGCCTGGCAGGACGACTGGGACGCGCTGCCCGCCGCCGAGCGCTCGGCGAAGATGGGCCGCCAGGGCGTGGCGTATCCCACGCTCGAGGGGCTGGTGGTCGCGGACCCCAAGACCCTGGCCCCGGTGCCCAGGGACGCGCGGACCGTCGGCGAGATCATGCTGCGCGGCAACACCGTGATGAAGGGCTATCTCAAGAACCCGGCGGCCACGCGCGAGGCCTTCGAGGGCGGCTGGTTCCACTCGGGCGATCTCGCGGTGTGGCACTCCGACGGCTACGTCGAGATCAAGGACCGCTCCAAGGACATCATCATCTCCGGCGGCGAGAACATCTCGTCACTGGAGGTCGAGGAGATCCTCTACCGCCATCCCGCGGTCATGGAGGCGGCGGTCGTGGCCCGGGCGGACGCCCGCTGGGGTGAGACCCCCTGCGCCTTCGTCACCCTCACGCCTGGAGCGCCGGCGGTGACGGCCGCCGACGTCATCGACTTCTGCCGCGCGAACCTCGCCCACTACAAGGTCCCCCGGCACGTCGTCTTCGGCCCCCTCCCGAAGACGTCCACCGGCAAGATCCAGAAGTACGTGCTCCGCGAGCGCACGAAGGACGTGGGCTGACTCAGGCCTTCTTCATCGGGCGCCCGCAGCACATCTTCTGGGCCATCGCCACCTTCCCGCACTTCGCACAGCGAAAACCGGCCACGACCTCACCTCCCCACGACCCGACGCCGGGCGGTGGTCATTCTACCCGCTCCCACGCCACGGTGCCGTCGAGCGCGATCAGCGGAGCAGCGTCCGCGCCACGCCCCAGGCCGCGTCGCGGACGGCCGTCGGACCGGTCGCCGCGAAGGCGGAGGCGACGGCCCAGCGCGCGCGATGCGGCCGGCCCGCCGCGTAGAAGGTCGCCCGCCAGCCGAGATCGTCGTAGCGCGTGACGGTCACCCCGAACCCCTGGCGGGTCAGGCCCGCGACCACGAGCCCCGCACCGCCCCAGCCGTCGAGCCAGCGGCGGACGAGGCCCGCCTCGGGCGAAGCGAGCCGCGCGAAGGCCAGCGCCGCGAGCACGAGCGCATCCATGCGCCCTACCCGGCGCGCGCGGACACCACGATGGCGGCGACGACGCACGCGCCCCCGGCCAGGTGGGACCAGAGGACAGGCTCGCCGAGCGCGACGTACGAGAGCCCCACCGCGCTCACGGGCATCACGCTGGTGAAGACCGCCGCGGTGCTGGCGGGGACGCGGGCGATGC
Source organism: Candidatus Rokuibacteriota bacterium (assembly GCA_016200085.1). Taxonomy (GTDB): domain Bacteria; phylum Methylomirabilota; class Methylomirabilia; order Rokubacteriales; family CSP1-6; genus JACQFL01. Next base: position 17,883 of record JACQFL010000057.1, on the reverse strand, counting down.
CGCGCGCCCAGAGGGGGACGGCGAGGGCGCTCACCACCACGCCGTAGTACGCGAGGGCCGTCCAGCCGCCGGGGCCCAGCGCCGCGAAGTCGTAGCCGCGCGCCTCGGCGAGACCGAAGGGCAGGAACATGGCCAGGCCCAGCGCGCTGTTGCCGGTGGCGACCGCGAGCGGCGTCAGCCGCGCCGACACCACCTTGCCGCAGACGAGGTAGAGGGCCTCGCCGACGACGGCGCCGAAGACGAGCAGGTTGCCGAGCACCGGCTGCGCGCCGCGGGCGGCGTCGTGGGGCCCGACGCTCACGGCGGCGATCCCGAGCACGGCGAGGCCCAGGGCCGCCGCCTTGGCCAGGGTGGGGCGCTCGCGCAGGAGCACGACCGAGAGCAGCGCCCCCAGCGCGGGCGTCGTGCTCGTCACGATCCCCGCCTCCGCAGCCGAGGTGTAACGCAGGCCGGAGAGCAGCAGCGCGTTGAAGGCGAAGATCCCGGCGAAGGCCTGCAGGGCGAGCACGGCCAGATCTCGCACGCGCGGCGCGGGGCCGCCGCGGCGCGCGACGACGACGACGGGCACGAGCACGAGCGAGGCCACCGCGAAGCGCAGCGTGCCGAGCAGGAACACGGGGCAGCGCTCGACGAGCGTCTTGCCGACGACGATCGACGATCCCACCAGGGCCATCGCCCCGCCGAGCTCGAGGCCGGCGAGCAGGCGCGAGGCCGGCGCGCTCAGGTCGCCCGCTTGACCTGGTCGGCGAGCTTGCAGAAGGCGCAGAGGGTGCCCGTCGTCACCTGCCCGCACCGCGCGCACTCGTTCAGCGCGACGGGCTCCGCGCGCGCGAAGGCCGGCTGGGCCTTCTCGAGGAAGCCAAAGAGGAAGTTGTGCTTGGCGCCGGGCGAGGCGTCCTCCATCCGGTCGAGGATCTGCTTGTGCTGGATGGACGTCGCGCCCTTCGCGAACGGGCATTCCTCGACGATGTAGTCGATGCGCCGCAGGAACGCGAAGGCCGCCGTCTCGCGCTCGGAGAGCCGGTAGAGGGGCTTCACGCGCCGGACGAGCTTGGGGTGCGTCGAGGCGAGCGCGGGGGACTGGCGCGGCAGCGCGTCGGTCTGCCAGTGCATCACCGAGCCGAAGAGCGTGGCCGCCTCGTCGTCGAGGTTGTGGCCCGTGGCCACGACGGGGAACCCGTGCTCGAGCGCCGCCCGGTTCATGAGGTAGCGCTTCGAGAGCCCGCAGCCCGAGCAGGGGGGCCGGCGCGTGACGTTCTTGATGACGGGGACCGGCGCGCCGATCGCGTCGGCGACCCGGGAGACGATGAGCGGCGCCGCCCGCCGCGCCGCGAAGGCCTCGCAGCGCGCCTTCGACTCCACCGAGTAGTCGAAGATCCCCAGGTCGAGGTAGAGCCCGGTGGTCTGGTAGCCCTCGTCGATGAGGACGTCCCAGAGCGCCAGCGAGTCCTTGCCGCCCGACACGGCCACGAGCACGCGCTCGCCCGGCGCCAGCATCCGGTACTTCCGGATCGCCTCGCGCACCTGGTTGCGGAAGAACTCCAGGAAGTCGGGCTCGCAGAAGGCGGCGTTGTGCCGGCGCAGCTCGAGCACCGCGGCGCCGCCGCACTTGCGGCACTTCACGCGCGCCCTCCCGACATCACCGGGCGCAGCTCGATGGTCTCCCCGTCGCTGACGACCTGGTCGGCGGTGATGAGGGTGTCCCCGCGGATCACCAGGACGGTCTCGGGGAGGATGTCGAGGTCCTTGAGCACGTCGCGGACCCGGCGGCCGCCCGCCACGTCGACCTCCCGGCGCGGGTTGCGGAGCACGACCTTCATCACGCCAGGTCGGCCCGCGCGGCCTTGAGATCGCTCCAAAGGTCCTCGACGGCGGTGGGCAGCGGCATGGGGAAAAAGTATACTCCGGCATGCCCGACCGTCGCGACCTCGCCCGCGCCGCCTGGCGCACGCTGACGTCCCGCCCGATCTACCGCAACCCCTGGATCCACGTCCGCGAGGACATCGCGGAGCTGCCCGACGGCCGCACCACCGTCTACGGTGTCGTGGAGTGCGCTCCGTGCGTCGGCGTCCTCCCCTTCCTGGGCCCCGGGACCGTCGTCCTCGTCGGCCAGTATCGCTACGTGGCGCGCGAGTTCCTCTGGGAGATACCGACGGGCGGCATGCATTCCGGCGAGAGCGAGGAAGCCGCCGTCCAGCGCGAGCTGGCCGAGGAGGCGGGGTACCGCGCCGGGCGTCTCGTCAAGCTCTGCGCGTTCGACACGTCCAAGAGCATCCTCGACGAGACCGCGCATCTCTATCTGGCCGAGGACCTGACGGCGGTGGCGCACGCGCCCGACGCCACCGAGTTCATCGAGGTGCGGGCGTTCCCGTTCGCCGAGGTGGTGAGGATGGTGGTGGCGAGCGAGATCAAGGATTCGATGACGGTGATCGCCGTCCTGCACGCGGCCCGGCGCCTGGGGATGTGACCTGCCGTCACTCAGCCCGCGCGCTCTCGCGCCAACCGCTCGGCAATCCACATGCGCAACATCGTCTGATACCCGATACTCCTCGTCCGGGCCAGCCTCTTGGCCTTCTCGATCTGTCCGGACTCCAGCCGGATCGTGATCGGCGTCTTCGCGGCGGCTCGCCTCCTGACCCGGGCCTTGACGGCGCGCGTGGCCGACACGCGCACTTCCTTCAAGCCCTTTGCGTAGGGAGTCGAGTCCGTCGCGGACCAGAATCGAGCGGCCTCCCGTTCACTCGCGAAGCGCGGAAGACGGACTCTGCTCCTCTTCTTCACCGGCGTCCTCCCCGTTGTCTCCGGTAGAGCTTGCTCTCCCTGCCTGTCATATCCCTTGCGGTGATCGCTCGAACCAGTCCACGTCTCTTCCGGACGAACACGATGAAGAGCAGCCTGCCGTCGAATGTTCTGTCATACCCAAGATACGATCCCGCCGACCCGCGCAGCACCAGCGGCGCATCGTCCGCCAGCGCCTCTTCGATCTCGTCGGGCGCCACACCGTGCGTCGCGATGTGACCGACGTTGACGTCATCCCAGTCGAAGCCCCGAATCCACACCCGAGCATCTTGGCGTACGTCTATTGTACATACAATGTCCATAACATCGGACACTCCGGCTCACTGGCGGTTATCGACGCGCACTACTTCGCGGAGGCCAGGACGATCGGGCCGGTGGGGGCGGACGTGCCGCCCGCGGGCTCCAGCGTGACGGCGAAGACGTCCACGGGCCCGCCGGTCGGCTCGAGGCGCGCGGTGCCGCGGCCGGTCGCATCCAGGGCGAGGAGGCCGGCGGGCTTCGGGGCGCCGCCGGCGATCGTCCACAGCTCGTAGGTCCGGTCGGCCGGCGGCGCCGGCAGGTTGGCGACGAAGACCTCCCCGCCCGCGCTCGGATGCCAGACCACCCGCCCCGTCGCCTGCGGGCTCGGTCCGGCGCCGCGCAGGGCCACCACGCGCGTGGCCGGATCGCGCAGCAGGTCGACCACCGCGCGCGTGGCGGCAAGCTGCTGCTCGAGCGCGTGCTCGTGGGCGAGCAGCCCCTCGCGCAGGCGCGCGGTCTCGCGCGCCATGACCCCGAGACGCGCCTCGTAGCGGGCGGCGACGTAGGCGGCAGTCAGCGCGGACGCCGCCACCACGCACGCCGCCGTCGCCCCCGCCCACCGCAGCCACGACCGGCGCCGCTCGATGGGCAGGCGCTGGCGCGAGGCCGCGCCGACGCGCTCCATGAGGGCCTCGCGGACGTGCGGCGGCGGCGCGACGCGCTCCCCGCTCCGCGCCAGCGTCGCGAACGCCTCGTGCGCGTCGTCGAGCACGGCCTGGCAGCGCTCGCAGCCGCCGGCGAGGTGGCGCTCGAACTCCACCGCCTCGTCGCCGTCGAGGGCGCCGAGAGCGTAGACCGGGGCGAGATCGTCGAAGCGCTCGTGGCTCATGTCGCCTGCTTGAGGACCTCGCGCAGCCGCTCCAGGCCCAGCCGGATCCGCGTCTTCACGGTGCCCAGCGGCTGCTTGACGCGCTCCGCGATCTCCGTCTGCGTCAGCCCCTCGTAGTACGCGAGCTCGATCACCTCGCGCTGGGCGTCCGGCAGCCGCTCGAGCCCCGCGCGGACCACGGCGCGGTCGGCCGCCCGCGTGGCCGGGTCGGCGCCCCCGGCCTCGCCCGGCCCCGCCGCGTCCTCGACCGGCGCGACGAAGGTCTCACCCCTTCTACGGTTGGCGCGCACCCGGTCGATTGCCCGGGACCGGGCCCGCATGATGATCCAGGCCTCCGGCGTTCCCCGGTCCTCATCGTACGTGGTCGCGGCCTGCCAGGCGGCCCAGAAGACCTCCTGGAGGACGTCGGCGGCGTCGGTGGGGTCGCGGACGATCCGGAGCACGAGCGGATGGACGAGCGGCGCGTAGCGGTCGTAGAAGCGACCGAAGGCTTCCCGGTCGCCGGCCGCCATCCGGCGGATGAGCTCGCCGCCCAGCGTCTTCATCGTCCGTCTTGAGTACCAGAGGACCGTTGGGCTGACAAGGTTGGGCTCTGGGGCTCCGGGCGCCCCCCAGACCCCCCGGCTTCACCCATCCGAACTGGGGAGGTTGGGCGTAGAGCGGGTAGGAGTGGTTCAGCTCAAGCCTGGAGGTCAGCGATGAATCACCTGCGGATGGGGTACGTGCTCGTGGTCGCCCTGGTGTTCGCCGCGTGCTCGAGCATGCAGGGCGGCCAGATGGCGATGGAGAAGAAGTCGCTGTACGACCGGCTGGGCGGCAAGCCGGCCATCACCGCCGTGGTCGATGACTTCATCGGCAACGTCGCCGCCGACGCGCGCATCAACCAGCGCTTCGCCGGCGCCAACATCCCGCGGCTCAAGACCATGCTGGTCGACCAGATCTGCCAGGCCAGCGGCGGCCCCTGCACCTACACGGGCAAGAGCATGCTCGACGCCCACCGGGGCATGAACGTCCAGGACGCGGAGTTCAACGCGCTGGTGGAGGACCTCGTCAAGTCGCTCGACACGCTCAAGGTGCCGGCACAGGAGAAGAGCGACCTGCTGGGCGCGCTCGGACCGCTCAAGCCGCAGATCGTCGGCAAGTGAGACATCCGGAGGGGGCCTCGACGGCCCCCTCCGAGACCTCGAACGCGCCGTCCCGGTGGGCGATAATCACCGGGTGCCGACGGCTCGGGACTGGCACCGCGACGTGATCGAGCGGCTCACGTGAGCAATCTCTTCGCCGGGGTACCTTCGTCGCCGCCCGACGAGCACCTGGACGTGATCCTCGAGACGCCGGCCTTCCGCCTGGAGCGCATCGTCTCCCGCGGCCACGCCTCGCCCCCCGGGTTCTGGTACGACCAGGACGGCGACGAGTGGGTCGTGCTCGTGTCCGGCCGGGCGACGCTACGCTTCGAGGACGAGCCGAAGCCACGCACGCTGGTGCCCGGCGATCACCTGCTGATCGCCGCGCACCGTCGCCATCGCGTGGACTGGGCGGCCGCCAACGAGCCGACCATCTGGCTCGCGCTCCACGTCAAGGCCCCTCCCGGCGGACGACCCGCCGCGCCTTGAGCTCGTAGCGCGGCAGGCTGCGCGCGGGCACGGTCACGACCTCGAGGCGGATCCCCAGCTCGACGCGGAACGCCTCGCGGACGGCGACCGCCGTCTCTGCCGCCTCCGCCTCGATCAGCACGCGCAGCTCGTCGAGGTGGCCGTCGCGGAACACCTCCACCTGGAACTCGCCCACGGCGGGGAAGCGGCGCACGATGGCGTCGAGGGCCGAGGGGAAGACGTTGACCCCGCGCACGATCAGCATGTCGTCGAGCCGCCCCTGGATGCCGCCCTCGAGCAGGAGAGACGTCCGGCCGCAGCGGCAGGGCCTCGCGGCGAGCCGGACCCGATCGCCGGTGCGATAGCGCACCAGCGGCGAGCCCACGCGCCCGAGGTTGGTCAGCACGAGCTCGCCCTCCCCCGCCGGCTGGCCGGTCACCGGATCGAGCACCTCGGCGATGAACTCGCTCTCGTTGACGTGCAGGCCCGCCTGCTCGGCGCACTCGTAGCCGTAGGCGCCCATCTCCGTCATCCCCGCGTGGTCGAAGGCCCGGGCGCCCCAGCCCGCCTCGATGCGAGCGCGCACCGCCGGGATCCCGGCGCCCGGCTCACCCGCGTGCACGGTGATCCTCACCGGCAGCCTGGCCGGGTCCATCCCCCGATCGCGCGCGACCTCCAGGAGGTGGAGCGCGTACGACGGCGTGCACAGCAGGACGGTCGCGCCGAGGCGCTCCATCCAGGCCAGCCGCGTGGGCGAGTCCTGGCCGCCGCCCGGGATGACCAGGGCACCCATCGCGCGCGCGCCCTCGAAGCCCGTCCAGAAACCGATGAAGAGCCCGAAGGAGAACGGCACGAACACGCGATCGGCGGGCGTCACGCCGGCGGCGCGGAGCACGACGCCCCAGCAGCGCGCCCACCAGTCCCAGGAGTCCTGGGTGTCGAGCCAGCGCAGCGGCGCGCCCATCGTCCCCGAGGTCTGGTGGACCCGGACGTAGCGCTCGAGCGGGTACGTGAGGTTCGTGCCGAACGGCGGGTGCGCCGCCTGGTCCTCGACCAGCTCGCGCTTGAGCGTGAAGGGCAGGCGTGCGAAATCATCCCAGCCCGCGAGGTCGCCCGGCGCGCGGACCCCGGCGGCCGTCCACTTGGCCCGGACGAAGGGGTTGCCCGCCAGCACCGTGGCGGCCATCCCCGTGAACCCCCGCCACTGGAGCGCGCGCCGGCGCGCGGGCTCGAGCCACTCGAGGGCGTCGTCGCTCACGCTCACGCGTGTCGTGCCGCGGCTACTCGCGCAGCTTGAAGCGCTGGATCTTGCCCGTCGCCGTCTTGGGCAGCTCGCTCACGAACTCGATCCAGCGCGGGTACTTGTAGGGCGCGATCTTGTCCTTGACGAAGGCCTTGAGCTCGTCGCCGAGGGCGGGCGTCGCCGTGGCGGGCTCCTTCAGGACCACGAAGGCCTTCGGCTTCACCAGGCGGTCATCGTCCTCCTTGCCCACCACCGCGGCCTCGAGGACGGCCGGATGCTTGATGAGAGTCGCCTCGACCTCGACGGGCGAGACCCAGATGCCGCCGACCTTCAGCATGTCGTCGCCGCGGCCGCAGAACCAGAAGTAGCCGTCGGCATCCTGGTAGTACTTGTCGCCCGTGTGGATCCACGAGCCGAAGAGCGCCTCCTTGGTCTTCTCGTGCTTGTTCCAGTAGTAGGCCATGATCGAGTCGCCCCGCACCCGGAGGTTCCCGATCTCGCCCTGCGGCACGGCCTGCCCCTCGTCGTCGACGATGACGGCGTCGTAGCCGGGCACCGGCGTGCCCGTCGAGCCCGGGCGGGCGGCGCCGGGACGGTTGGAGAGGAAGATGTGTAGGATCTCCGTGGTGCCGATGCCGTCGAGGACCTCGACGCCGAAGCGCTGGCGCCAGCGCTGGTAGAGCTCGTCGGGCAGCGCCTCGCCGGCCGAGACGCACAGGCGCAGCGAGGAGAGATCCCAGCGCGTCTCGGCTTCCTTGACGGCCAGCATGGCGGCGTAGAGCGTGGGCACGCCGAAGAAGAGCGTCGGCTGGTGGCGGGTGATGAGCTCGAAGACGGCCTCGGGGGTCGGGCGATGCGGATGGAGGATGCTCGAGGCGCCCGCCCCCATCGGAAAGTAGCCGGCGTTGCCGAGTCCGTAGGCGAAGAACAGCTTGGCGGCGGAGTAGACGCGGTCGCTCTCGCGAAAGCCGATGACCTGGCGCGCGTAGGTCTCCATGCACACGACCATGTCGTGGTGCAGGTGCACGGCGCCCTTCGGAAAGCCCGTGGAGCCCGAGGAGTAGAGCCAGAACGCGGGGTCGTCACGCGACGTGGCCGCGGCGGCGAGCGCGCCCGATGCCCTGGCGATCCGCTCCTCGTACGACAGGTGCGGCCCGGCGGCGCCGCCGGCCACGAGCACGTGCCGGAGGTGCGGGGCCTGGCCGAGCACGGGCCCCGCCTCGGCCAGCAGCGGCGCCGAGATCACGGCCACCTTGGCCCGGCTGTCGTTCAGGAAATAGAGGTAGTCGGCGCTCCGCATCAGCGTGTTCACCGGGATGGGGATGGCGCCGATCTTGATCGCGCCCCAGAAGGCGCCGAGGAACTCGGGAGCGTCGAGGCAGAGCAGGAGCACCCGGTCCTCCAGGCCCACGCCGAGCTCGAGCAGCGCGTTGCCGGTGCGGTTCGCGAGCTCCTGCACGTCGGCGTAGGTCAGCACGCGGTCCTCGTAGAGGAACGCCGGCCGCGCGCCGCGGCCCTCGACCACGTTGCGGTCGACGAAGTAGGTGGCGACGTTGAACTGTGCGGGCAGCGTCTCGGCAGCGATCATGGGCCGCTCCTTGGCCGCCGCTAGCGGCGGCTCTTTCGCCGCGGGACCGGCGCGCGCCGGGCCTTCGTGGTCGTGATCCTGGCCGCCCGCGCGGTCATCGCGCGGGCGGGACGCACGGCCATCGCCTCGATCTCGACCAGCAGCTCGGGCCGGACGAGGCGGCTGACCACCAGCAGCGTGTTCGGGGGATAGACGCCGTCCGGGAAATAGTCGGGGAACACGTCCGCCCGGGCCTTCATGAACGCGGGGATGTCCTCGGCGCGGGTCAAGAAGGTCTGCAGGCGGACGACGTCGCGCATCCTGCATCCGGCCGCCTCGATCACGGCGCGGACGTTCTCGAAGGCCTGTCGGGTCTGGGAGACCACGTCCCGCCCGGCCAGCTCGCTCGTGGCGCGCGCGCCGACTTGCCCGGCGACGATGACGATGTCACCCGCGGGGGCGACGAACCCGTGCGAGTACATGCCGAGCGGAGGGCTGAACGACTTCGGCGTGATGGCCCTGGCCATGTGGAATCTCCTCAGGAGAGGCGGACGTAGTCGTGGTCGACGGGCTGGCCGTTGATGCCGCGCGCGGGCGGCGCGATCCAGCCGGCGAACGTCCCGCGCTCCACCACCGGGTGCATGAGGCTGCCCACGTACGCGCGGTCCTCGTCGGAGGGCAGCCACTCCGGGTGGCGAGCGTCCCACTCGGCCTGGCCGATGACCCGGCCATCGGGCGACACGCGCACGTCGCTGAAGCACCCGATGGCGCGATGGAAGCCCCGATGGGGCAGCACGAACTCGAAGTCGATGCCGTGACGCTGGATGACCTGGTTCCAGCGCGCCATGCCGCGGGCGCAATCGGCGATGTAGTCGTCGCGCAGGCGCTCGTTGAGCGAGGGCAACGCCGGCGCCTCGCGGCTGACGATGCGGTCGCCGTCCAGCTGCGCGATCGTGTATGTCGCGTCCTTGAGGAGGTGGTCGTCGGTCTTCTTGGTCTCCTCGAACCGGCCCTTCACGCCCATGGTGTAGAAATTGGCGGCATTGGTCGAGATCTCCGAGCCGAAGAGATCGAGCGAGACCGAGTAGTGGAAGTTGAGGTACTTCTGCAGCGTGGGCAGGTCGACCACGCCGTGGCGCCGGACGTCGTCGGTCCGATGCTCGCGCATCACCTCGCACGTCCGCTGCACCACCCGCCCGATGCCCGTCTCGCCGACGAACATGTGATGCGCCTCCTCGGTGAGCATGAAGCGACAGGTGCGCGACAGCGGGTCGAAGCCGCTCTCCGCGAGGCTCGCGAGCTGGTACTTGCCGTCGCGGTCGGTGAAGTACGTGAAGAAGAAGTACGAGAGCCAGTCCGGGGTCTTCTCGTTGAAGGCGCCCAGGATGCGCGGCTTGTCGGGATCCCCGGAACGCCGCTGCAGGAGGGCCTCGGCCTCCTCGCGGCCATCGCGCCCGAAGTGGGCGTCGAGCAGGTACACCATGGCCCACAGGTGACGGCCCTCCTCGACGTTGACCTGGAAGAGGTTGCGCAGGTCGTAGAGCGAGGGGCAGGTCCGCCCGAGGTGCTGCTGCTGCTCCACCGAGGCCGGCTCGGTGTCGCCCTGGGTCACGATCAGCCGCCGCAGCGTGCCGCGGTACTCGCCGGGCACGTCCGGCCAGGCCGGCTGGCCCTTGTGATCCCCGAACGCGATCGCGCGGGCCGGCTCCGGCTCGGCGAGGAAGATGCCCCAGCGGTAGTCCGGCATCTTCACGTAGCCGAACTGCGCCCAGCCCTGGGCGTCCACGCTGACGGCGGTTCTCAGGTACACGTCCCTGGTCTGGAAGCCCAGCGGCCCCATGTCCCGCCACCACGCCAGGAACTTCGGCTGCCACTCCTCGAGCGCGCGCCGGAGCCGGCGGTTGCCGGCGAGGTCGACGTTGTTGGGGATGCGCTCGGCGTAGTCGATGGCCATCACACTCTCCTGCGATCGAAGTCGCTGCGCTCGCCGGTGCCGTACACCTGCAAGGCGCCCTTGGCGCCGACGGCGTTGGGCCGCTGGAAGATCCAGTTCTGCCACGCGGAGAGCCGGGCGAAGATCTTGCTCTCCAGCGTCTCCGGCCCGCCGAACCGCAGGGAGGCCTCCATGCCGGTCAGCGCGTCGGGCGAGAAGGCCGCGCGCTCCTCGACGGCGATGCGCACCTCGTCCTCCCAGTCGATGTCGTCGGGCGTGAAGGTGACGAGGCCGGCCTCCGCCGCCGCCCCGGCGTCCAGGTCCTCCCCGATCCGGCCCTTGAGATCGTCGACGCGGCCGGGCTCGGCGAGGAAGCGGCTGGCCAGCCGGCTCAGGCCGTTGACCATGGGGTACGGGCCGAAGTTCATCGGCGTGAGCCGGATCGTCGCCTCCGGCCGCCCGTCGCCGGGCAGCGTGCCGTCGAGCATGTACGAGCGGTCGGCGGCCAGGGCCAGCTCGAGCAGCGTGCCCGCGAAGCAGGAACCGGGCTCGATCACGGCGAAGATCGACCGCGACGACACGTCGATGCGCTTGAGCGTCCGCCGGAGGTACAGGCGGATCTCGCGGACGAGCCAGTCGCCCGCCCGCTCGTCGAGCAGGCGGTCGTACGCCTCGACGAGATCGGCGCGGCCGGCCGTCTTGAAGACCCAGAGCCCGATCGTCTCCTCATTGGTCCGCAGGTGGAGGATGAGGTCGTCGAGCGCGCGCGCCAGCGCCAGCGGCCAGAACCCCGCGCCCAGCGCGAGGACCCCCGCGGCATCGGCGGGCGGCGGCGACGCCGGGCCCAGCGCCGTGATCTCGGCGAGGCCGCGGGCGCGGTCGATCGCGCACGTCACCGTGCCGTAGGTGACGCGGTCGCCCTCGAGCCGGCGCTCGAGCGGCGTCAGGGCGACGCCGCGGACTCCGGCGGGCCGGTCGCTCCGCGCCACGAACTCCCCCGCGCGCAGGCGGGCCGTCTCCTCGAGCCGCGAGCGCGGGACCACCTCGTCGACGAGGCCCCACTCGACGGCCCGCTTGCCCTTGACGCCCTCCTCGACGGTGCAGAAGAAGTCGGCGCGGTCGCGGCGCACCCGGCGCTTGTCGACGAGCCGGGTGAGCCCGCCCGTGCCCGGCAGCACCGCGAGCAGCGGCACCTCGGGGAGCGAGACCGCGGTGGTGCCGTCGTCCGCCATCACGATCCAGTCCGTGGCGAGCGCGAGCTCGTAGCCGCCGCCCGCGCACGCGCCGTTGACGGCGCAGAGCCAGGTCTGTCCGGACTCGGTCGTGGCCTCCTCGATGGCGTTGCGCGTCTCGTTGGTGAACTTGCAGAAGTTGACCTTCCAGCCGTGGGCCGCCTGGCTCAGCATCCGGATGTTGGCCCCCGCGCAGAACACGCGGTCCTTGCCCGAGGTGACGATGACGGCGCAGACCTCGGGATGCTCGAAGCGCAGGCGCTGGAGCGCGTCGTAGAGTTCGATGTCCACGCCGAGGTCGTAGGAGTTGAGCTTCAGCTCGTAGCCGGGCCGGAGCCCGCCCTCCTCCTGCACGTCCATGGTGAGCGTGGCCACCGGGCCGTCGAAGGCGAGCCTCCAGTGCCGGTAGCGCGAGGGCTCCGTCCTGAAGTCGACGGGGGGCCGCGTCACGTCGCTGTCCATCGCCGTCTCCTCCCCTCAGCCCAGGATCACCCACAGGGCCCGGGCGGGCTTGCGTCCGAGGTTGTCCCAGCCGTGCGGCGTGCCGCCGTCGAGCAACGCGCTGTCGCCCGTCTCGAGCACGTGGCGCTCGCCATCGTAGTGCAGCGCGACCTTGCCGTCGATCACGTAGAAGAGCTTCATCTGTCCGGGCTTGATCACGACCTTGTCCGTCGTCATCCCCGGGGAGCGCGGCCCGAGCGTGGACACCACCGCGCGGACCTTGCCCTCGAAGAGACCCGCCCCGAGGATCGCCCACTGCTCCGACGAGCCGTCGAAGGACACCTTGGGATAGTCCTTCGTGCGGCTGATCGAGATCTGCCCCGCGGGCCGGCCATCGAAGAGCGTCGCGATCGGCACGCCGAGGGCGGCCGCGATCTTCCCCAGCGTGTTCAGCGAAGGCGTGAGCCGTCCCGACTCGATCTGCGACACCATGCTCGGCGTGAGATCGGCGTTCTCCGCGAGCTGCCGCTGCTGGAGCCGACGCTCCATGCGCAACGCGCGAACGCGCTCGCCCAGCGTGCTCACCGGCTCCTCTCCAACTGGTAGGGCTGGAGCTCGACACTCGTGGGACGTCCGGCGACGCCGACGGTGACGCGGATGGTGTGCGGCCAGACCTCCGCCACGGTCCCGACGAAGTTGACGAACGGCCCGTCGATGATCCGAACCACGTCGCCCTCTCGAAAGGCGGCGGACGGCGTCATGCCAGCTCTTCCTCGTCGCGCCCGGCGCGTTCAAGGCCGGCGAGCCGGCCGAGAGCACGGGCCACGAACACGCGCGTCATCTTCTTGCGGTAGGGGTGCGTGAAGTCCGTGTTGTCGAGCGGCCGCGCGGGCCCGGCCGCGAGGTCGGCGACATGCGCGATGACGTCCGGCGTCAAGCGCTGCCCTACCAGCGCCCGGGCCGCCTTCGTTGCCGGCCGGGGCTGCGAGGCGACCGCGCCGAGCACGATGCGCGCCTGCGCCACCGTCGCGTCCTCCAGTCTGAGCGCGACCGCGACGCCCAGCTCGGGGAAGTCGAACGATCCACGCCGCCGGAGCTTCAGGTAGGTCGAGGCCCACCCCTCCGCGGGCGGCAGCACGATCTCGGTCAGGATCTCGTCCGGGCGTTTCGCCAGGTACTCGATGCCGTCGTCGCGGAAGAGCGCGTCGATCGGGATCGTGCGCTCCCCCGAGGCGCTCACGAGGCGCACGCGCGCGCCGAGGCTCCAGAGCACGGGCGCCGTGTCCGACGACGACACCGCCCAGCAGCGGCGGCTGCCGGGCGCCACCAGGCAGATGTCCCCGTCCTTCTTCATGCAGAAGCCGACGGCCTTTCGCCACGGGTAGGGCTGGTTGTAGTAGTTGCACCGCGTGTCCACGCAGACGTTGCCGCCGAGCGTTCCCATGTTGCGGAGCTGCGGCGAGGACACCAGACCTGCAGCCGTGGCCAGCGCTGGGTAGTGCCGGAGCAGGTCGGGATGCGTCGCCACGGCGGACAGGATCGTGGTCGCGCCGAGGGTGACGCCCTCGCGCGCCGAGCCGCGCACTCCGCGTAGCTCGCGCACCGCCGCGAGCCCGACGAGGGTCGTCGGCTCGAACTGCCGCCGCTTCATGTTCGGGTAGAGGTCGGTGCCGCCGGCGACCAGCATGCCGCCCGGACCGGCCTCGGCCACGGCCTTCGCCGCCTCCGCGACGGTGCGCGGGCTGACATAGAGGAAGGGCGGCAAGCGCATCATTGGACCGGGGTCCGCGGGGCCGGCTTGGGCCGTGGGTGGCGTGCTGTGGGGAGCGGCGGCAGCGTTCTGGTCATGCGAAGGGCCGACGGGTGATGGCGTCGGCGGGCTGGCCGAACGCGGATTCCACGACCAGCGGAGTCTTGAACGTGAACAGGGGCAGCTTCTCGGGGCCGACGCGGGCGGGCTTGCCCTGGCGCTTCAGGTCGAGGGCGCGCAGCACCTTCTCGCTGGTGATCGGCACCTCGTCGATCCTCACCCCGACGGCGTCGTAGATCGCGTTGGCGATCGCGGGCATCACGGGGAGCAGCGGGCCCTGTCCGGCCTCCTTGGCTCCGAACGGTCCCTCGGGATCGTCGGTCTCGACGAGGATGGTGTGGATGGCCGGGGTCTCGAGGGTGGTCGGGCTCTTGTACTCGAGCATCGAGGGCGTCTTGTGCACGTGCTTCCTGAAGACCTGCTCCTCCATCAGCGCCTCGCCGATGCCCATGTAGACGGAGCCCTCGACCTGGCCCTCGACGAGGAGCGGGTTCAGCGCGCGGCCGACGTCGTGGGCGAGCCACACGTCGTGCAGCTCGACCATGCCCGTGTCCTCGTCCACGCTGAGCTCGACGACGCACGCCGAGTACGAGTAGCACGGCGAGGGGCCGACGCCCCCGCCCTTGTACTTGCCCGCCCGCTTCGGCGGCGCGTACGAGCCGGCGAAGGCGAGCACACCGTGCATGGCCTCCCCGAGCTCGACGGCCTGGGCGAAGGTCAGCGCGCGGTCCCAGTCGTCCGGCACGCCGACCTTGCGGTCGCGCGCCACCAGGCGCGACGGATCCACCTCGAGCTTGGCGGCCACCGCCTGGAAGAGCACCTCCCGCAGCCGCGTGGCGGCCTGGATGGCCGCGACCCCGCACATCAGCGTCACGCGCGAGGAGTACGAGCCGAGGTCGACGGGCGTGAGATCGGTGTCGGCGGGGTGCACGCGCACGTCCTTCGGGTCAATGCCGAGGACCTCCGCGGGCAGGTACGCGAGGATCGAGTCGGAGCCCTGCCCGATGTCGGTGGCGCCGCAGAGGATCGCCACCCCGCCGCCGCGATCGGCGCGGAGGACCACGCCGGAGTGCGGCATGTTGTTCCAGTAGACCGCCGACCCCGCGCCGGTCATGTACGACGAGCACGCGATCCCCACGCCGCGCCGGACCGGGCCCCGCCCGCGCGGCGGCGCGTTCCAGCCGCGCCACTTCTCGCGCCAGCCCGAGGCCTCGACGACGCGGTCGAGGCACTCGCCCAGCCCGATCGTGGTCACGGTCAGGTGGTTGGCGGTCTTCGTATACGGCTCGGCGACGATCCGGCGCCGCAGGTCGGCGGGGTCGAGCCCGAGCTGCTCGGCCGCCCGGTCGATCTGGCATTCCAGCGCGAAGCGGGGCTGCGGGGTGCCGTGGCCCCGCTTGGGGCCGCAGGGCGGCTTGTTGGTGAAGATGCGCGCGCCCTCGAACTTGTAGACGGGCATCTTGTACGTGACCGGGTTGATCGCGCCGGTGTAGAAGGTCGAGGCCACGCCGTACGAGCCGTAGGCGCCGCCGTCGAGCCAGGTGCGGAGGTGGCTGCCCGTGATGTCCCCCGCCCTCGTGAACCCCGTCTTGAGCCACATGAGCACGGGGTGGCGACCGCGGTGGACATAGAAGACCTCCTCGCGGGTCAGCGCGATCTTGACGGGGCGGCCGCACAGGCGCGAGAGCTGGCAGGCCGCGATCTCGTGGGCGAACGGATCGAGCTTGCCCCCGAAGCCGCCCCCGACGGGCGCGGCGATCACGCGCACGTGCGCGGCGGGCACGGCCAGGATCTTCGCGAGCAGGCGGTGGACGTAGTGGGGGGTCTGGGTCGACGACCAGAGCGTGAGCTTGTCGTCGGGGCCCCAGTGGGCGACGGCCGCGTGCTGCTCGAGCGGCAGGTGGGTGTTGCCCTCGTAGAAGAACACGTCCTCCCGCACGAGGTCGGCCGCCGCGAAGGCGGCCTCCACGTCGCCGAACTGCAGCGCCACGCTCTTGTGCACGTTCGGCCCGTCCCCGTACTCGTGGATGCGCACCTCGGGGTGGGCCAGCGACTCCTCGATCGACATCAGGGCGGGCAGCGGCTCGTAGGTGACCTCGACGAGCTCGCACGCGCGCTCGGCGGTCTCCTCGTCGAGGGCGGCCACCGCGGCGACGGCGTCGCCGACCATGCGGACCTTCTCGCGGCAGAGCGCCTCCTCGTCCTGGGAGACGGGCAGGATGCCGAACTTCACCGGGGGAAGGTCCGCGCCCGTGATGACCGCGTACACCCCGGGCAGGGCGGCGGCGCGGCTCGTGTCGATCGCCGCGATGCGCGCGTGCGCGTGCGGGCTGCGCAGGAGCCGGGCGTGCGCCATGCGCGGCAGGACGAGGTCGTCCGCGTAGCGCGTCTCCCCCGTGACCTTCGCCCAGGCGTCGATCTTGGGTAGCGGCTGCCCGATGACGGAGAACTCGTGCTTGTTCACCGCGCGTTCTCTCCGCGCGCGTTCACCGCGCGCTCCCGGCGGCCGCGGTCGCCACGGGCGTCCGGCCCGCCATCCGCAGGGCGGCGAGCTCGACCGCGTCGAGGATCTTGGTGTAGCCGGTGCAGCGGCAGATGTTGCCGGCGAGGGCCACGCGCACCTGCTCGCGCGTGGGCACGGGCGTCGCCTCGAGCAACGCGCGGGCAACCAGAAGGATGCCCGGGGTGCAGTAGCCGCACTGCGCCGCGCCCAGCTCGGCGAAGGCCCGCTGCAGCGGGTGCAGCCGACCGCCCTGCGCGAGCCCCTCGACGGTGAGGATCTCGCGCCCCTCGAGCTCGGCGGGCAGGGCGAGGCAGGACAGCACGGGCTCGCCGTCGACGAGCACCGTGCAGGTGCCGCACTCGCCGAGCTCGCAGCCGTGCTTGGTTCCGGTGAGATCGAGATCCTCGCGGAGGACCTCGAGCAGGGTCTTGTGCACGGGGACGAGCGCCTCGCGCCTCTCACCGTTGACGGTCAGCTCGATACGCGCCTTCATTGGCTCGTCGGGCCCCCGATTCATCAGGAGTTAACGGCGATTCAAAAATACTGAATCGGCGCCGGGCCGTCAAGGGGCCTGCTGGCCGCCGCCTGGCGGGCGCGGCGCGCGTTCGTGGTATCGTCAGCGGCTCCGGAGGTGACGCAGCCGATGGCGTACGCGCGGACGACGGATGGGGTGCGGATCTACTACGAGAGCCACGGCGAGGGCACGCCGGTCGTGCTGGCGTATGGGATCGGGGGGAACGCGGATCTGTGGGACGTGAATCTTCCCGCGCTGGCGGCACGGCATCGGGTGGTGCTGTGGGAGCCGCGCGGGCACGCGCGGTCCGACAGCCCCGCCGATCCCGCGAAGTACTCGTTCGAGCGCTGGGTGCTGGACCTGCGCGACGTCATGGACCATCTGGGCCTGCGGCGGGCGCACGTGGGCGGGTTGTCGCTCGGGGCGGGCATCGCGACGCGCTTCACCCTGCGCCACCCGGCGCGCGTACGCTCGCTGATCGTCACGAACTCGTCGTCCGCGGCCGGGCTGCCGCTCTCCGTCGACAACCTCGTGATGCGCGCCCGCAGCATCGAGATCACGCTGGCGCAGGGCATGGACGCCATGGCCGAGTTCGCCATGGCGGCCAATCCCAACGTCGCCGCCCGGCTCGCCCTCGACCCGGGCGCCCGGGACGAGTTCTACGCCTACTACCGCCGGCTCACGCCGATCGGCTACGCCAACGCGCTGCGGGCGTTGCTGGCGATGGACCACATCACCGACCGGCTGCCGACGATCCGCGTGCCCGTCCTGCTCGTGGGCGGCGACCGTGATCCCTCGCTCGAGCCGATGAGGGTGATGCATCGAAAGATCCGCGGCTCGAAGCTCGTGGTGCTCTCCCCCGCCAGCCACTTCGCGAACCGCGACCGCCCCGCAGAGTGGAACGAGACCGTCCTCGCCTTCCTGGCGACGGTGGACGGGGCGAAGGCGGGCGGGCGGCGCCGGCGCTAGCCGGTTCATCAAATCCCGGAACGTCCCACGCTTACCGTGTAATGTGAGCGCCGCGGCGAAAGGGCCCCGCGGGTGCGACAAGGAGCGGTGAGATGCGCTTCGGACGTGGGGTTCCGGGAGTTCGTCGACTACAACGTCGAGGCGGAGTCGC
>JACQFL010000055.1 GCA_016200085.1 Candidatus Rokuibacteriota bacterium | reverse complement strand
GAGCACGGCGGTCCCGCCGAGATCCCCGCCGAGATGGCGCTGATCGCGGCCGAAGCGCAGCCGCGTGGAGGCCGCGGCCTGAAAGAGCAGGCGATAGAGCAGCCGCGGGTGGCTCTGCGCCAGCGGGTTGAGGGCGTGGGGGAGGGTGAAGACGACGTGGAAGTAGGGAATCGGCCGGACCTCGCCCCGGCGCGCGCTGAGCCAGCGCTCAGTGGCCACCCGCTGGCACTTCGGGCAGTGACGGTTCCGACACGAGTTGTACGTGATCCGCTCGGCGCCACAGGCGGTGCAGACGGCCCGATGGCCGCCGAGCACGGCGGTGCGGCAGTTCGCGATGGCGCGCAGGGCGCGGCGCCCACGAGAGGCGATGGCGCCGCCGATCGTCGCCGCCGTGGGCGCGGACGATGTCGGCGCGTTCGACCCGGCGTGCACGTTCCGCGCCGCTGCCCGCGGGGGCGGCCGGCGCCAGCGCCATATCTCAGGCGCCGGGCGGCTCGGGCAGGTCGAGGGGCCAGCCGGGCACGCGCACCCGGCCGGGCGTGAGGTGCACATAGCGCGCGGTGGTGGACAGGTGGCGGTGGCCGAGCAGGTCCTGGACCGTCGGCAGGGTGCGGCCGGCTTCGAGCCGGTGGGTGGCGAAGGCGTGGCGGAGCGCATGAATGCCGCCCTGCGTGGCGATGCCAGCGCGGAGCTTCGCCATCGTGTAAAGCTTCTGGGCCACGGTGATGTCGATCGGGCGCGTGCCCTGGCGATTGGCGAAGAGCCAGACGTGCGGAGGCCGGATGCGCCCGTACGCGCGCCAGTCCTGGAGCAGGCGTGGCGCGAGCGGCACGGAGCGATCCTTGCCGCCCTCGCCCTGGACGACATGGATCGTCATACGGTCCGCGTCGAGGTCCGCCACTTTGAGCGCGACCACTGCGCTGACGCGCAGCCCCGCCGCGTCGGTGGTGGCGAGCCAGAGCCGATGCCACGGGTGCGGGCCGGCCCGCAGCCGGCGCCAGACTTCCTCGCGGCTCAGGATGTCGGCAGCTGCTGCGGCTGTTGGGGCGCCGGGACGTGGCACGCCGCTTTTTCGCGGCCGAGCGTGACGTGATCGAGGAACCGGAAGGCGTGCGCCGCTTGGCGGCACGTGCTCCACGACCGGTGGCGCTCCCGAACCAAGAGGGCCATGTAGGCCTGCACCTCGTCGGCCGAGAGCTGATCGGGTGCGCGCCGATAATGACGGCCAGGCCGATGACCGCCCGAACGTACGCTTCCTGGGTGCTCGCGGCAAATCCGCGCGCCGTCATCGCCTCGATCATGGGGGTTCGCAGCTCGCTCATACGCCACCTCCATGGGAAGCGTCCGGACGGCGGCGATTCTGCGCGGCGCCACGCGGGTGTGCACGATCACCATGGAACGATACGGTGGCGACCGCGGCACCGACCGAGAGACAGACACTAGGGGTTGGAAGCGGAGTTCGAAACCTACCGCGTCAGCGGTTTAGTTCAACGCTCACGATGACCTGCGGCGGCTGAGCAACGCGAAGCCGCCGTCAGGCCTATCGTGGTGTTAGCCCGTCGGTCCACGTCGGTTGTCATAGGAAGGCCTCCCGGCGTCAATGAGTTGTTATCGGGTCATGAAAATCCGGACCCTGTCGAGGAAGACCTTCTGGGTGGCCTCGTCTCCGGCCCCGCCTCCGTACAGCAGGCCGCGGAAGCCGACAGTAAAGTCGGCCGGCGTTCGTGAGTCGTCGCCATCGAACCAAATGGAACCGGAATCCATTGCACACTTCCTTAGTACTGCGTTTCGTAAATATAATGACGTACTTTAAGCCCCGTTCCGACATGCTTGGTGGCGGAGGTGCCGACACCGATGCCCAGGGTAAGCCCGTACCGGATCGAGCTGACCCATGCGGAACGGAAGGAACTCGAAG
>JACQFL010000056.1 GCA_016200085.1 Candidatus Rokuibacteriota bacterium | reverse complement strand
GTCCAGCGCCGGCGCCTGGCTCACGAACGGATGGGTCCGGGTCGCGCGCTGCAGCTCGGGCGACTGGCGATAGATGAGGACGCCGATCACCGACACGAGCACGACGGCGGCCGCCTCGACGGGGAGCTTGCGGGGCAGCGGGACGAAGATCGCGGCGAGCCACCGTCGCCACCACGGCGGTCGTGCGCGCGCGAGCACCCGGTCCACGAACCCCGCGGGCGCGCGCACGGGTCCCGCCTCGCGCACGAAGGCGACGGCCCGCGAGAGCTCGCGCCACTCGCGCGCGCACGCCGCGCAGCCGGCCACGTGGCGCTCGAGCCGGGCGAGCTCGTCCGCGCCGAGCGCGTCGTCGATCCGGGCCGAGAAGGCCTCGCGGGCCTCAGCGCATTCCATCGCCAGCCTTCACCGGGTTAGACCGGCCTCGCCTGCGCGGGTTCCCATCAGAGCACGTGGAGCAGGCCGCGGGTGCGCAGGGCCTCCGCGCGCCAGAAGCCCGTGTCGGCGAACCATCCGCGCGCCTCAGCCTCGTCGCCCGTCCTGACCACCGCCAGGCTCTCGCCGTCGGGGAACAGGCCGCCGAAGGCGATGCGGCCGGCGCCCCGCAGCTCGATGAGCGCGAACTGCGCCATGTCCAGGTCCGCGACGGGCCCCTCGACGATCGTCGCGCGCCGGGAGCCGTCGGTGACGACGGGAGCCAGCTCCCAGGGCTCGACGAAGGCGTTGAACGTGCGCGGCGCATAACCCGTCCAGGCTCCGCCGACGAAGTACGGATCCTCCTCGACCACGTGCGTGAGCTGTCCGGGCTGCTGCAGGCGATAGAAGAGGTCCGCCGACCGGCCGTCGGGGGCCGGCCCGCCGCCGATGACCGCGCCCGCCGCGCGCAGCGCCGTTAGCCGCTCGAGGTGCGCGAGGCGATGGGGCTCGCGGCGGGCCACGTAGTCGGGCGGGACGGTGACGGCGACGTGGAACACGATCATGTCTCGACGGTCTCCCTCATGTCGTCATGGTACTGTGAGATGTTAACTATGGACCTTTTCGAGCGTTTTCGTGCTCGATTCCCTTTCCCGCTCGATGGCTTCCAGGTCGAGGCCTGCCGCGCGATCGCCGCCGGCAGCTCGGTCATTGTCTCAGCCCCGACGGGCGCGGGCAAGACCCTCGTGGCGGAGTTCGCGATCCAGGCCGCGCTGGAGACGGGCAAGCGGATCGCCTACACCACGCCGCTCAAGGCGCTCTCCAACCAGAAGTACGGCGACTTCGTCCGGGCATGGAGCGGCGACGACGTCGGCATCCTCACCGGCGACGTCAAGGTCAACCCCCGCGGCCGCCTGCTCGTGATGACCACGGAAATCTTGAGGAACATGTTCTACGCGGGCGGGCTCGACGAGCTCGGGTACGTCGTGCTCGACGAGTGCCACTACATGGGCGACGAGGGGCGGGGGACGGTGTGGGAGGAGATCATCGTCAACACCCCGAAGGACGTCCTGCTCGTGGCGCTGTCGGCGACGGTCGCCAACGTCGTCGAGATCGCCGACTGGATCTCCCTCGTCCACCGGCCGATCCTGCCCATCTACCACCCCGAGCGTCCCGTGCCGCTCTCGTACCACCTCGCCGATCTCGCCGGCGAGATCCACCCCATCGACAAGGTCCGGTCGGGCCGGGCGCGCGTCATCGGCGACGAGCCGCGCGGCCCGGACGACCGCGGCCGCTGGTACACGCGGCGGGTCGTCGACTCCAACGTGATGATCGACGCGCTCGAGACGCGCGGCTGGCTGCCCGCCATCTACTTCATCTTCAGCCGCGCCGGCTGCGAGCGCGCCATGGACGACGTGCTGACCGGGGGCCGCGCGCTGCTCGGCCGCGAGCAGCAGCGTGAGGTCGACGTCGCCATCGGCGAGGCCATGGCGGAGAGCCCGTCCATGGGTGACTCCGAGATCAACCAGGCGGTGTTCCGCGCGCTCCGCCTGGGCGTGGCCGTCCATCATGCGGGCATCCTGCCGAGCCTCAAGCGGCTCATCGAGCGGCTGTTCGAGCGCGGGCTCTGCAAGGTCGTGTTCGCCACCGAGACGATGTCGCTCGGCATCCACATGCCGGCGCGCAGCGTGGTGCTCCAGGGGCTGACCAAGCGCACCGAGCACGGCTTCCGGCTCCTCTCCCACAACGAGCTGACGCAGATGGCGGGCCGCGCCGGCCGTCGGGGCATCGACGCCGAGGGCCAGTGCGTGATCGCGCTCGACGCCCGCGACGGTGTGGAGGACGTGCTGCGCGTGGTGGACGGCGCGCCGGAGCCCATCGCGAGCCGGTTCAAGCTCGGCTATGGCTCCGTCGCGATGCTGCTGGCCACCGGCGCCCCGCCGGAGGCGCTGCGCCGGCGCATCGAGGCCTCGTTCGGCCAGTACCAGAATCTCAAGCGCGTGAAGGAGATGGAGTCCGAGATCGCGCGGCTGGAAGCGCGCCTGGCCGAGGTCCGCGGCCACCCCGCGCCGTGTGGCGATTTCTCGAGGATCGGGCGGTATCGCCGCCTGCGCCAGGAGGCGGACGCGCGCCGCCGCGCGCTCGGCCGCGGCAACGGCCGCGGCGAGCGCGGCCTCGTCGGCGCCGAGCCGGGACGTCTGGCGCTCGTCAAGCGCCGGGGGGCGCCGAGCCTGGCCGTCGTGCTCGGCATCCACGGCATCCGCGGTCATCGCGCCCTCGTCGACGCGCTCCTGCCCCACGGCGCCGTGGTGCGCCTCAAGGCCGGCGCGATCAAGCAGCTCTTCTGGTCGACGCCGCCGCTGCACGTGCCGCGTGACCGGGCGCGCGACCCGCGCGGCCTGCGCCACGTGGCCGACCAGCTCGCACGGCTGGACGCGGCCGAGCTCCTGGAGCGCGAGCGCGCCCAGCGGCCCGAGGCCGCGCTCGGCACGGTGGAGTGCCACCGCTGCCCGTGGGGCGCCACGCGGGACTGCGATCAGGCCTGGCGCGAGGTCGAGCGCGTGGAGGAGCGGCTGGCCATGCGGCGGCAGGCGCTGGAGGCTGCGCGCGGCGCGTACTGGCAGGAGTTCCTCCGCGTGGTGGAGGTCCTCGAGCAATTCGGCGCGGTCCGGGACCGGCAGCTCGAGGCCAAGGGCCGCCTCATCGCCGGCTTCCGCCACGACAACGAGCTGCTCGTCGCCGAGGTCGTCACGCGCGGCCTGCTCTCGGACCTCACCCTGGCCGAGGCGGCCGCCGTCTGCTCGGCGCTCACGGAGGAGGCGCGCTCGGGCGAGCCGAACCTCGCCCGCGTCTTCCTCAAGAAGCGCCCGAAGCTGCGCCAGAAGCTCCACCAGCTCGAGGATGTTGCCGGCTCGGTGGGCGAGGCGCAGCGCGCCCGCCACCTCGGCATGGCCGTGTCCGTCCATCCCGGGTTCATGCCCGCGGTGTTCCGCTGGGCGTCCGGCGAGGACGACTGGACCGCGATCGTCCAGGAGTCCTTCGGCGGCCACGAGGGTGACCTGATCCGCGCCATGCGGCGGCTCCTCGACCTCCTGCGCCAGCTCGCGGAGAGCCCGGAGGTCCCCCCGACGACGGCGCGCCTCCTCCACCACGCCGCCCGTGTCATCGACCGCGGCATCGTCCTGGAAAGCGCGCTGATTTGATTTTGACCAACATGGGGGGCCTCGCCCGGGCCCCCCAAGCCCCCCCAACGCTCGGGACGCCGCGGGGAACCCGCGGCGCCCCTCGACATCACGCTAGGCCCCGGGGGGTCGAGGAGCGCCCCGGGTTCCCCGGGGCGCTGCCGAGCGTTGGGGGGTTTGGGGGGCGCCCGGAGCCCCCCAATCGGTTATGCTGGCCGGCGTGATTCGCCGATGCATGGCCCTGGCCTGCGCCGTCCTGGCCCTGACGGCCTGCGCCCGGCTCCTCCCCGCGACCCAGCAGCGCAGCTCCCAGGGCCCGACCGCGGAGGAGATCTGGTACGTCAGCGTCGCGATGCAGAACGGCCGCGAGCCGAACTACGACGAGAAGCAGCACTGGCGGGACCAGCTCGACATCCGGATCTCGGCGTACCTGCGCCAGCATCCCGAGGACGCGAACTCGCTCCAGCTCTCGACATTCCGCTTCGACTACCGCGTCGCCGCCGGCATGTCCAAGGAGATGGTGCTGATCCTGTTCGGGCCGCCCATCTCGACCACCACCAGCGAGGCGGACATGGAGCGGGTGGCGCGCCGCTACTGGCCGATGCTCAAGGGCAACGTCACCGAGGCCTGGGAGTACCCGCTCGGCTGGACCCTGTACTTCGCCGGCCTGCGCCTGACCGAGCTCACGCAATACTTGCCGAGATGAGAGTGCAGGAGAGCGAATGATCCGCTCCGAGCTGGTCGTCACCAAGCGCACCCCGCTCGCCCCCCGTGGCCTGGTCGCCGCCGAGCATCCGCTCGGCGCCGACGTGGGCGCGGCGATCCTCGCCCGCGGCGGCAACGCCGTCGACGCCGCCGTGGCCACCGCCTTCGCCATGACGGTGGCCGAGCCCTTCATGAGCACGATCGGCGGCTCGGGGACCATGCTGATCCACCTCGAGCGCGAGGCCAGCACCGTCGCGCTGGACTTCAACGCCCGCGCGCCCCTGGCCGCCTCGGAGTCGATGTTCCGCATCGTTGGCGGCTCCTCAGGCGACCTCTTCAATTGGTCCCGGGTGGAGCACGACGCCAACGTCATGGGCTACCGCTCGGTCGGGGTGCCGGGGTCGGTGGCCGGGCTGACCCTGGCGCTCCAGCGGTGGGGCACCATGGAGCTGGCGGACGTGCTCGCGCCCGCCATCAGCCTGGCGCGCACGGGGTTCGTGCCCGACTGGTACCAGGCGCTCACCACCGCGCGGGCGCTCGAGGAGCTCCGCGCGTTCCCCGAGTCGGCGCGGACCTACCTCCGGAACGGCGGCATCCACCGGCCGCCGTCGATCGAGCCGGGCGACCGCGTGACCTTCCCGGAGCTGGCCGCGAGCCTGGCGCTCATCGCCCGCGACGGCGCCGACGTGTTCTACCGCGGCGCCATCGCCCAGGCCATCGTCGACGACATGAAAGCCCACGGCGGCCTCGTCACGCGCGAGGATCTCGCCGCCTACCAGGTGCGCACGGCCGATCCGCTGCGGGGGCGCTACCGCGACCTCGACCTCGCGCTGCCACCCGGCTCCACGGGCGGCACCACCGCGCTCCAGATCCTCAACGTGCTCGACGCGCTGCCGGCCGACCGCGTGGGCTACACCACGGCGCGCGGCCTGCACCACCGGGCGCTCGCCGTCCGCCAGGCCATGCTCGATCGCTTCGCGCTGATGGCGGATCCCGAGCTGGTGAAGGTGCCCTGGGACCGGCTGGCCTCGCGGGAGTACGCGCACGAGGTCGCGGCGACGGTCCGCACCGCGCGCGGCGGCAGCGGTCCGACGCGGCCGGCAGCGCCCGCGCGCGGGCGCGCGGCACGGCGGCGGGCGTCCCGCGGCGACGGCGAGTGCACCACCCACGTCTCCGTCATCGACAAGCAGCGCAACATGGTCGCGCTCACCCACACCGCGCTGTCGATCTACGGCTCGCGCGTGGTGGTGAAGGGCACCGGCATCCTGCTCAACAACGGCATGATGTGGTTCGACCCGGAGCCGGGGCACGCCAATTCCATCGCGCCCGGCAAGCGCGCGCTCGTCAACATGGTCCCCGCGCTCGTCTTCAAGCGGGGCCGGCCGTACCTCACCGTCGGCGCGCCCGGCGGCCGCCGCATCCTGGCCGCCATCCCCCAGGTGATCGCCAACGTGGCGGACGGCCGGGGATCGCTGCAGGCCGCCGTGGAGGCGCCCCGGCTCTACACGGATGGCGGGCCGCTGATCATCGACGACCGCGTGGGCGCGAAGCTGCTCGCCGAGCTGGCGCGCCTGGGCTGGGAGGTGGCGCCGCGCACGGAGACGTACGCGACGCTCAACTTCGCCAAGCCGGTGGCGATCCGCGTGACGCCCAGGGGCCTGGAGGCGGGGCTCGACCAGTTCCGGCCCGCCGCCGCGGCGGGGCATTGATCCCGAGGAGGATTGACATGGCCGCCCTCGAAGAGAAGGTCATCGCGAGCTGGAAGTACAAGAAGGGCGCGCTCGACGCCAAGACCGCGTCGCTGTGCTACCTGGCGGCGAACCTCGCCGTCGGCAACACCCACTGAGCGCAGCGCGACCTGGCAGGTGCCAGGGCGGCCGGCGCGAGCGAGGACGAGGTGCGGGAGGCGATCAGCTTCGCGATCCGGGCGAACGCCGCGAAGGCGCACGCCGACATCCTGAAGGTCTACACGGATGGCCGACGTTAGCCTGACGGCGGCGTTCTCGTCGGTGCCCGGTGACGACGCCGAGGCCATCAAGCGGCTCCTCGTCGACGTCGTGCAGCAGATCGCCCAGGACGACCGCTCCTTCCAGCGCGCGAAGCTGGTGTTCACCGAGTCGGACGAGCGCTGCGGGCTGACCGCGGAGCTCGACGGCGTCAAGCGCGAGGGCGTGCCGCTCGCCATCGAGCTCGACCAGCTCGAGGACGCCCAGTCCTCGGCGGGGGCGCGCGCCCAGCTCAAGGAGAACATCCGGCTCTACTTCCGCCGGGTGGCCGGGAAGTGACGGCCCGGGACGTGACGTGACGCCCGACGACGGGGGCGTGCTCCTCTTCGGCTGGCGCGGCGCGCTCTTCCGCGTCGCCGACGGTGTGCAGCCGCCCAAGGCGGGCTCGCTGTTCTTCTGCCGGCGCGTGCCCGTCACCGCGGACGAGCGCGTGCTCGAGGTGGGCTGCGGGCTCGGGCTCTTCGCCGTGCTCGCCGCGCGGGCGGGCGCGCGCGTGGTCGCCACCGACGTCATGCCCGCCGCCGTCGAGGCCACGCGCGCCAATGCGGTCCTCAACGGGGTGAGCGTCGACACGCGGCTCGGCGACGGCTACGCCCCCGTCGCCGGCGAGCGCTTCGACCTCGTCTGCACCAATCCCCCCCAGATGCCGACGCCGCCCGGCCGCGAGCGCGACGACGCCGAGGCCGCCGCCGACAACGGCGGCCGCGACGGCTGGGCCCTCCTGGATCGCGTGATCGCGGGCGCCCCCGCGCACCTCGTGCGCGGGGGGCGGCTCGTCTTCAGCCTGTTCGACTTCCTCGGGGTCAAGCGCGCGCTGGCGACCCTGAGCGCCCGGGGCTTCGCCCCCAGCGTGCTCGCCACCGAGGTGCAGCCGTTTCCCCGCATCGGGTACGAGCGGCTCGATCACCTCCGGAGCATCGACGTCGAGGGCACGCTGCCCGCCGGCACGCCCGCCACCGTCGAGCGCGTCATCGTCCAGGGCGTCCTCGCCTGATGCGGCGGCTGATCGTGAACGCCGACGACTTCGGCATGACGCCCGGGGTGAGCGCGGGGATCCTCGCGGCGCGCCGCCACGGCATCGTGACGAGCACCACCGTGCTCGTGACGGCGGGGCCGGACCCCGAATCGGTGGCGGCGGCGCGCGATGCGGGGCTCGGTATCGGGCTCCACGTCAACCTCACGCTCGGCCGGCCCCTCACCGGGGCGCACTCGCTCATCGGGCCGGACGGCCGCTTCGTGCGTGACGCTCGCCGCGCCGCCGCCATGGCGAATGTCCCGGACATCGAGAAGGAGATCGAGGCGCAGGTCGAACAATTCGAGCGGATATTTGGACACGGGCCGACCCACGTCGACACCCACCACCATATCGGTCTCCACGCCCCGGTCGCCGGCGTCGTGCTGGCCACGGCGCGCCGGCTCGCCGTGCCCGTGCGTAGCCAGGACGCGTCGGCGCGCGCCCGCGCCCGCTCCGCGGGACTACGCACGCCGGACCACTTCTTCGGCGAGTCGGGTCCGGCCGCGTACTGGACGCTCGCGCGCACGCTCGGGCACTTGCGCGCCTTGCCGTCCGGGGTCTCGGAGTTCATGAGCCACCCGGCCACGTTCGACGCGGGCCTCGCGGGCAGCCGGTACGCTCGCCAGCGGGAGACCGAGCTGGTCGGCCTCGGCACGCCCGCCGCCCGCGCGGCCGCCGAAGCCCTCGGCATCACGCTCTGCGACTTCACCGCGCTGTAGCGCCCCATGCGGTTCGTCATCGGCGTGGACGTGGGCGGGACGACGACGGCGGCGGGCGTGGTGAGCGAGGGCGGTGAGGTGCTGCTCGAGGAGCAGTCGCCCACGCACGGCGACGGCCCCGACACCTCGGGCGCGACCATCGCGCGGCTGGCGACGGCGATGAGCCGGCGCGCGGCGGAGGAGCGGCTGCCCGTGGCGGCCGTCGGCATCGGCGTGCCGGCGATCGTGGACGCCGCCGGGCGCATCGGCGAGGCCCACCACGTCGCCGACCTCACCGGCCAGACCCTCGGCCCGGCGCTCGGCGCCCGGCTGGGCCTGCCCGTGTTCGTCGACAACGACGTCAACGCGCTCGCCCTCGGCGAGTGGACGTTCGGCGCCGGCAAGGGCGCGCGCTCGCTGGTCGTGCTCGCGGCCGGGACCGGCTTCGGGGCGGGGATCGTGCTCGACGGGCGCGTGGTGCGCGGGGCCGCGGGCTTCGGCGGCGAGCTGGGTCACGTGCCGGTGAAGTTCGACGGCCGCGCGTGCTGGTGCGGCGGCCGCGGCTGTCTCGCCGTCTACGCGAGCGGGCGCGGGATCGGCGAGGCCGGCCGTGCGGCCGCGGCGGCGACGGCCGGCGCGGGGCTGCGCGCAGCGGCGGGCGGGGATCCCGCGCGGGTGACCGCGGCGACGGTGTTCGCGGTCGCCGCGGCCGGGGATGCCGTCGCCGGCGCGATCGTGGACGAGGCCGTCCGCGCGCTGGGCGCGCTGCTCGCCACCGTCGTGAACGGCCTCAACCCGGAGGTCATCGTCCTGACCGGTGGTGTCGCCGCCGCGCTCGCCCCGCTCGAGCCGCGCCTCCTCGCGGTCGCGGCCTCCCACGCCTTTCGCCAGGCCCTCGCTTCGACGCGAATCTCGATCGTACCGTCCGACAAACGCCTGACCGTCCGCGGCGCCGCGGCCCTCGCGTTGCAGGAGCTGCGGTCCGCGCCGGCGAATCGAAGGGGACACCCATGAATGCCATCACGTTTCGCGGGGTGGGGGACGTTCGGCTGGAGGAGGCGCCCGACCCGAAAGTGGTCGACGCGGGGGACGTGGTGATCCGCATCACGACGAGCGCGATCTGCGGCTCGGACCTGCACCAGTACCACGGCCGCGGCGGCGGCCTCGTCGAGCCCGGCGCGGTCATGGGCCACGAGTTCATGGGCGTGGTGGAGGAGGTCGGCGCGGGCGTGCGCGAGGTGCGCGCGGGCGATCGGGTGATCGTGCCCTTCTCGGTCTCCTGCGGAACGTGCGAGTGGTGCCGCGAGCGGCTGCCGACCCAGTGCACGACCACCGGACGCGCGGTCTTCGGCGGGCGCTTCGGCCACGTGTTCCCCGGTGGCCAGGCCGAGTACATCCGCGTGCCGTTCGCCGATCACCTCTGCGAGAAGGTGCCGGCGGACATGAGCGACGAGGAGGCGATCTTCCTCGGCGACATCCTCTCGACCGGGTACTTCTGCGCGGAGAACGGCGGCATCCGCCCGGGCGACAGCGTGGCCGTCTTCGGGGCGGGGCCGGTGGGGCTGCTGGCCATGCAGTCGGCGCAGCTCTTCGGCCCGGCGCGCCTCTTCGCCGTGGACCGCGTGGGCTACCGGCTCACGCGCGCCGAGGAGTGCGGCGCGGAGGCCGTCCACCTCGATCGCGGCGATCCGGGCGATCAGCTGCGGGCGCTCACCGGGGGCCGCGGCCCCGACGTCGTGCTCGAGTGCGTGGGGCACGAGACGCCCTTCGCCCAGGCCATCCACGCCGTGCGGCCGGGGGGGACGGTCTCGTCGGTCGGCGTCTACGTCGAGACCAGCATGGGCTTCCCGGTGCGCGAGGCCTTCTTCAAGGATCTTCGCCTGCACATGGGGATCTGCAACGCGCGCAATTACATCAAGCCGTTGATGCCGCTCGTGCGGCGGGGCAAGCTGACGCCGACGCTGATCATCACCCACACGATGCCGCTCGGCGAGGCTCCGTGGGGCTACGCGATCTTCGACCGCAAGCAGGACCAGGCCATCAAGGTGATGCTGAAGCCGTGAGCGCGGAGACCGGGGAGGCCCTGCCGCCGCCTCCGCCTCCGACCGAGCCTCCGCCTCCGCACAGTCACAACCCCCTCGTCCGGTACTTCAAGATCCTCGGCCCCGGCCTCGTCACCGGGGCCTCCGACGACGACCCGAGCGGGATCACGACGTACTCCGTGGCCGGCGCCTCGCTCGGCTACGGCATGCTGTGGACGGCCATCGTCACCCTGCCCCTGATGGCCGGGATCCAGCTCGTGTGCGCCCGGATCGGTCTCGTGTCGGGACGGGGGCTCGCGGGCGCCCTCCGTGGCCATTATCCCCGCTGGTTTCTTTACCTCGCCTGCGTGCTCCTGCTCGTGGCCAACACGTTCAACATCGGGGCGGATCTGCGCGGGATGGGCGACGCGGCGGAGATGTTGACCGGCGTCAAGGGCATGGTGTGGATCGTCGCCTTCGGGGCGGCCCTCGTGTTCGTGACGATCTAAACGAGTTACGCGACCTTCGCCAGGTGGCTCAAGTGGCTGACCGTCGTGCTCCTCGCGTACATCGCTTCGGCGATTCTCGCCCGGCCGCACTGGCTGGAGGCGCTCGCCGCCAGCGTCGTGCCGCGCATGTCGCTGGGCGCCGACAGTATCTCGACGCTCGTCGGCATCCTCGGCACCACGATCTCGCCCTACCTCTTCTTCTGGCAGGCCTCGCAGGAGGTGGAGGAGGAGAAGGCGCTGGGGCGGCGCACGATCCGCCAGCGCCGGGGCGCGACCGCCGACGAGCTGCGCGACGCGCGGCTCGACGTGGTCACCGGGATGGCCTTCTCCAACCTGGTCATGTACTTCATCATCCTCGCCACCGCCACCACCCTCTATCGGGCCGGCAAGCACGACATCGAGACGAGCCGCCAGGCCGCAGAGGCGCTGCGGCCGCTCGCCGGCGACGCCGCCTATCTGCTCTTCACGCTCGGGATCATCGGGACCGGACTGCTCGCGATCCCCGTGCTGGCGGGCTCCGCGTCGTACGCGGTGGCGGAGCTGTTCGGCTGGCGCTCGGGCCTCAACCTCGGCTGGCGGCAGGGGCGACGGTTCTACCTGGTCTTCGGCGGCGCGGTGCTCGTGGGCATGGCGCTGGATCTCCTCCGGACGAGCCCCATCCGGATGCTGTTCTTCTCCGCCGTGCTGAACGGTCTCCTCGCGCCGCCGCTCATGCTCCTCGTCATGCTCGTGGGCAACAACCGCAAGATCATGGGCGAGCACGTGAACGGGCCCTGGCTGAACTTCTTCGGCTGGACGGCCACTGGCGCGATGGCCCTCGCCGCCGCCGCCTTCCTGATCTCCGTGGTCTGATCGGGTCCGGGACCAGGGCATGGCCGTCAGAGCCCCCAGCGGGATGATGTCGAGCCTGATCATCGGCTGTGAGCGACCCCCTCGCGGTTGACACAGGGCCGCTGCACTGATTCAGACCAGGGGGTGGTCTGAATCTGACCACCTCTCCCCGGCCAGTGGCCGGGCGCCGACCGGCGCCTGCTGCATGATTCCCAGGGCGATTCGCCACGTGGGCAGGGCAGTCGGGGGCAGTCGGCGCGGTCATGTCCGCGATTTCATTCAGTCTCCGGACTGGCACGCCTCGTGGATCAGACAGGTCTCGATATGCGCCCATGGACAAGCCCGGGAGGCCGCGGGACGCGGCACGCCTCTTGCGCTACTCGCGGCCCGAGATGCACGCCATAGCCAGACGTCGGGGGATCGCGTGGCTCGTCCTGGGGCTCTGCGTGGCCGGTGGGGGCCACGTCAGCGCGGCCGCGGCGGGGACGATCAGCCTCATCTACGATCGCAAGAATCAGTTGAATTCGATCGTCGATGATCAGGGCAACTCAGCGACATTCGTGTACGATTCCGTAGGCAATCTGCTCCGCATCGATCGCGTCAACGTCGGGGCGGCCCTGGTGGCCATCACGCTGGTCACCCCCGGCCAGGACCAGGCCGGGGACACCCTCTCGATCTACGGCGCCGGCTTCGACCCGAGCCCCGGCCAGGACACGGTGACCATCAACGGGGTGCTGGCCACGGTCGTGAGC
>JACQFL010000052.1 GCA_016200085.1 Candidatus Rokuibacteriota bacterium | reverse complement strand
TTCTCCTGACCACGCGTCGCCTGGACGTTCTCCTGGCCGCGCGGGGCCTGCACGTTCTCCTGACCACGCGGCGCCTGGACGTTCTCCTGGCCGCGCGGGGCCTGCACGTTCTTCGAGGTACCACGCGGGGCCTGGACGTTCTCCTGACCACGCGGCGCCTGGACGTTCTCCTGGCCACGCGGGGCCTGCACGTTCTCCTGGCCACGCGGGGCCTGCACGTTCTCCTGGCCACGCGGGGCCTGCACGTTCTCCTGACCACGCGGCGCCTGCACGTTGTCCTGACGCGCACCGGCGAGCGACCGCGGCGCCTGGACGTTCTCCTGGCCGCGCGGGGCCTGCACGTTCTCCTGACCACGCGGCGCCTGGACGTTCTCCTGACCGCGCGGGGCTTGCACGTTGTCCTGACGGGCACCCGCGAGCGACCGCGGCGCCTGCACGTTGTCCTGGCTCTTGGCGATGCCAGCCTTCTTCGTCAGCATGTCCTTCGCCTGATTGACCTCAGGGGGGCACGCCGAGGCGGCCTCGGCCACCGGGACGAGCAACATCGCACTCACCGCCGTCACACTGATCACCGCTGCCATGAAACGCTTCATCCGTTCGTTCCTTTCAGGTGTGAGGTTCTCGTCTGCTGCTGTACCGCTCCCGCTCCGCCGTCGCGACGCGCTCTCCACTCCACCCCCTCCGTCGGTCTGGGTCGCGTCTATCCTGCTCGGAGACGGAAGGCAGCAAGGCCGGTGCCAAGCTCAAGCCGGTTGAACCGGCCCATATTTTCAACACCTTAATCGCAATCTGACCATGGGCACCGAGGGCGTTGTGCCCGCGGGCAGCCGCCCAGGGAGGCGGCATTCTGCCCGCTTCGACCCGTGTGGTAGGCTGTGGCCCCCATGTCCCGGATGGTGGCCTCCGCCCTCGTGCTGCTGGTCCTCATGGGCGGGGTCGCGTGTCGCACCGCCCGGCTGCCCGCGACGTCGTCGTTCGAGCCCCCTCACCGCTCCGTGCTGCCGAACGGCGTGCACGTCGTCGTCCAGCCCTTCGCGGCGAGCCCTGTCGTGGCCCTGCAGCTCTGGGTAAAGGCCGGGAGCCGCGACGAGGAGGCAGCCGAGCTCGGACTGGCGCACTACCTCGAGCACATGCTGTTCAAGGGTACCGAAACCCGCCCGCCGGGGTCCATCGAGCGGGAGATCGAGAGCGTGGGCGGCCGGGTCAACGCCGCGACAAGCCTCGACTACACCTTCTACCACATGGTCCTGCCACGTGAGCACGCCGTCGCCGGCCTCGACATCCTGGCCGACATCAGCGTCAACGCCGCGCTCGACGAGACGTTGCTCGAGGCGGAGAAACGGATCGTGCTCGAGGAGATGCGGCGCAACGAGGACAACACGGGGCGATACCTCGTCGAGACGCTCTACACCATCGCCTTCTCGGGGCACGTGTACGGGCGGCGCGGCATCGGCACGCCCGAGCTGATCCGCTCACTCACGCGCGAGCGGCTGGTGAGCTTTTATCGTCGCCGCTACGTGCCCGAGGCCTTCACGGTCGTCGTGGTCGGCGCGGTGGATGCCGAGGAGGTCAGGCGCGCCGTGACCCGATCGTTCGGTCGCCTGGCGCGCACGGACACCGCGCGCCTGCCCCTGCCCGCGGCGGCCGTCGGCGCGCCGAAGAAGGTCGATCTGGCGCGCGCGGGAAGCGTCGCGTATCTCGCGCTGGGCTGGGGGGCACCGCGGGTGGACTCGGCCGACACCCCGGCGCTCGACCTGCTCGTCAGCATCCTCGGGCAGCTTCGCTCGTCGCGGCTGACCGCGAGCCTTCGCGACCGGACGGGCCTCGTCACGAGCGTGGCCGCCCGCTACGTTCCGCTCGAGGCCGGCGGGCTGACGTACGTCACCTGTCAGCTCGACCCGGCGAACGTGGCCCGCGCCGAGGAGCAGATCCTGCGCGAGGTCGAGCGCGTCCGTGTCGAGGGAGTCACCGAGGCAGAACGGCAGCGCGCGGTGACGGCCGCGGAGGCGCGGCAGCTCTTCCTGGAAGAGACGGCGGAGGGCCGGGCCCGGACGTACGGTTACGCCGAGACCGTCTGGCGCCTCGAGGACGAGCTCGCGTACGTGGACCGGCTGCGTGCGGTGACGCGCGAGCATATCCACGCTGCCGCGCGCCTGTATCTCGACCCGCAGCGCCACGTGCGCCTGTCCATCGCGCCGCGCGCGGTCCGATGAGAGCGCGGCTCGCTCTCTGCGCGGCGCTCCTGGCGGCCCTGGGGTCGGCGACCGGGGCGGTGGCCGAGGTGCGGCGCGTCGTCCTGGCCAACGGCGTCACGGTGCTCGTCCGCGAGGAGCGGGGCTCGGGCGTGGTGGCGGCCGGGCTGCACGTGCGCATGGCTCCGGGCGACGAGACCACCGAGATGGCAGGGATCACGAACCTGCTCCAGCGCGCGATGCTTCGCGGGACCGCGCGCCGCCCTGCGCAGCGGATCGTGGAGGCGGCGGAGGAGATCGGCGGCGGCGTCGACGCCTCCGGTGACGCCGTGAGCGCGGAGATCGCGGGCACGGCCCTGGCGAGACACTGGGAAGCCCTGCTCGAGCTCATCGCCGAGATCGCCCAGACCCCGAGCCTTCCCGGCAACGAGATCGACAAGGAGCGCCGGCTTGCCCTGAGCCGCCTTCAGTCGCGCGGCGACAGTCCGCAGGCCGCTGCCCTCGACCGCCTGCGCGCGGAGCTGTACGGCGCACACCCCTATGGCGCGCCGCCGCTGGGCCGGCGCGAGGTGCTCGAGCGCCTGACCCGCGACGACCTCGTGCGGCATCATGCGGCCCTCTACCGGCCCGACCGGCTGGTGCTCGCGATGAGCGGAGATCTCGAGCGGGCCCGGGCGCTGAAGGTGGCCGAGCGCCTTCTCGGCCGTCTCCCGGCGCAGGCGCCGGCGCCCCGGGAGACCCCGGCCCCGGCCCGTCCGAGCCGGGCACGTTTGGTGATCGAGCGTCCCGCGCAGCAGGCCCACATCGTCGTCGGCTACCTCGTCTCGGGTGTCGGCACCGACGACTATCCGGCCACGAGAGTCCTCGGCGCCATCCTGGGGGGAGGCACGACGGGGCGGCTCTTCGTCGAGCTCCGCGAGAAGCTCGGGCTCGCATACTCCGTGGGCGTGCTCGCCCCCTGGCGCCTGACCCCCGCCTACCTCGTGGCGTACATCGCGACGGCTGGCGACAATGCCGCCTCGGCCGAGGAGCGCCTGCGTGCCGAGATCGCGCGGATCCGGAATGCCGGCGCGACCGACTTCGAGCTCGCCCGCGCGAAGGCATACCTCACTGGCACGCTCCTGCTCGACCGCCGGACCAACGCGCGCCACACGTGGCACCTCGGCTTCTTCGAGGCGGCGGGGGTCGGCTGGGATTATCCCGATCGATACGCGCGGGCGGTGGAGGCGGTGACCCTGGAGTCGGTGCAGCGCGCGGCGCAGCAGCATCTGGTCGAGCCCACCACCGTCGTCCTGCAGCCGACCGGCCGATGATCCCGCTGAAGGACGACGTCCCCAGTCGGACCGCTCCGTTCGTCACCGTCTCGCTCATCGTGCTGAACGTGCTCGTGTTCCTCTACCAGTTCTCGCTGTCCATGGCGGGCGACGCCGCCTCCGCGAAGGCGGCCGAGGAGTTCGTCTACGAGTTCGGCGCCATCCCGTGCCGGCTGACCGGCAGCTGTCCGACCCCCGGGGATTTCCCGGCGCCGATCGTCACGGTGCTCACCTCGATGTTCGTGCATGGGGGTGTCTTCCACCTGGGCGGGAACATGCTCTACCTGTGGATCTTCGGCGACAACGTCGAGGACACGCTGGGGCACGGCCGGTTCCTTGTCTTCTACACCCTGTCCGGCTTCGGCGCCGCGGCAGCGCAGATCGCGATGGACCCGGGCTCGTCGGTGCCCATGGTGGGTGCCAGCGGAGCCATTTCGGGGGTCCTCGGCGCGTACCTGCTCCTGTTCCCCTACGCCTCCGTGCTGACCCTGGTCACCTTCGGCTTCTTCATCCGCTTCATCCAGATCCCCGCGGTGCTGGTCCTCGGCTTCTGGATCGTGGTCCAGTTCCTGAACGGTTATCTCAGCCACGTGGCTGCCGCCGCGGGGCAGACCGGGACGGGCGGAGTGGCCTGGTTCGCCCACATCGGGGGGTTCGTGGCCGGCGTGCTCTTGCTCTTTCTTCTGCGGCCGCGGCCGCGCGCTCGCCTATAATCGATGTAAATGGCCAAGAAACCGCCGAGTCGCGTTCGAATCGACCGATTGCTCGTGGAGCGGGGTCTCCTGGAGAGCCGGGAGCAGGGGGCCCGGCGCATCCTGGCCGGGGACGTCTTCGTCGAGGGCCAGCGGGTGGACAAGGTGGGGACCCTGGTGTCCCCCAATGCCGAGATCGAGCTCAAGGGGCGGGCGCCGTTCGTGAGCCGGGGCGGGGAGAAGCTGGCCCACGCTGTCAACGAGTTCGAGCTGGCCGTCAAGGGCCGCATCTGCATGGACGTCGGCGCCTCGACGGGCGGATTCACCGACTGCCTGCTGCAGCGCGGCGCCGCGCGCGTGTACGCGGTGGACGTCGGCACCGGCCAGATGGATCCCAAGCTGCGCAGCGATCCCCGCGTGGTGGTGATGGACCACACCAACGCCCGCGCGCTCGACGCGCGGGTCTTCGACGAGCTGCCTGCGCTCGCCGTCGTCGACGTGTCGTTCATCTCCCTCGAGAAGATCATGCCGTCCGTCTTCGGGGTGCTCGCCCCTCGCGGCGAAGCCGTGGTGCTGGTGAAGCCGCAGTTCGAGGTCGGGCGCGACAAGGTCGGCAAGGGCGGGGTCGTGCGCGACCCGGTGCTCCACCGCCAAGCGGTGGCGCGGCTGGCGCGCTACTCGGTCCTCCACGGCTGGCACGTGCTCGGGGTGACGGCGTCGCCCCTGCGCGGTCCGAAGGGCAACCGCGAGTTCTTCCTCCACCTGTCCTCCCAGGGGCGGACGGCCTCCGACCTGGAGACGAGGATCGACCAGACGGTCGAAGCCCTGGCGTGACGCGCATCGGCATCGTGGCGAAGCCCGACGCCCCCCAGGCGCGGGCGGAAGTGCAGCGACTCGTGGAGTGGCTGGCGCGGCGCGGCGTCAGCGTGGTCGTCGAGAAGGAGACCGCCGACCTCATCCCCCACCTCGAGGTCACGACCGTCCGCCGTGCGGACCTGCCGGCGCAGTCCGAGCTCCTCGTCGTGCTCGGGGGGGACGGCACGCTGATCTCCGTGGCCCGCAGCGTCGGCGACCTCGGCATCCCGATCCTCGGGGTCAATCTCGGGAGCCTGGGCTTCCTCACCGCCACCACGCTGGACGAGATGCTGCCTGCCCTGGAGGGCTGTCTCGAGGGCCGCATGGTGATCGAGGAGCGCATGATGCTCGCCACGCGGGTGATCAGGAACGGCCAGGGCGTTTGCGATGCGCTCGCCCTGAACGACGCCGTGATCATGAAGTCGGCGATGAGCCGCATCATCAACCTCGCGGTGTCGGTGGAAGGGCAGTTCGCCACGGCCTACCGTGCGGACGGCCTCATCATCTCGACCCCGACGGGCTCGACCGCCTACACGCTGTCGGCCGGGGGCCCCATCCTGCTTCCGACCATGGATGCGATCGTGCTCACCCCGATCTGCTCGCACACCCTGACCAACCGGCCGATCGTGCTCCCGGGCACCTCGCGGGTCGAGGTCACCGTGCGCACCAGCCAGGAAGTCATGCTCAGCGTCGACGGACAGGTCGGCTTCGGGCTCGGCGACCAGGACACGATCGAAGTCAACCGCGCCGCCTCGCGCATTCGCCTCGTGCGGTTCCCCCAGAAGCACTTCTTCTCGGTGCTGCGCGCCAAGCTCAAGTGGGGCGAGCGGTAAGCGCATCGAACGACGGCTGACCCGGCCGTCCTGGCCCGGATACGTTGAGGACAGGACGCGGGCGGCCTAGGATGGCTCGATGCTGCGCGAGCTGAGGATCCGCAACCTCGCGGTCATCGAATCCGTCACGGTGACGTTCGGGCCCGGGCTCAACGTGCTGACCGGGGAGACGGGTGCCGGCAAGTCGATCCTGATCGACGCCATCCTGCTGGTGCGCGGCGCGCGCGCCCAGGCGGACGTCATCCGTACCGACGTCGACAGCGCGACCGTCGAGGCGGTCTTCGATCGCGACGAGCCTGCCGCCACTCTGCTCGGCGAGGCCGGCATCCCCGCCCCGCCCGACGAGCCCCTGGTGGTCCGGCGCGAGCTGAACCGCTCCGGCCGCCATCGCGCCTTCGTCAACGACTCTCCCGTCAGCGTCGGGCTTCTCGAGCGGCTGGGCGATCAGCTGGTCGAGGTCCACGGCCAGCACGAGCACCAGCGCCTGCTCGCCGCTCCGGCCCAGCTGGACCTTGTCGACCTCTTCGGGGGCGCCGACGAGCTCCGCGCCCGGGTGGCGGGGCTGCACGCCAAGCACCGCGCCGCGGTCGAGGAGATCGCCAGGATGCGCGGCGCCGAGCGGGACCGCGCGCAGCGCGAGGACCTCTTGAAGTTCCAGCTCTCGGAGCTCGACGCCGCCCGCCTGCGGCCCGGGGAGGAGGAAGAGCTGAGGACCGAGCGTCGGCGGCTGCAGCACGCGGAGCGCTTGGCCGCCGCCCTCGACGAGGTCGGCGCCTTGCTCCGGGACGATGCCGAGGCCGCGATGCCACGGCTGGCGCGGGCCGCCCGCGTCCTCCGGGATGCGGGCCGCCTCGATGCGGAGTTCGCGATCCCGGCCGGCGCGCTCGACGCCGCGCAGGCGCAGGTGGAGGAGGCGCTGCTGGCGGTGCGCGGGCTCCGCGACGGCATCGTCTTCGACCCCGGCCGGCTCGAGACGGTGGACGAGCGGCTGGATGCGCTCACGCGCCTCAAGCGGAAGTACGGCGAGAGCGAGGAGGCCATGCTGGCGTTCCGCGACGGCTGCGCGGTGGAGCTGGACCGTCTGGAGCGGCACGAGGAGCTGGTCGCGGGCGAGGAGCGGCGCCTGGCCGAGCTCCAGGCCGAGCTGGTGGCGGCGGCGGAGGCGCTCTCCGCACGCCGGCGGCAGGCGGCGGCCCGGCTCGCCGCCGCGACGCAGCGCGAGCTCCGCACGCTCGGCATGGAGCGCGCGCGCTTCGAGGTGGCCGTCGAGGGGCTGCCGGACGGGGAGATCTCCGCGCGGGGCGCGGACCGCGTCGAGCTCCGGTTCTCCGCCAACCCCGGCGAGGAGCCGCGGCCCCTGGCGCGGATCGCCTCCGGCGGCGAGCTGTCGCGCACCATGCTCGCCTTGACCACCGTGCTCGCCGCGGAGGGCGTGCCGTGCATGATCTTCGACGAGATCGATGCCGGCGTGGGCGGCAGCGCCGCCGCCGTGGTCGCCGAGAAGCTCGCGGCGGCGGGCGCGGGGCGGCAGGTGCTCTGCGTCACCCATCTCGCCGCGGTGGCGGCCCGCGCGAGCGCGCATCTCGTGGTCAGCAAGACGGTGCGCGGCGGCCGGACCCGCGCCGCGGTGAGCCTGGTGGAGGGCGACGATCGTGTGGCCGAGGTGGCGCGCATGCTGGGCGGGGACCGCCCGAGCGAGACGGCGCTCCGCCACGCGCGCGAGCTGCTCGCCGCGCGTCGGGGTCGGCGGGGGTGAGCGCGGGCGGCCTGTATAATGGTCGGGAATCATGCTGAACGCCCTCCTGCGCACGATCTTCGGGACCAAGCACGACCGCGACGTCAAGCGCATGCGCCCGCTCGTCGAGCGCATCAACGCGCTCGAGACGGGCCTGAAGGCGCTCGACCTTCCGGCGCTCACCGCGAAGACCGCCGAGCTTCGCCAGCGGCTGGCCGCAGGCGAGACGGTGGAGGACCTCCTGGCCGAGGCCTTCGCGGTCTGCCGGGAGGCCGCCCGGCGCACGATCGGCATGCGGCACTTCGACGTCCAGCTCATCGGAGGCATGGTGCTGCATCAGGGCAAGATCGCCGAGATGGCGACCGGCGAAGGCAAGACCCTGGTGGCCACCCTGCCCGCCTACCTCAACGCCCTCCCGGGGCGCGGCGTGCACGTGGTGACCGTCAACGACTACCTGGCCAAGCGCGACGCGCAGTGGATGGGTCCCGTGTACACGGCGCTGGGGCTGTCCGTCGGCGTCATCCAGCACGAGGCGTCGTTCCTGTACGATCCGGGGTACTCGACGCCCGACCCGCGCCTGGCGTCGTTGCGGCCGTGCTCGCGGATCGAGGCGTACCGCGCCGACATCACCTACGGCACCAACAACGAGTACGGCTTCGACTACCTGCGCGACAACATGAAGTTCCGCAACGAGGACCTCGTCCAGCGCGAGCTCCACTACGCCATCGTGGACGAGGTCGACTCGATCCTCATCGACGAAGCGCGCACCCCGCTCATCATCTCGGGCGAGGCGGAAGGCGGCACGGACCTCTATTTCCGCATCGACCGCGTCATCCCCAAGCTCACGCGCGCGGCCACCATCGTCGAGGGCAAGCTATCGGAGATCGAGGAGTCGGTGGAGGGCGACTACATCGTCGACGAGAAGGCCAAGGCCGTCTCCCTGACGGAGCAGGGGATCGCCTCGTGCGAGCGGCTGCTCGGGGTGCAGAACCTCTACGACCCCCAGCACATCGACGTGCTCCACCACGTCCAGCAGGGCCTGCGCGCCCACGCCCTCTTCAAGCGCGACGTCGACTACGTGGTCAAGGACGGCGAGGTCATCATCGTCGACGAGTTCACCGGACGGCTGATGCCGGGCCGGCGCTGGTCGGACGGGCTGCACCAGGCCGTCGAGGCCAAGGAGAACGTCCGCGTCGAGCGCGAGAACCAGACGCTGGCCACCGTCACCTTCCAGAACTACTTCCGCATGTACGGCAAGCTGGCCGGCATGACCGGCACGGCGGAGACGGAGGCGGAGGAGTTCGCCAAGATCTACAAGCTCGACGTCACCGTGATCCCCACCAACCAGACGCTGGTCCGGATCAACAAGCCCGACGTGGTCTACAAGACGGAGCGCGAGAAGTTCAACGCGGTGGCCGAGGACATCATCGAGTGCAACCGGCGCGGCCAGCCCGTCCTCGTGGGCACGGTGTCGATCGAGAAATCCGAGCGGCTGGCCGGAGTGCTCAAGCGGCGCGGCATCAGGCACGAGGTCCTCAACGCCAAGTACCACGAGCGCGAGGCCGAGATTGTCGCCCAGGCCGGGCGGGAAGGGGCCGTGACGATCGCCACGAACATGGCGGGCCGCGGCACCGACATCCTGCTCGGCGGCAATCCCGACTTCCTGTCCCGGGAGATCTTGAGGAAGAAGGGCCTCGACCCGGCCACGGCCTCGCCCGAGGCGCGCGCGGCCGCCCTCGAGGAGGCCCGGCGTATCACGCAGCCCGAGCACGAGCGCGTGGTCGGCCACGGCGGACTGCACATCGTCGGCACCGAGCGGCACGAGTCACGCCGCATCGACAACCAGCTGCGCGGACGCTCGGGCCGCCAGGGCGATCCCGGTTCCTCGCGCTTCTACCTGTCGCTGGAGGACGACCTCCTGCGGATCTTCGGCTCCCAGCGCATCCAGCGGATCATGGACCGCCTCGGCATGGAAGAAGGGGAGCCGATCGAGCACAAGCTCGTGACGCGCGCCATCGCCACCGCCCAGAAGCGCGTGGAGAACCACAACTTCGAGATCCGCAAGCACCTGCTCGAGTACGACGACGTGATGAACAAGCAGCGGCAGATCGTCTACGGCATGCGCCGGCAGATCCTGGAGGGGGAGAGCCAGGCGGAGACCGTGACCGAGTGGATCGACGACCTCGCGGATGCCGCCGTCGAGCAGTACGCGACGGCCGGCGATCATCCCGAAGACTGGGACGTGGCGGCCCTCGGCGAGGCGCTTCACCGGCAGTTCGACACCCGCATCCCGCCGGCGCGGTTCTCCGAGACCGCCACGCGCGAGGGACTGCAAGCGCTGGGTGGCGAGGCGGTGCGCACGCGGTACGCGGAGCGCGAGCGGGAGCTGACGACCGAGCTGCTCCGTGCCCTCGAGCGCCACGAGATGCTGATCGTCATCGACCAGCAGTGGAAGGACCACCTGCTGTCGATCGACCACCTCAAGGAGGGCATCAGCCTTCGCGGCTACGGCCAGCGCGACCCGCTCACCGAGTACAAGAAGGAAGCCTTCGACCTCTTCCAGGACATGGCGGACCGGGTCAAGACCACCGTGATCGAGCGCCTGTTCAAGGTCCAGGTGGTCCGCGACGCCCCCATCGACCTGCCGCGGATGCCGGCCTGGGCCGACACGCGCGAGTCCCGGGGCGAGCTCCCCGCGGAGCCGACGGGCGCTTCGTCGTCGAGCCCGGCGCGGCGGCAGACCACTGCCACCGTGGCGCGCGCGGCGGACGGCTCGAAGGTCGGGCGTAACGATCCGTGCCCGTGCGGGTCGGGAAAGAAGTACAAGAAGTGCTGCTATTTGCGAGGCGCCTGAGCGGCATCGACATCTAGCGCTGCGGGGTACCCTGGCCCCAACGCGTGGTAGATTTCCTTTGGTCCCGGCCTGAGCGGCGTGCTACAAAAATCCATGCGTCTCGAGTCCATCGCCCTGCACGGCTTCAAGTCCTTCGGTGAGCGCGCGGTGATGAAGGTCCTGCCCGGGATCACCGCGGTGGTCGGGCCGAACGGCTGCGGCAAGAGCAACATCTCCGACGCGGTCCGCTGGGCGCTCGGCGAGCAGAGCGCGAAGACGCTGCGCGGCCAGCAGATGGCCGACCTCATCTTCCACGGCTCGGCCTCCCGCCGGCCCCTGGGCCTGGCCGAGGTCGAGCTCACCTTCAGCAACGACGGGACGCTGTCGCTGCCGTGGACGGAGATCTCGGTCGCGCGACGGCTGTACCGCACGGGGGAGAGCGAGTATCTGCTCAACAAGTCGGTCTGCCGCCTGCGCGACATCCTCGACCTCTTCGCGGGCACGGGGGCGAGCCCCCGCGCGTACTCGGTGATGGATCAGGACAAGCTGAACCACGTCCTCACGGCCAAGCCGCACGAGCGCCGGATCTTCATCGAGGAAGCGGCGGGCATCGCGCGCTACAAGCAGCAGCGCAACGAGACCCAGGGCAAGCTCGACGCCGCCCGCCAGAACCTGCTCCGCGTCAAGGACGTGATGGAGGAGGTCCGGCGGCAGCTTGGCTCGCTCGAGCGCCAGGCCCGGAAGGCCCAGCAGTACAAGGCGCTGGAGGCCGAGCGTCGCGCGGCCGCGCTGATGCTCGTCGCGGCGGACTTCGCCGCGCTCTCCGCCGAGCTGGCGCGCCTCGAGAGCGTTCTCGGCACCCAGCGCGACGCCGAGCACGGCCTCCGCAGCCGCATCGCCCAGCTGGCCGCGCGGGAGGCGAGCGGGCGCGACGCCGTGCAGCACAGCGAGCACCGGCTCTCGGATCTGCGCCAGGGCGTGCAGAAGGTCCAGGCCGATCTCGAGCGCCTGCTCGAGCGCCGTGAGCAGATGGGGGTGCAGATCCGCGAGGCGGCCGAAGAGGCGCTCCGGCTGGACGAGGAGCTGCGGGCCGGTGGGGAGCGGCTCGAGGGAATCGTCGCCGAGCGCGCCGCCACGCGCGGCGCGCTGGCCGAGGCCGAGCAGCTGCGGGTCGATCGTGGCCACGTGGCGGCCCAGGTGGAAGCCTCGCTCGAGGGCGAGCGCGCCGGCCTCAGCGGTCATCGCGACCGGCTCGAGGCCCTCCGGCTCGAGCAGGTGCGGGTCGCCTCGGAGCGGACGGATCTGATGCGCTCGGCGGGTGAGCTTCGTGAGCGTGACAGCCAGCTGGCACGCCGGACCGAGCGCCTGGCCGCGGAGCTGGCCCAGGTGGAGGCGGAGGCTGCGCGGCTCGCGAGCGGGCGCGCGGCGCTCGAGCAGGCGCGTGACCGCGCGCTGGCCGAGCTGTCCGCGCTCATGGGCGAGCGCGCGGGGCTGCAGGCCCAGCTCGGCGATCGGGAATCCAGGCTGGCCACCGCGGAGGCCGCGCTCGCGGAGCTGCGGCTGGTCCTGGCCGCTCGTCGCTCGAGCCTGGAGGCGGTCCGCCAGCTGGAAGAGGCTCGCGAGGGCTACGGCGCCGGCGTGCGCGCCGTTCTCGCGGCTGGCTCGGGGGTGGCCGGGCTCGCGGGCGTGATAGGGACCGTGGCAGACCTGCTGGACGTGCCACCCGAGCTCGAGCGTGCAGTCGAAGCCGTGCTCGGCGAGCGGCTGGAGTGGATCGTGGTCGAGCGCTTCGAGCACGCGCGGGCGGGCGTCGGGTACCTGCAGTCCCGGCGCCTCGGCGCCGCCACCTTCCTGCCCCTCGATCACCTGCCGGCCGTCGCGGCCACGCCGGGCGACAACGGCGTGCGCTGGATTGCGGGGCGGGTGCAGGCCCCTTCCGTCAGCCTGGTGCAGTACCTGCTCGATCAGGTTGCCGTCGTCGAGCACCTGGACCAGGCCGAAGCGCTCTGGCGGCGTAACGGCGTGGCGGCCACCTACGTCACCCCCGCCGGTGAGGTGCTGGCCCCGACGGG
Source organism: Candidatus Rokuibacteriota bacterium (assembly GCA_016200085.1). Lineage (GTDB taxonomy): Bacteria > Methylomirabilota > Methylomirabilia > Rokubacteriales > CSP1-6 > JACQFL01. Next base: position 95,785 of record JACQFL010000052.1, on the reverse strand, counting down.
GCGCCTGTTCGGCGGTGACCGCGACGCCGGCGGCGGCGACGGCGTCTCGCTGCTGGGTCGCAAGCGGCAGCTGCGCGAGCTGACGGACGAGGTGGCCGGGCTCGATGCCCGGGTCGGTAGCGCGCAGGAGATCGCCGCGGACGCGGCGGGGGCGGTCGCCGCGCTGAGGGCGCGGCTGCCGCTGCTCGAGCACTCGATCCAGGCCGGCGAGGGAGCTCGCCTGACCGGGGAGAAGGATCTCGAGCAGGTGCTCCGCGAGCACGAGCGGCTCCAGCGCCATCACGAGACGGTCGAGATCGAATCGCGCCAGGTGGAGGCCGAGGCGGCGGAGACGGCGCGCACGCTTGCGCGCCTCGAGCAGGCGATCGCGGCAGCCCGTGACGCCGAGGCGGCGCAGGAGCAGACGATCGGCGGCGTGCGCGAGGCGATCGACGCCGCCCAGGCCCGAGAGACGGCGCTGGTCGCCCAGCTCACCGGGTGCCGTGTCGAGGTGGCGTCGGTGGTCGAGCGCGTCGAGGCGCTTGGCCGGGAGCTCGGCCGACTGGACGAGATGGAGGGCGAGCTCGGCGAGCGGGTGCGCCAGGGGCGCGCCCGGCAGGGGCAGCTCGGCGAGCGGCGGCAGTGGCTGGCCGGGGAGCGCCAGCGGACCGACGCGCAGGCCCAGGAGGTCGCGGTCGAGCGCGACCGCCTCGAGGGCGACGTGCGGCGCGCGACCGAGGCGCACGAGGCGCTCGGGTCAGCCGTCCGCAGCGCGGAGATGGAGCTCCGGGGCGTGGAGGCCGAGCTCCGGCGGCTGATCGAGGCCACGCACGAGATCGAGCTCAGGGTCACCGAGCGGCGGGTGCGGCGCGAAGAGCTCGCCCAGGAGGCGTACCGTACCCACGGCGTGGGCGAGGCGGCCCTGCTCGCGCGCCACGATGCCGCTCGCGATCTGAGCGGGCTCCGCGAGCAGATCGGCGAGCTGGAGGCGAAGCTCGCCGGCATCGGGCCGGTGAACCTCGTCGCCGACGAGGAGTATCGCGAGCTCGATGAGCGCGGCGTGTTCCTCCGCACGCAGCACGATGACCTCGTCGGAGCGATCAAGGAGCTCGAGAAGGCGCTCCGGGGCATGACGCGCACGGCGCAGGAGCGATTCACCCAGGCCTTCACCGAGATCAACGAGCGCTTCGGGACCATCTTCGAGCGGCTCTTCGAGGGGGGCCGGGCCGAGCTCCGCCTCGTCGAGGCCGAGGAGGCCGGCGACCCCCTCGACACGGGCGTCGAGCTGATGGCCCAGCCCCGCGGCAAGCGGGTGCAGGCCGTGACCCTCATGTCCGGCGGTGAGCGGGCGCTGACCGGGCTCGCCCTGCTCTTCGCGATCTTCTACTACCGGCCGAGCCCGTTTTGCGTGCTCGACGAGGTGGACGCGCCGCTGGACGACGCCAACATCCACCGCTTCCTGAGAGTGCTGCGTGAGCTGACGAGCCAGACACAGTTCGTGGTCATCACGCACAACCGCAAGACGATGGAGGTCGCCGACGTGCTCTACGGCGTCACGATGGAAGAGCCCGGCCTCTCCAAGCTCGTCTCCGTTCGGATGGATTGACCGCGTCGGGGGGAACGCGACATTCCCCCCGGCCGCCCGGCCTGAACGACACACGGGGCACAGTTCCCCGCGAAACCCCCGTGAGGCGCACCCCGAGTCACGATCGCGGTGCGCCCGAGGACCGCGCCGCCGCCCATCCGGCCCCGGCGCCTCGCGTGCTACCGTTGGGGGGTGTCGGGGGGAGCGGCGGTCGCTCCCCCCGACCTTGAACAATGTCCGTCGGCGGGTACCTTCGTGAGCTCCGGCACAAGAACGGGCTGTCGCTCGAGGAGATAGCCCGCGCGACCCGCGTTGCGTCACGGTATCTCGAGGCGCTCGAGGCCGATCAGCACGACGCCCTCCTCGCCCCCGTCTTCACGCGGGGCTTCATCCGCGCCTACTGCCAGGTCCTCTCGGTGCCGCCCGACGAGGCGCTCGCTCTCTACGCCGAGGCCGTGGGCACGACCGTCGGCACGAACGGCCGCGGGGTCCGGCGCGAGGCGGACCCCGCGCGCGCGCGGCGGGCCGGCGGCACCGTCCTCGTCAGCTTCGTGCTGCTCGTCGTGTTCGGGGTGGCGCTCGTCGTCGTCACGCTGTTGCTGCAGTCCGGCCACGAGCGCTCGCGCGAGCCGGTGGCCCTCCCCCGGCCGGACGCCCCGATACCCCGCCAGCCTCCCGCGCCGCGGGCCACCGCGCCAGCGCCGCGTTCGCACGACGTCGCGCCCTCGGCGCCCTCGGCGGGTGCGCCGCCCACGGCGCCGGCGAGCGCATCATCCCCGCTGCCGAGCGTCTCGACCCTCACGCCGCAGCCCGTGCCGGCGCGAGCGGGGCCCGCCCCCGCGTCCGGTGCGGGGGCGCCGTACCGGCTCGTGGCGCGGGCCCATGAGCCGACCTGGCTGCGCGTGCGGATGGACGATGGCCGCATGACCGAGGAGACGATCCCCGGCGGCGAGGTGCGCGAGTGGGTGTCGGACCGTCCGTTCGTGCTCACCATCGGCAATGCCGGGGGCGTGACCCTGGAGCTCAACGGCCGCCCGTTGCCGCCGCTCGGCGGCAAGGGTGTCGTCGTTCCCCGCCTCGTGGTGCCGCCGCCCGGGCCATGAAGTTTCTCGCTTCGTTCGGAGAGCGCTTGCGGAGCGGTCTCTCGCGCTCGCGCGAGTTCCTCGCCACGGAGCTGGCCTCGGTCCTGGTCCCCGACCGGCCGATCGACGATGCGCTCTACGCCGAGCTGGAGGACCTCCTCGTCGCCGCCGACCTCGGCGCCGCCGTGGCCGCCGACTTCGTGAACCGTGCCCGGGAAGAGGTCATGTTCGGCACCGTGACGCGGGCCGACCAGCTCCGCCCGCTCTTCCGCCGGTTCCTCACCGAGTACCTCACGCCCGCGGCGCAGTCCCTCGAGCTCGTCCATCGTCCCACCGTGATCCTCATGCTGGGGGTCAACGGCTCCGGCAAGACGACGACGTCGGCCAAGATCGCGGCGGCCTTCAAGGCCGAGGGCCGGACCGTCCTGCTCGCCGCGGCCGACACGTTCCGCGCCGCCGCGATCGAGCAGCTCGAGACGTGGGGCCGGCGGATCGACGTCGAGGTCATCCGGCAGGCCGCCGGCTCGGACCCCGCGGCCGTCGTCTTCGATGCCCTCAAGGCGGCGCTCGCCCGCGCCGTCGACGTGCTCATCATCGACACCGCGGGCCGCCTGCACACCAAGACCAACCTCATGACGGAGCTGGCCAAGCTCAAGCGAGTCATCGAGCGGCAGCTGCCGGGAGCGCCACACGAGTCGCTGATCGTCCTGGACGCCCCGACCGGGCAGAACGGATTCGCGCAAGCGCTGCAGTTCCACGAGGCGGTCGGGCTCACCGGCGTGGTGCTGACCAAGCTGGACGGCACCGCCAAGGGCGGGATCGTGCTGCGCATCGTGCGCGAGCTGAAGCTGCCCATCAAGGCGATCGGAGTCGGGGAGCGCGTCGACGATCTGCAGCCGTTCGAGCCCGAGCGGTTCGTCGACGCGCTGGTGCCGCGAGCGTGACACCGGAGCCCGCCGACCTCCGATACATGCGGCGTGCCCTGGAGCTCGCCGCCCGGGTGCGGGGGCTGACCTCGCCGAATCCGATGGTCGGCGCGGTGGTCGTGAGCGACGGCCGGGTGGTCGGTGAAGGCTATCACCGTCACGCGGGCGCGCCCCACGCCGAGATCGAGGCGCTCGCGGCCGCGGGCGCCGCCGCGCGGGGGGCGACGCTGTACGTCACGCTCGAGCCCTGCAACCACCACGGCCGTACCCCGCCCTGCGCGCCCGCGGTGGCGGCGAGCGGGGTGGCGCGCGTGGTCTGCGCGATCGCGGATCCGAACCCCTTCGTGGCCGGCGGGGGCGCCCCGACCCTGCGCGCCGCCGGGCTCGAGGTCGTCACCGGCGTGCTCGCCGCCGAGGCGGCCGCGCTGAACCGCGTGTTCCTCACGGCCGTGGGCGAGCGCCGTCCCCACGTCCTCCTCAAGGCGGCGGCCACGCTCGACGGGAAGATCGCCGACTTGCACGGCGCGTCGCGCTGGATCACGGGGGAGGCGGCGCGCCGCCACGCGCATCGGCTGCGCAGCGAGGTCGACGCGATCGTGGTCGGCGTCGGCACGGCGCTTCGCGACGACCCGGCTCTCACGGTCCGGCTCGATGCGCCGTGGCCGCGCGAGCCGCTTCGCGTCGTCCTCGACGTCGCGGCGCGAACCCCGGCGACGGCGCGCCTCATCACGGCGGGCACCGCGGCGCGCGCGCTGATCGCGATCGGCGAGGGGGCGCCGGCGCCAAGGGTCGCGGCGCTGCGCGAGGCGGGCGCCACCGTCGTCTCCTGTCCCGCCGCGGACGGGCGAGTGGATCCCGCCGCCGCCCTGCGCGCCCTCTTCGAGCGCGACGTGCGCGCGGTGCTGCTGGAAGGGGGCGGCGAGGTCCACGCGTCCTTTCTCGCCGCCGGCCTCGTCGATCGCGTGGCGATCTTCCTCGCCCCCGTGCTGCTCGGCGGGCGCGCCGCGCCGTCGGTGCTCGCCGGGGAAGGTCTGCCGCTCAAGAGCGCCGCGCGCCTCGGCCCGCTCGCGGTGACGCGGGTCGGCGACGACCTCCTCGTCGAGGCCGACGTGCTGCGCCTCACCGGCGAGGGCGCCTGATGTTCACCGGGATCGTCGAGGAGCAGGGGACCGTGCGCGAGATCTCGCGCGGCGCGGCGACCATGCGCCTGATCGTCGGGGCTGCGCTGATTCTGGACGGCAGCGACGTCGGCGCGAGCGTCGCGGTCAACGGCGCCTGCCTCACCGTGGTGGAGCGCGGCTCGGACCGCCTGATCTTCGACGTCGGGCCGGAGACGCTCGAGCGGACGGCCCTCGGCGGGCTCGCCCCCGGTGCCGCGGTCAACCTCGAGCGCCCGCTCAGATTCGGCGGCGCGCTCGGTGGTCACCTCGTCCTCGGTCACGTGGATGGGGTGGGCACCGTCGAGGGGGTAACCCGTGTAGAATCGACGGCACGGGTACGGATCGTCCTGCCCGGGAAGGAGTGGGCACCGCTGCTGGTCCCGAAGGGCTCGATCGCCGTCGACGGCGTCAGCCTCACGGTGGCGGCGGTTGACGGAGCGGGGTTCGAGGTGATGCTCATCCCGCACACCCTGGCGGCCACGACGCTGGGCGCGCTGGAGACGGGGCGGCGAGTGAACCTCGAGGCGGACGTGATCGGCAAGTACGTGGTGCGGTGCCTCGCGCTCAGGGGGACGGCATGACCGGGTTCGCGACGATCGAAGAGGCCATCGACGAGATCCTCCAGGGGCGGATGCTGCTCGTGGTGGACGACGAGGACCGCGAGAACGAGGGCGACCTCGTCATGGCGGCCGACAAGATCACCCCCGAGGCCGTGAACTTCATGGCCAAGCACGGCCGCGGCCTCATCTGCATGCCCATGACGCCCGAGCGGCTCGAGGAGCTGCAGATCCCCATGATGGTGGCGGAGAACACGGCGCCGCTCAGTACCGCCTTCACCGATACCGTCGACGCGCGCCGCGGGGTGACCACGGGCACGTCGGCGTACGACCGTGCCGTCACCATCCGGACCCTCGTCGACCCGGCCACGCGGCCCGGCGACCTCACCCGGCCCGGCCACATCTTCCCGCTCCGCGCGATGCCGGGCGGGGTGCTGCGCCGCACCGGGCACACCGAGGCCGCGGTGGACCTGGCGCGCATGGCGGGCTGCACACCGGCGGGCGTGATCTGCGAGGTCCTCGACGACGACGGCGGCATGGCCCGTCTGCCCGAGCTGACGGCGCTGGCCATGCGCTTCAGCCTGAAGATGATCACCATCAAGTCGCTGATCGAGTACCGCGTGCGGATGGAAAAGCTCGTCCGCCGCGTGGCGACCACGAAGCTCCCCACCGAGTTCGGCGACTTCACGGCGATCGCCTACGAGACCACCGTCTACAGCCGCGTGCACGTGGCGCTCGTCCTCGGCGACGTCGGGGGGGGAGATCCGGTGCTGGTCCGGATGCACTCCGAGTGCTTCACCGGCGACGTGCTGCGCTCCCTCCGGTGCGACTGCGGGCCGCAGCGCGAAAAGGCGCTGCGGATCATCGCCCAGGCCGGTCGCGGGGTGTTCGTCTACCTGCGACAGGAAGGGCGGGGGATCGGCCTGCTCAACAAGCTGCGGGCGTACGAGCTTCAGGATCAGGGCAAGGACACGGTGGAGGCGAACGCGGAGCTCGGCTTCAAGGCCGACCTCCGGGACTACGGCATCGGCGCGCAGATTCTCGTCGACCTGGGGGTGAAGAACCTGCGCCTGCTGACCAACAATCCCAAGAAGATCATCGGCCTGGAGGCCTACGGGCTGCGCTTCGTCGAGCGCGTGCCCATCGAGATCCCGGCCAACGACGCCAACCTCAAGTACCTGAGCACCAAGCGCGACAAGCTCGGGCACATGCTGTCGTCGCTGCCCTGATGGCGGGTCGCGCGCCGAAGCGGAGCGCCCGCCGCGCGCGGCCGTCGCGGGGCGGCCGGTTCGCGGTCGTGGCCGGGCGCTTCAACGAGGCGATCAGCAAGCGGCTGGTCGACGGCGCGCTGCACGCCTTCTTCGGCGCCGGGCTTGCCGCGGCCGACGTCGACGTGCAGTGGGTGCCGGGCTCCTTCGAGCTCCCGCAGGCGGCCGCGCTGCTGGCCCGGACCGGCCGCTACGCCGGCATCGTCTGCGTGGGCGTGGTCATCCGGGGCCAGACCCCGCACTTCGAGCACGTCGCGCGCGAGGCCGCCACCGGTATCCGCGAGGTCGCGCTCGCCACGGGCGTGCCCGTGACGTTCGGGGTCATCACCGCGCTGAACGAGGACCAGGCCTGGCAGCGCGCCGGCGGCCAGGTCGGCAACCGCGGCGAGGAAGCGGCGGACGCCGCGCTCGAGATGGCGGACCTGGTCACCCGCCTCGCGGCTGGACGCCGGCGGGGGTAGGCCGATGGGCCGCCGTCGCAAGGGCCGCGAGGTCGCGCTCCAGTTCCTCTATCAGCTCGACCTGCACGGCGAGGCGGATCCCGAGCCTCACGCCGAGGAGTTCTGGAGCCGACATCCCGTCGACCCCGAAACGCGGGCGTTCGCCGACGCGCTCGTGCGCGGCACCAAGCACAGCGAGGCGAAGGTCGACGCCCTGCTGACCCAGTACGCGGAGCACTGGGACCTCGACCGCATGGCGGCCGTCGACCGCAACGTCCTCCGGCTCGCCGTCTACGAGCTGCTCTTCCGTCCCGACGTCCCGACGAAGGTCGCGATCAACGAGGCCATCGAGATCGCGAAGAAGTTCGGGACCCAGGAGTCCAGCCGCTTCATCAACGGCCTGCTCGACCGGATCTCCAGAGAGCTCAGGCCCGCGTCCTGAGGCGGTGAACAATTCGCGCCGTCGAGGGGCGCCACCGCGCGCGCCGGGAACCTCGCGGGCCATCGAGGGGCGCCACGGCTTCGCCGGGGCGTCCCGAGCATGTGGGGGGCTTGGGGGGCGCCCGGAACCTCCCATGAGGTGATGCGCTACGCCGTCCTGTCCGACGTTCACGGCAACCTCGAGGCGCTGCACGCCGTCCTCGACGACCTCGAGGGAAGGGCCGACGCGGTGCTCTGCCTCGGCGACGTCGTCGGCTACGGGGCGAGCCCCTCGGAATGCATCGAGTTGCTCGCCGCCCGGGCCGAGCGGATCGTGGCCGGAAACCACGAGCACGCCGTGGCCGGCCTGCTGGACCTCGGATGGTTCAACCCCTACGCGGGCGCGGCGGTGGAATGGACGCGGGCGCGGCTGGATCGGGAGGCGCGCGCCTGGCTCGGGGCGCTGCCGCTCACGGCCGAGGTCGAGGACGCCACCCTCGTGCACGCCTCACCCGTGCGGCCCGAGGAGTGGGACTACCTGATCGACGCGGAGGACGGCTGGGGGGCCTTCGCGTCGTTCGGCACCCGGCTCTGCTTCGTCGGACACTCTCACCTGCCGGGCTGGTGGTCACTCGGCTCCTCGGGGCCGGATCACGAGCCGCGAGCGGTGGACTTCGCCCTCGAGCACGGACGTCGCTACATCGTCAACGTGGGCAGTGTGGGTCAGCCGCGCGATCGCGACACGCGGGCCGCGTACGTCGTCTGGAACACGGAGGAGCGGACGCTGAGCTACCGCCGGGTGCCCTATGACGTGGCCGGGGCGCGCGCGAAGATCGTCGCGAGCGGGTTGCCGCGGTACCTCGCCGATCGCCTGGGCGTCGGCGCCTGAGGACGGGCCGGTGCACGAGCGGTGGCTCTGGGCGCTCACGGCCTCCGCCTCCGGCGTGCTCCTTGCGCTGGCGTTTCCGGGGACGGATCTCGAGGCCGCCGCCTGGATCGTCCTGGCCCCACCGCTGGCCCTCGCGCTCCGCACGCCGCCCCGGGCGGCCTTCGGCTGGGCGTGGCTCGCGGGGACGGTGTTCTTCCTGATCCTGCTCCGCTGGCTCGACTTCACCTTCACCATGTACAGCGCGATCCCGTGGCCCCTCACGTGGGGGCCGCTCCTGATGCTGGCGGCCTACTGCGGGCTCTACGTCGGCGCCGTGCACGCCCTCGTCGCCCTGCTCGCGCGTCGAGGCGCTCCCGCGCTGGCGCTGGCGACGGTCCCCTTCGCCTGGGTGGCGGGCGAGTGGGTGCGCGGACACCTCATGGGGGGGTTCCCGTGGGGCAGCCTCGGCTACTCGCAGTACCGCACCTTGCTGGTGATCCAGATCGCCGAGCTCGGCGGCGTCTACGCGGTGTCCTTCGTGGTTGCCGCGGTGAACGCGGCGCTCGCGGCGGCGGTCTCCCTGCCACGGCCGCGCGCCCTCACGGCGGTCGCCCTCGCGGCCGGCCTCGTGGCGGCCACGCTCGGCTTCGGCTGGGGGCGGCTGGCCGAGCCGGCTCCCGCGGGCGAGATCCCCATCGCGCTGATGCAGCCGGCCATCGAGCAGCCGCTGAAGTTCGACCCGAGCCACGCGGGCCGCACCCTGGCGACCTACGTCGCGCTGACCGAGCGTGCAGCGCGCGAGCGGCCGGCCCTGATCGTCTGGCCGGAGACGGCGGCCCCGGCGCCGGTCCGGCACGATCCGGCATTGCTCGCCGCGGTCCAGGCCCTTGAGCGCCGGGTCGGGGTCCCGCTGCTCATCGGCAGCCTCGACGTGCGGGGGACGTCTCAGCCGCGGTATCTCAACACCGCGTTCTTGCTGACGGATCGTGGCCTCCAGCAGCGGTATGATAAAATGCATCTCGTCCCGTTTGGAGAGTACGTTCCGTTGGCATCCGTGATCGGGTTCGTCAGGGACTGGGCCGAGTTCATCGCCGATCTGGAGCCCGGGACGCGCGCCGATGTCTTCTCGGGCCCGCCAGCCCCCTTCGGCGTCGTAATCTGTTATGAGGGCATCTTCCCCGAGCTGGTACGCGAATTCGTGAAGGGTGGCGCGCGCCTGATGATCAACATGACGAACGACGGCTGGTTCGGCCGCACGGTCGGGCCCCAGCAACACCTGAGCATGTATCCCTTCCGGGCGGTCGAGCACCGCACGTGGGTCGTGCGGGCCGCCAACACGGGGATCTCCGCGGCGATCGACCCCGCGGGGCGCATCCGCGAGTCGCTGTCCCTCTACGAGCGCGCGAACCTCGTGGCGCGCGTCGGCCTGCGACAAGGCGAGACCCTCTATACGCGGTTCGGCGACTGGCTGGCGTACGTGGCCCTGGCGGTGACGGGCCTGGCCGCGGCCGCCCTGGCGACGGGACGCCCCTGATGCTCGGCGACTTCAAGCGCGACGTGGGCGAGCTCGGGCGGCGCGTGGACGAGCTCAGGAGGCATCTTTGACCTGCCGGCCAGGGAGGCGCGCCTGCGCGCCCTCGACACCGAGATGGGCGCGCCGACGTTCTGGGACGACAACCGTCGCGCCCAGGAGCTCCTTCGCGAGCGTTCGGAGCTGAGCCGCATCGTCACCCGCACGGGGGACCTGGCGCGCCGAGCCGAAGACCTGAGCGTCCTCCTGGAGCTCGCCGACGAGGCCACCGACGGCTCCCTCGACGCCGAGATCGCCGAGGGTGTCACGAAGCTGCGCGACGAGCTCGACGAGCTCGAGCTCAAGATCATGCTCTCCGGACCGCACGACGCGAAGGCCGCCATCGTGTCCATCCATCCCGGCGCCGGGGGCACCGAGTCCCAGGACTGGGCGCAGATGCTCATGCGCATGTACCTGCGCTACTTCGAGCGGGCGGGCTTCGCGGCGGAGGTCGTCGACCTCCTGCCGGGCGAGGAAGCGGGCATCAAGTCGGCGACCATCGAGGTCACGGGCGAGTACGCCTACGGCTTCCTCAAGGGCGAGGCCGGGGTGCACCGCCTGATCCGCATCTCGCCCTTCGACGCCTCGCGGCGCCGGCAGACGAGCTTCGCGTCGGTCGCCGTGGAGCCGGAGGTCGACGACGTGGAGGTCAACGTCCGCGAGGACGAGATCCGGGTCGACGTCTACCGCTCCAGCGGTCCGGGTGGCCAGGGCGTCAACACCGCCGACTCCGCCGTGCGCATCACGCACCTGCCCACCGGCCTCGTGGTGGCGTGCCAGAACGAGCGCTCCCAGCTCCGCAACCGTGACACCGCGATGCGCATCCTCAAGTCGCGCCTCTACCAGCTCGCCGAGAAGAGACAGCGGGAGGAGATGGAGCAGCTCACGGGCCAGAAGAAGGAGATCGCCTTCGGCAGCCAGATCCGCTCCTATACCCTGCATCCCAAGCAGCTGGCCAAGGACCACCGCACCGGCCTCGAGGTCGGCAACGTGGAGGGCGTGCTCGACGGTGACCTCGATGCGTTCATCAAGGCCTACCTCATGTGGAACCGGGGACGCGAGGCGTGAGCGCATCCGAGCCGCAGCCCCCGCTGATCCGCCAGCGCCACGACAAGCTCGAGGAGCTCCGCCGCCGCGGCGTCGACCCGTTCGGGCGCCGGTTCGCGTTCACCGACCTCGCGGCCCCGCTGGCGGCCAGGTTCGCGGGCGCGACCGACGAGGACTTCAGGGCGGCGGGGCCGGTGAGCGTGGCGGGGCGGCTGGTGTCCATGCGCCACCACGGCAAGACGTGCTTCGCCCACGTGATGGACCGCACCGGCCGCATCCAGCTGTACGCCCGCGCGGACCGCCTCGGCGACGAGTTTCCGCTCTTCACCTCGCTCGACGTCGGCGATTTCATCGGGGTGACGGGCGAGCCGTTCCGGACGCGCACGGGGGAGCTGACGGTCGCGGTGGCGTCGTTCACCTTCCTCGCCAAGAGCCTGCGGCCGCTGCCGGAGAAGTGGCACGGCCTCAAGGACGTGGAGACCCGCTACCGCCGACGGTACGTGGACCTCATCGTCAACGAGGAAGCGCGCGCGGTGTTCCTGCTGCGCTCGCGACTGATCAAGGCCCTCCGCGACTTTTTCGACGCTCGGGGCTTCCTCGAGGTCGAGACCCCGATGATGCAGCCCATTCCGGGCGGCGCGGTGGCGCGCCCCTTCGTCACGCACCACAACGCGCTCGACATGGACCTGTACCTCCGGATCGCGCCGGAGCTGTACCTCAAGCGGCTCGTCGTGGGGGGCTTCGAGCGCGTCTACGAGATCAACCGGAACTTCCGCAACGAGGGCGTCTCGGCCCAGCACAATCCCGAGTTCACGATGCTGGAGTTCTACCAGGCCTACGCGGATTACGGTGATCTCATGGCGCTCACCGAGGCGCTCTTCCTGCACCTCGCCGACACCCTGGCCGGCGCGCGCGAGCTCCGGTGGGGCGAGGACACCATCTCGCTGGCGACGCCGTGGCGGCGCCTGCCGTTCTTCGAGGGCCTCTCGGAGCGACTCGGGGTCACCGTGACCCCGGGGACGGATCCCGAGACCATCGCCCGGGCCGCCGCGGCCAAGGGCCTCGAGCACGGCAGCCGGGACCGGGTCAAGCTGTGGAAGGACGTCTTCGAGGAGCTGGTGGAGCCCACGCTCGTGCAGCCCACGTTCGTCACCGACTTCCCCGTCGAGCTCTCGCCTCTGGCCAAGAAGAAGGCGGAGGACCCGCGCCTCGTCGACCGCTTCGAGCTGTTCGTCGGCCGCCGTGAGCTCGCGAACGCCTACAGCGAGCTGAACGATCCCGTCGACCAGCGCGAGCGCTTCGTGCAGCAAGCGGCCGAGCGTGAGCGCGGCGACGACGAGGCGCACTGGCTGGACGAGGACTACGTGCGCGCGCTCGAGTACGGCATGCCGCCCACGGCCGGCGAGGGCATCGGCATCGACCGGCTCGTGATGCTCTTCGCCAACCAGCCGTCGATCCGCGAGGTCATCCTGTTTCCCCACCTCCGGCCGGAAGCCGGGCGGCGTCAGGACGACGGCGAGGAGGCGGAGGCGTGAGGCGGGGGCTGCCCTTCGAGCTGTTCCTCGGCCTCCGCTACCTGCTCGCCCGTGGCCAGCGCACCAACCTCTCGCTCTTCGTCTGGATCGGGGTCGGCGGCGTGTTCCTCGGGGTGGCGGCGCTCATCGTCGTGCTCGCGGTGATGACAGGCTTCCAGGACGGCATCCGCGACAAGATCATCTCCGCCAACCCGCACCTGCTGATCTTCCAGGCCGGGGGCGCAGGGCTCCCCGACGCCAGCGGCGTGGCCGCGCGCGTGCGCGAGGTGCGCGGGGTGCGGTCGGCGACGCCGTTCGTGCTCCAGCAGGCCCTCTTCACGACGGAGGCCGGGGGCGCCCACGGCGGTCTCGTGCGTGGGGTGGACCTCGCCACCCCGGCCGTGCGCGCCGATCTCCGGATGCAGCTCCGGGGCGGCAGCCTCGATCGCCTGACCGGGGGCGGCCCCGCCATCCTGCTCGGGACCGAGCTCGCGCGCACCCTCGGCGTGATCCCGGGCGATGCCGTCATCGTGGTGTCGCCGAAGGGCGCGATGACGGCCGTCGGGCTCGTGCCGAAGATGCGGCGCTTCGTGGTCGCCGGCACCATCGAGATCGGCATGTACGAGTACGACTCCTCGATCGCCTACCTGCCGCTGCCCGCGGCCCAGGAGTTCGCAGGCCTGGGCGACGGGGTCACCGGGATCGAGGTCAAGCTGGACGATCCCTTCGCGGCCAAGGCCATCGGACGGACCATCGCTTCGCGGCTCGGCATGCCGTTCTGGATCCGCGACTGGATGGACATGAACCGCAACCTCTTCGCGGCGCTGCAGCTCGAGAAGCTGGCCCTGTTCGTGATCGTTACCATCATCGTGCTGGTGGCCGCCTTCGCGATCATCGGCCATCTCGTGCTCCTGGTCGCGGAGAAGCGCAAGGAGATCGGGATCCTCAAGGCCATCGGGGCGTCGAACGCCAGCATGACGACGGTGTTCTTCTCGGTCGGCATGACCATCGGCGTCGTGGGCACCGTCGCCGGCAGCCTCGTCGGCCTCTTCATCATCTGGCTGCAGGACACGTACAAGATCGTCCGGCTCGCGGGGGACGTCTACCAGATCGACTACTTGCCCATGAAGCTGATCCCGTCCGACTTCCTTCTCGTGGTGGGGGCCACCCTGCTGCTCTCGTTCCTGGCCACGATCTTCCCGGCGCGCCGCGCCGGCGCGCTCGCGCCCGCGGACGTGCTCCGGTATGAGTGAAGCCGGCGGAGCCGGACCGCTGCTCGCGGGCGACCAGCTCGAGAAGGAGTACCGGATGGGGCCGGAGACCATCCGCGTGTTGCGCGGCGCCACCGTCGCCGTGGGCCCGGGCGAGATGGTGGCGCTGGTGGGGGCTTCGGGCGTGGGCAAGTCGACCCTGCTGCACTTGATGGGCGCGCTCGACCGGCCCAGCGCGGGGCGCGTGCTCTTTCGCGGCGAGGACGTCTTCGCGCGCGGAGAGGCGGCGCTCGTGCGGTTCCGCCGTCACGACGTCGGCTACGTGTTCCAGTTCTACAACCTGCTCGGCGAGATGAGCGCGCTCGAGAACGCGATGATTCCCGCGCTGCTCGCGCGGCGCCCGGCCCGCGAGGCGCGCGAGCTTGCCGCGGTGGCGCTGGCCGACGTCGGGCTCGCCGACCGGCAGCGTCACCGGCCGGGCGAGCTGTCCGGGGGAGAGCAACAGCGCGTGGCCATCGCCCGGGCGCTCATGAACCGGCCGTCGGTGATCCTCGCCGACGAGCCGACGGGCAACCTCGATCCCAAGACGAGCGAGGTGATCTTCGACCTGTTCTCGCGGCTGCAGGCCGAGCGAGGCATCGCGTTCCTGATCGCGACCCACAACCCCGAGCTGGCCCGCCGGGCCGACCGGATCTACCGTCTCGTGGACGGGCGTGCGCTCGAGGTCCGCTCAGACGAATGAGAGCGTCTGCCGATTACCGTGTTTAGGCGTGGCAATTCACGCAGTTAGTGTGCTCCCGCGAAAATCGCTAGCCAGGTCGGCGCCGTGGGGTATACTCAAACCACACTAACTAGGCGTCGCCGCAAGCGAAATTGGCGACCGGCCGCCGGGGAAGGGGTGGGCGACTCCAGTGTTTGAACGATTCACCGAACGGGCGCGGCGGGTGATCATTCTGGCTCGCGAAGAGGCTGGGCGCTTCCGGCACGACTTCGTGGGCACGGAGCACGTGTTGCTGGGGCTCATCCGCGACGGGGAGGGCATCGCCACCGCGGTGCTCCAGCGCCTCGGGCTGAGGCTCGAGACGGTCAAGGCGGAGGTCGAGCGGGCGCTCGCCGGCTTCCCCAAGACCCTGACGTTCGGTGAGGTGCCGTTCACCCCGCAGGCCAAGCGGGTGCTCGAGCTGTCCATCGAGGAGGCGCGCCAGCTGGGCCACAACTACATCGGCACCGAGCACCTGCTGCTCGGCCTGATGAAGGAAGGCCAGTCCATCGCGGCCAAGATCCTGGAATCGCTCGGCGCGCGCCTGGACGAGGTCCGCCAGGAAACGCTGGCGCTGCTCGGCGACCAGTACTACCCCCGGCCCAAGAAGCGTTCGCAGACCCCCGTCCTCGACGAGTTCGCGCGAGACCTGACGCAGCTGGCGCGCGAGAACAAGCTCGACCCGGTGATCGGCCGCGAGCAGGAGATCGAGCGGGTCATCCAGATCCTCGCCCGGCGCACCAAGAACAACCCGGTGCTGATCGGCGAGCCGGGGGTGGGCAAGACGGCCATCGTGGAGGGCCTCGCGCAGAAGATCACGGGCTCCGACGTGCCGGAGGTGCTGCTGAACAAGCGCCTGCTCCAGCTCGACCTGGGCGCGCTCGTGGCGGGCACCAAGTATCGCGGCCAGTTCGAGGAGCGCCTCAAGGCGGTGATGAAGGAGATCCGCCAGTCCGAGAACGTCATCCTGTTCCTCGACGAGCTGCACACGCTGATCGGGGCCGGCGCCGCCGAGGGAGCGATCGACGCCTCCAACATGCTCAAGCCGGCGCTCTCGCGCGGCGAGATCCAGACCATCGGCGCGACCACGCTCGACGAGTACCGCAAGTACATCGAGAAGGACGGCGCGCTGGAGCGGCGGTTCCAGCCCGTGATCGTCAAGGCGCCGAGCGTGCCCGAGGCGATCGAGATCATCAAGGGGCTGCGCCCCAAGTACGAGGCGCACCATCGCGTGAAGATCACTGACCAGGCGGTCAACGCCGCGGTGACCCTGGCCGACCGCTACATCACCGATCGGCAGTTGCCCGACAAGGCCATCGACGTCATCGACGAGGCGTCCTCGCGGACGCGGCTGATGGCGCTCACCCCGCCGGCGGAGATCAAGGAGATCGAGCGCGAGCTGGAGCGGGTCATCCGGGAGAAGGACATGTACCTGGAGGCCCAGGAGTTCGAGAAGGCCGCCTCGCTGCGGGAGAAGGAAAAAGTCCTCAAGCACCGCGAGGAGGAGATGAAGCGGGAGTGGGAGAAGAACAAGGGCAAGGGCACCCAGTCGGTCGAGGAGCAGGACATCGAGTTCATCGTGTCCCGCTGGACCGGCATCCCGCTCTCCAAGCTCGAGGAGAAGGAATCCCAGAAGCTGGCCCGGATGGAGGAGGCCCTCCACGGGCGCATCATCGGTCAGCACGACGCCGTCGCCGCCGTGTCGCGCGCCATCCGTCGCTCGCGCGCCGGCCTGAAGAACGCCAAGCGGCCCGTGGGCTCGTTCATCTTCCTGGGGCCCACCGGCGTGGGCAAGACGGAGCTGGCGCGTGCGCTCGCCGAGTACCTCTTCGGCGACGAGAACGCGCTCATCCGCGTCGACATGTCCGAGTACATGGAGAAGTTCTCGGTGTCCCGCCTGCTCGGCGCCCCGCCCGGCTACGTGGGCTACGAGGAGGGCGGGTTCCTCACCGAGAAGGTGCGGCGGCGCCCGTACTCGGTGGTGCTCTTCGACGAGATCGAGAAGGCGCACCCCGACGTGTTCAACATGCTGCTGCAGGTGCTCGACGATGGCCGGCTCACCGACTCGCTCGGCCACGTGGTGGACTTCAAGAACACCATTCTCATCATGACCTCCAACCTCGGCACCAGCCTCATCAGGGCCAAGGCGCCGGGCTTCCTGTCCGAGTCCGACGAGACGGGCTACGAGAAGATGAAGGACCGGGTCATGGAGGAGCTGAAGCGGACTTTCCGTCCGGAGTTCATCAACCGGATCGACGACAGCATCGTCTTCCACGCCCTGTCCCAGGACCACATCAAGGACATCATCCGGCTCATGATGGCCGGCATCAACAAGCAGATCGCCGAGAAGGGGATCGAGCTGGTGTTGACGCCGGACGCCGAGGCGGCCCTGGTGACCAAGGGCTACGATCCGACCTACGGGGCGCGCCAGCTGCGACGCACCATCCAGAAGTACATCGAGGATCCGCTCGCAGAGGCGATCGTGCGAGGGCAGGTGCCCGAGGCGCCGCGGATCGAGATCTATGCCAACGGGGACGCGTTCTCCTTCCGCGAGGCGCAGGCGGCCGACGCCCCCCTCGAGCTTGCGGAACACTAGCCGGTTGACCCGGGCCTGAGAGTCAGGTGACGACAGCGGGGCGGGGGTGGTTCCCTGTTCGTTTGCTATTCGCCGTCGCGCTCGCGGTGTCGCTGCGCCTCGCGCTCGCGCCTCTCGCCCTCGCGCAGCAGCAGGCCCCCGTGATCATCAAGGAGCTCACCGTCGAAGGCAATCGCCGCGTCCAGGAGGCGGTGATCCTCGGCCGCGTGCAGAGCAAGCTCGGCACCGCCTTCAACCCCGCCCTCCTCTCCGAGGACGTGCGCGCCGTCTTCGCCCTTGGCTTCTTCGACGACGTACGATTGAAGGTCGAGGACTTCGAAGGCGGAGTGAAGGTCACCTTCGACGTCGTCGAGCGGCCCTTCGTGCGTGACGTCGGCTTCACCGGCAACAAGAAGGTCACCACCGTCGACCTGCAGGAGAAGATCGATCTCAAGCTCGGCAGCGTGTACAACCCGGTCGACGTGCAGAAGGCCATCGAGAAGCTGAAGGAGAAGTACGAGGAGGAAGGCTATTACGAGGTCCAGATCACGCCCAACGTCGAGAAGTTCGCCGACGGCGACGTGCGCCTGACGTTCGCGATCAACGAAGGCCGCCGGATGACGATCGACACGATCGTGATCCGCGGCAATCGGGCCTTCACGGCGGCCGAGGTCAAGGACGCCCTGGCCACCCAGGAGCGCCAGTTCTTCATCCTGCGCGGCACCATCCAGCGGCAGAAGCTGGACGAGGACGTCGAGCGGATCCTTCAGCTCTACAACGACCACGGCTACATACAGGCCCGGGTGGAGGGCCACGAGGTCACCGTCGACCGCGAGCGGGCCCGCGTGACCCTGACCTTCACGGTGGTCGAGGGCCCGCAGTATCGCGTCAGCGAGATCCGCATCAACGGCGTGACCCTGCTGCCGGTGAGCGACGTGCGGCGGGCTCTCCGGATCAAGGAGGGCGAGGTCTTCGGACGGGGCAGGCTGCGGGACTCGCTCAAGAGCGTCGAGGATCTCTACAGCACGATCGGTCGCGCGTCGGCGGACGTGACGCCGAGGACCGATCCCGATCCCGCCACTGCCAAGGTCGCCGTGACCCTCGAGATCAACGAGGGCCCGGAGGTGTACGTCGAGCGCATCAACATCGCCGGCAACACGCGGAGCCAGGACAAGATCCTGCGGCGCGAGATCCCCATGGTCGAGGGCGACCTCTTCACCCTCCAGAAGATGAACTGGGCCAAGGCGCGCCTGACCAACCTCGGCTACTTCGAGAGCGTGAACGTGGGGACCCAGCCGGGCTCGGACAAGACGAAGATCATCGTCAACATCGACGTGACGGAGCGGCCGACGGGTCTCTTCTCGATCGGTGGCGGATACTCGTCGGTGGACAACTTCGTGGGCACCATCGACCTCGCCCAGCGCAACTTCCTGGGCAAGGGCTGGGAGGCGGCCGTGCGCATCCGCGCCGGGGCCCAGACCCAGCAGGGCATGATCAGCTTCACGGAGCCCTGGATGTTCGATCGGCCGCTGTCGGCCGGGTTCGATCTCTACAGCACCCAGCGGATCTTCACCGAGTACAACTACAACTCGCTCGGCACAACGCTGCGCATGAGCCACCCGTTCCTCGATTACTGGCGCTGGTTCACGAGCTACCGGATCAGCCAGGATCGCATCACCCACCTGACCCCGGCGGCTTCGGAGGCCCTGCTCGCCCAGACCGGCAAGCGGATCACCTCCGCCATCGGCGGCTCGGTCGTCCGCGACACCCGCGACAACGGCGTGGCCACGAACAAGGGCGGCCTGTTTTCCGTGGCCACGGACCTCGCCGGCCTGGGCGGCGATGCCCACTTCGTCAAAGCAGTGGCGACGGCGACCTACTTCAAGCCGATCTGGCTCGGGCACATCCTGTCGGGACGTGTGGAGGGGGCCGCCGGCTGGAGCCTGACCGACGAGCCCCTGCCCATCTTCGAGCGCTACTACCTCGGGGGTCCCAACTCCGTCCGGAGCTTCAAGTTCCGGAGGATCTCCCCGTTGGACGAGAACGGCAACCGGATCGGCGGCTCGAGCGAGCTCCTCGGCAACGTCGAGTACATCGTCCCGCTGCCCTTCAACATCCGCCTCGCCGGGTTCTTCGACGTCGGCAACGTGTACGGCTTCGGAACGACGTTCGACCCCTCCGAGCTGAAGCAGGCCGTGGGCGGGGGCATGCGGTGGATATCGCCGTTCGGCCCCATCCGCCTCGACTACGGCATCAACGCCAACAGGAGGAAGGGCGAAGACTTCGGCACGTTCAACTTTTCGGTGGGGTCACCGTTCTAAGGAGGCAAGGCATGAAGCGGAGTCTCTCGGCGTTCGTCCTGGTCGGGGTGACCGTCGTGGCCGCCACCGCCGGAGCGCAGCCCCTGGCGCCGCCGGTGGCCGGGCGCGTGGTCGTCGTGGACGTCCAGCGCGTGCTGGCGCGCTCCGCGGCCGGCGTGGCCGCGCGGGAGCAGCTGGAGCGCGAGCGGGCGGGCATGCAGAAGGAGATGGACGGGCGGCGCAACGACATCGAGAAGCTGGGGGAGGAGCTCCAGAAGAAGGGCGCCCTGATGACGCCCGACGTGCGGCGGGAGAAGACGGACCTCTTCGAGCGCAAGCGCCGCGACGCCGCGCGCCTCGCCGAAGACTTCCAGAAGGACCTCCAGAAGAAGGAAGACGTGGCGTCCCAGAAAGTGCTGCAGGAGATCTTCAACGTGATCGAGCGCGTCGGCAAGGAGCGCGGCTACTACATGATGGTCGAGCGCCAAGGGTCCCGCGTGCTCTACGCGGTCGAGGCCGCCGACGCGACCGAGGAGATCATTCGCGCCTACGACCAGCAGAGCGGCGCCAGGCCGGCCGTCACTCCCGCTCCCGCGCCGAAGAAGCCCTAGACGGCCATGGGCGGCCGGTTCACCCTCGGGCAGCTCGCCGAGGCGCTCCAGGCCACGCTCGACGGCGATCCGACCGTGGTCGTGACCGGGGTCGCGCCGCTGGAGGCCGCGGGCCCCGAGCACGTGTCGTTCCTGACCGACCCGCGCTACCGCGCGGCGGCGCAGGCCTCCCGGGCGGCCGCCATCCTGGTATCGCACGACGTGGAGGATCTCGGGCGCGTGACGCTGCGGTGCAAGGCGCCCCGCGAGTCGCTCATCGACCTGCTCACGCTCTTCCATCCACCGGCGATGGTGCCGCCCGGCATCGACCCGCGCGCGGTGGTCGCCGCGGAGGCGCGCGTGCACCCGACCGCCTCGGTCGGCCCGTTCGCGGTGGTGGGGCCGGGGGCCGTGATCGGCGCCCGCGCGCGGCTGCACGCGCTGGTCAGCGTGGCCCCCGGGGCCGAGATCGGCGCCGACAGCGTGCTCTACGAGCACGTGGTGGTGCGCGAGCGGGTACGGGTGGGCCGGCGGGTCATCGTCCATCCCGGCGCGGTCATCGGGGCCGACGGCTTCGGCTTCGTGGCCGATACCGGGCGGCCGCGCAAGATCCCGCAGGTGGGTGGCGTGCTGATCGAGGACGACGTGGAGATCGGCGCGAACACGTGCATCGATCGCGGCACGCTCGGCGACACGGTCATCCGGGCGGGCGTGAAACTCGACAACCTGGTCCAGATCGGGCACAACGTCGAGGTGGGTGAGAACGCGCTGATGGCGGCGCAGGTCGGGATCTCGGGCTCCTCGCGCATCGGCCGGGGGGCGGTGCTGGGCGGCCAGGTCGGCGTGGGCGATCACCTGACCGTCGGCGACGGCGCCCGGGTCGGCGCGCAGTCGGGCGTCGCGCAGGACGTGCCGCCCGGCGAGAAGCAATTCGGCTACCCCGCCCGGCCCACGATCCAGGCCCTGCGGATCTTCCATGCCGAGGAGCAGCTGCCCGCGCTCCTGCGGCGCGTGCGGGCGCTCGAGCGGCGCGTCGCGGAACTCGAGGCGGAGCGCGGCGGCGAAGGCGAGGCGGGGCGTGGACACGACTGAGACGATCCATCCGACCGCCGTCGTCGATCCCAAGGCCCAGCTCGGCGCCGGCGTGCGCGTGGGCGCCCACGCGGTCATCGGCCCCCAGGTCACGCTCGACACGGACGTCGAGATCGGTCACGGGGTGATCCTCGAGGGCCGCGTCGTGATCGGCCGTGGCGCGCGGATCGGGCACGGCGCCGTGCTCGGCGGCCTGCCGCAGGACCTCAAGTTCAAGGAGGGCACGCCGTCGGGGGTCCGCATCGGCGGCGGCACGGTGGTCCGCGAGTACGTCACGGTGCATCGCGCCACCCGGGCCGAGCACTTCACCGAGATCGGCAGCGACTGCCTCCTCATGACCCTGAGCCACGTCGCCCACGATTGCCGCGTGGGCAACGGGGTGATCATCATCAACTACGCGGGGCTCACCGGCCACTGCGAGGTCGGCGATCACGCCACCATCGGCGGGTACTGCGGCATGATCCCGTTCACGCGCGTCGGCGCCTGGGCGTACGTGGGCGGCGTGAGCAAGGTCACCCAGGACATCCCGCCCTGCATGCTCGCCGACGGCAACCCCGCCACCGTCCACGGCGTCAACGTGGTCGGCCTGCGCCGCGGGGGCGTGCCTCCGGCCGAGCGCCGCGCCGTCCGCGAGGCGCACCGCATCCTCTATCGAAGCGGCCTGGCCCCCCACACCGCGGTGGAGCGGATCCGCGCCGAGCTGGCGGCGACGCCGTACGTGACGGCGCTGGTCGACTTCATCACGTCGTCGCGCAAGGGCATCGCGGGGGCGGCGGCGCCGGCGGGGGGCGGGGAGGGCGAGGGCGATGATGGCGACGCCTGAGCGCCTGCGCGCGGGAGTGGTGGGCGCCGGCCACATGGGCACCTACCACGCGCTCGTCTACGCGGAGCTGTGGGAGGTCGACCTGGTGGGCGTGGTCGACATCGACGAGGGCCGCGCGGCCGCGGTGGCCGGCCACTACGGGACGCGGGCCTTCGGCGATCACCGCGACCTCATCGGCCGGGTCGACGTGGCGAGCATCGCCGTGCCGACCGAGCAGCACTTCCACGTCGCGCGGGATTTGCTGGAAGCGGGCGTCAGCGTGCTCGTGGAGAAGCCGATGACGCCGACCCTGGAGGAGGCGCGCGAGCTGTATGCGGTGGCCCGGCGGGCGGGGACGATCGTGCAGGTCGGGCACGTCGAGCGGTTCAACGGCGCGGTCCAGGAGCTCCGGAAGATCGTGAGCCGCCCCATCCTGGTGGAGTCGCGCCGGCTCGGGCCCTTCGTGCCGCGCGTGCAGAAGGACAGCGTGGTGATGGACCTCATGATCCACGACATCGACATCGTGGCCGCGCTCGTCGATTCCCGGCCCCGGCGGCTGGCCGCCCTCGGCAGCGCGGTGCACTCCGACGTCACCGACGTCGCCAGCGTCCAGCTGTGGTTCGAGTCCGGCACCATCGCCACCATCACCGCGAGCCGGGCCACCGAGCAGAAGATCCGCACCCTCGCGATCACCCAGCCGGACGCCTACATCGTGCTCGACTACAGCGAGCAGGACATCCAGATCCACCGGCGCGCCGCGCAGGAATACACGGTCAACCGGGAGTCCATCCGCTACCGCACGGCGTCCTTCATCGAGCGGCTGTTCGTGAGCAAGGACAACCCGCTCAAGCTGGAGATCCGGAACCTGGTGGAGACGGTGCAGCGGCTCCGTCGCGGCGGGCCGCTGGAGCTGAGCGAGAGCGAGGATGTCCGGTCGCTGGCCATGGCGCTGGAGATCGAGCGGATGGTCCGCGACGGCATCGCGGAGCAACCCTGGCCCCGGGAGCTGCCGTGGAGCGCGCGCTCGGACTGATGTGCGGCGCCGGCGTGCTGCCGGCGCGCATGGCGGAGGCGGCGCGCGGCCGGGGCTGGCGCGTCCTCGCCTTCGCCTTCCACGACGCGCCGGGCGTGAGGGCGTGGGCGGAGAGCGTGGTGGACGCGAGCGTGATCGAGCTGGGGCCGGTGCTGGGCGCCCTGCAGCGCGACGGTGTCGGCGCCGTGCTCTTCTCCGGCACGTTCTCGATGCCCGACATCGTCCGCGCCGACGCCACCACGGCGGATGCCGTCGCCTGGGAGGTGGGCCGTCGCGCGGGCTCGCGCATCGATGCCCGGCTGGCCGAGGCCGTCATCGCCACCCTCGGAAGCCTCGGCATCGAGGTCCTCGACCAGCGGCCGTTCGTGGGCGACTGGCTGGCCACGGCCGGGTGCTGGACGGCGCGGCGACCGACCGACGCGGAGTGGCAGGACGTCCGCCGCGGCCTGGACGCGGCGCGCCTCGCCGCGGACGCCGGGATCGGACAGAGCGTGGTGGTCCGCCACGGGGTGGTGACCGCGGTGGAGGCGGTGGAGGGCACGACGGAGGCGATCCTCCGGGGCGTGCGCCTGGGCGGGGGCGGGACCGTTGTCGTGAAGGCCGTCGCGCGCTCGCACGATTACCGCTTCGACACTCCCGCGATCGGCCCGGACACGATCCAGGCGGCGGCCGACGGCCAGGCGGCGGTCGTCGCGGTGGAAGCCGGCCGCGTGCTGCTCGTGGACCGCGAGGCGACCATCGCCGCGGCGGACCGGGCCGGCGTCGCGCTCGTGGGGGTCGAGGACGCGTGCCCGGCGGGATCATGATCGTCGCGGGGGAGGCCTCCGGCGACCTGCACGGGGCCGCCCTGGCCGGTGCGCTCAGGCGCCTGGCGCCCTCGTGCCGGCTCTTCGGCATGGGAGGGCGCGGCATGGCCGCGGCGGGCGTGGAGCTCCTCGCCGACGTCACCGCGATCGCCGTGGTCGGCGGCAGCGAGGTCGTCGGCCGGCTCCCGGCGCTCCTGCGCACGTACCGGACGCTTGCCGCGGCCCTCGCGAAGGAGCGCCCCGCGGTGCTGGTCACGATCGACTATCCCGACTTCAACATGCGGCTGGCGCGCGCGGCGCGCCGGGCAGGGATCCCGGTCGTGTACTACATCCCGCCGCAGATCTGGGCCTGGCGGACCGGGCGCGTGCGGGCGATCAAGCGGTGCGTGTCCCTCGTGCTCGCCGTCTTTCCCTTCGAGGTCCCGATCTACCGCCGCGCCGGCGTCCCCGTCGAGCTGGTCGGGCACCCGCTGGTGGATGCCGTCGCCTCCGCGCCCTCGCGCCAGGCGGCGCGGGCCGCGCTCGGCGTCGAGGCCGAGGCGACGGCGGTGGCCCTGCTGCCGGGAAGCCGCCGCGACGAGGTCGAGCGGCTGCTACCCGTCATGCGCGAGGCCGTGCAGCGTGCCCGGGCGACGAGACCCGGATTGCGGGTCCTGGTGGCGGCGGCGCCGACGATCGCGCGCAGCCTCCTCGACCGCCATCTCGGCTCCCTCGGCGGCGAGAGCATCGTGCACGAGGGGACGCACGCCGTGGTGCGCGCGGCCGACGCCGCGCTGGTCACGTCAGGGACGGCGACGCTGGAGACGGCACTCCTCGGCACGCCCATGGTCGTGGCCTATCGGGTCTCGGCGGCGAGCGCCGCGCTCATCCGGACGCTGGTGCGGGTGCCGTGGATGAGCCTCGTCAACAACGTGCTCGGACGGGCCGTGGTCCCCGAGCTCTTCCAGGAGCAGGTGACCTGCGAGCGGATGGGCACCGAGCTCGTCCGGCTGCTCGACGAGCCCGCCGCCCGCTCGGCCCAGCGCGACGGCTTCGCCGAGCTCGCCGCGGCCGTCGGCGCGGGCGGCGTGGCCGAGCGGGCCGCGCGCCTCGTCCTCGGTCGCACCGGGACGGCCGCGTGAGCCTGCTCGCCCGGGTCACGCCGGCCGTCGTGGCGGCGCTCGTCAGGGTCCTGGCCACCACGCTGAGGCTCAGGATCTCGGGCGCGGAGCGACTGGCCGCGGCGTGGGCCGCCGGGCGCCCGCTGATCTACGTGGTCTGGCACGGCCGCATTCTCATGGTGCCGTGGACCAACGCCTGGCTGCGCCGCACGCGAGGAGCGCGGCGCGCCGCCGTCCTCGTCAGCCGCTCCGCGGACGGCGAGATCATGGCGCGCTTCGTGGCGCGCTTCGGGCTGCCGACCATTCGGGGCTCGTCCTCCCGGGGAGGCATGGAGGCGATTCGTGCGCTGGCGGCGGCGATCCGCCGGGGCGAGGACGTCGCCATCGTGCCCGACGGGCCGCGCGGACCGTCCGAGCGCGTGCAGCCCGGCGCCGTCGCGCTCGCGGCGCTCACCGGCGCGCCCATCGTGCCGCTCGCGTTCGCGGCGCGGCCGGCGCGTCGGCTGGCGAGCTGGGACCGCTTCCTGGTGCCGTTGCCGTTCGCGCGCGGCGCCGTGGCTTTCGGCGAGCCGCTGCCGGTCGCGCGGAACGCCGACCGCGAGCAGGCGCGGGAGCGCGTCGAGCAGGCCCTGCACGAGGTGACCGCGGCGGCGGACCGGCTGGTGTCGGCGTGATCCACGCGCTCTACACCACCGCCCTCCTGGGTCTGCTGGCCGGCTACGCGCCCGTGGCGCTGGCCCGCGCAGCCCGGGGCCGCCCGCTGAACCTTCGCGCTCGCCTCGGGCTGGACGCCGCGAGCGTCCGCCCGGCGCGGCCCTCGATCTGGGTGCACGCCGTCTCCGTCGGTGAGGCGATCGCGGCCGCGCCCATCGTGCAGGCTCTGCGGCAGCGGTACCCGGAGCTTCCCCTCGTCGTGACCACGGTGACGGACACCGGCGCGCGCGTGGTCCGCGAGCGCTACGCCGGGCTCGCCACCCACCGCTTCTTCCCCCTCGACCTGCCGGGCGCCGTGCGGCGGGTGGCCGACGCCATCGATCCCGCATTCCTCGTGTGCATGGAAACGGAGATCTGGCCCAACGTCCTCCGCGAGCTCGCGCGCCGGGGCGTGCCGGTGATGATCGCCAACGGCCGGCTCTCCGATCGCTCCTATCGCCGCTATC
This sequence comes from Candidatus Rokuibacteriota bacterium, assembly GCA_016200085.1. Taxonomy (GTDB): domain Bacteria; phylum Methylomirabilota; class Methylomirabilia; order Rokubacteriales; family CSP1-6; genus JACQFL01. Next base: position 69,940 of record JACQFL010000052.1, on the reverse strand, counting down.
GCCTGGTGCGGAGACCGCTGGCGCGCGTGCTGGCCGACGTCCGCGTCTTCGGCATGCGCTCCGAGGAGGACGCGCGCCGCATGCTCCGGCTCGGCGCCCCGGCCGGTCGCGTCTTCGTCACGGGCAACGTCAAGAACGAGGCGCCCGCTGACGCCGCCGGGGCGCTCGAGCTCTGGCGGCGCCTGCTGGGGCTCACGCCCGCGCAGCGCGTGTGGATCGCGGGCAGCACGCATCGCGGCGAGGAGGCGGCGGCGCTCGACGCCCACGCGGCGGCCCGGCGGACCTGCGAGGACCTCGTGCTGGTGCTCGCGCCCCGGCATCCGGAGCGCGTGCCCGAGGTCTGCGCGCTCGTCAAGGCGCGAGGCTGGCCGGTCGTGCGGCGCAGCGCGCTGCCGCGCGACCGCACGCGCGAGGCGGTGATCGTCCTCGATACGGTCGGCGAGCTGGCCCAGCTGTACTCGATCGCCGACGTGGTCTTCGTGGGCGGCAGCCTCATCCCGACCGGCGGCGGCCACAACATGCTCGAGCCAGCGGCCCGGCGGCGCGCCGTCCTCTTCGGCCCGTTCACGTCCAACTTCCGGGAGTCGGCGGCGCTGCTCCTCGACGGCGGCGGTGCCATGCTCGTCCGGGACGGCGCCGGGCTCACGGCCGCCCTCCAGCGCCTCCTCGACGATCCCGCGCTGCGCGACGGCCTCGGCGAGGCGGGGCACGAGGCCGTCGTGTCCCGGCAGGGGGCCGTGCGCGAGACCCTCGAGCTGATCGACCGCTTCCTCGTCAAGGGCGTGAGCAAGGGCTCGATCGCATGAGCACGCGTCGGAGCCAGGCGCAGGCGCGGCTGCTCCACGGCTGGGAGCACGGGTTCTCGAGCGGGCCCACCGCGGTCATGGGCGTGCTGGGCCGGGGCTACCGCGGGCTGCTGGGTGCGCGCGAATGGCTCTATCGCCGCGGCGTGCTCCGCTCGCGGCCACTGGGCTGCCCGGTCGTCTCCGTCGGCAACCTGACCGTCGGGGGCACCGGCAAGACGCCCGCCGTGGAGCTCGCCGTCCGCACCCTGGCGGAGCTCGGCCGGCGGCCGGCCGTGGTGAGCCGGGGCTATCGACGCCGGACGTCGGGCGTGCAGATCGTCGCCGACACCGCCTCGATCCGGCTGGATCCGGAGGACGCCGGCGACGAGCCGTTCCTCCTCGCGCGGCGGCTCCCCGGGGTCCCGGTCGTGGTGGGCGCCAACCGGCACGAGGCGGGGCAGGCCGCGGTGGATCGCTTCGGCTCGACCGCGATCGTGCTCGACGACGGCTTCCAGCACCGTACCCTCGCCAAGGATCTCGAGATCGTCATGACGCGCGCCCGGCGCCCCTGGGGCAACGGACTGATGCTGCCCGGCGGCCCGTTGCGCGAACCCCTCTCGGCGCTCGCGCGAGCCGATCTCGTGGTCGCCACCGGCGTGTCGCTCGTCGCCGACGCTCCCGAGGTCCTGGCCGCCACCGAGCGCTGGGCCCCGGCCGTGCCGGTGCTCGCCGCCGGCTACGCGCCCGTCGAGTGCTGGGAATCCGATCAGCGCCGGTTGCTCCCGCTCGAGGACCTGAAGGGCGCGCGCCTGCTGGCCTTCGCGGGCCTCGCGTCTCCCGAGAGCTTCCGGAGCACGCTCGCCGATCTCGGCGCCGACGTGGCGGCCTTCGAGGCCTTCGTCGACCATCACTGGTACACGGCCGACGACCTCGCTGCCCTCGAGCGGCGCGCGCGGGAGAGCCGGGCCGACATGCTCATCACCACGGAGAAGGACTGGGTGCGGCTCCGGCGCCTGGGCCGGATCGGCCGGCCGATCTACGTGTTGAGCATCCGCCTGGAGCTGAGGAGCGGGCTCGCCGAGTGGCGGCGGGCGTTCGAGCGGGCATGCCGGACAGCGTGATCCTCCGGCTGCCGAACTGGCTCGGCGACACCGTGATGGCGGTGCCCGCGCTTCGCGCATTGCGCACGGCCTTGCCGACGGCGCGAATCGCCGCCGCCGGGCCGTGGGTGTCGGTGCTCGCCGAGCAGGGGCTGGCCGACGTGCTCGTCATCTATCCGCGGGCCTGGACCGCTCGCGTGGGTGTCGCCGACAGCGTGAGGCGCCTCGGCGCCGACACCGCGGTGCTGCTGCCGAACTCGCTGGAAGCGGCCCTGTCGGCGTGGTACTGGGGCGCGGGCCGGCGGATCGGCTTCGACACCGGGGGGCGGGCGCTCGCGCTGACCGACGCGCTGCCGCTGCCCGAGCCACGCCGGCACCAGATCGACGAATACCTGCTCCTGGTCGAGACGCTCGGTGTCCGCGCCGACGATCCGACGCCACGGCTGATCCCGCCGCGGCCGGAGAGCCCGGAGCACGAGGCGGCCCGCGCGCTCTTCGCCGAGGCGGGCCTCGACGGGGCTCGCCGGGTGATCGGCGTGCATCTGGGCGCGGCGTGGGGCTCGTCGAAGCTCTGGCCCGTCGAGCGCGTCGGGGAGTTCTGCCGGCTCGCCAGCGCGCGGGGCGACGCGGTCGTGCTCCTGGGAACAGCGGCCGACGAGCCCCTGGCCGCTGCGATCCTCGCCGCCTCTCCGGCCCGAAGCCTCGTCGGACGCGATCGGCCCGAGCTGCTGCCGGCGCTGCTCGCCAGGCTCGGCGCCCTCGTCGCGGCGGACACCGGCGTGGCGCACCTCGCGGCCGCGCTCGGCACGCCGGTCCTCACGCTGTTCGGGCCCACGGACCCCCGCCTCACGGCGCCGCGAGGCCCAGCCCAGACGCTCGTCGGGGACGCGCCGTGCGCGCCATGCTTCTACCGCGAGTGTCCGATCGACCATCCGTGCATGCGCCGGATCGGCGCCGACGACGTCCTGGACCGCCTGAGCGCGCTCATGGGAGCCGCCGGGTGACGCCGCTGACCGTGCTCCAGCTCGCCGCCAACCGCTGGTGGACGGGCAGCGCGGACCCCGTGCTCCAGCTGACGCGGGCGCTCGAGCGGCGTGGCCATCGCGTGCTGCTCGGGCTCATCCCCGGCGACCGCTTCGAGCTCAAGGCGCGGGAGGCGGGCATCGCCCCGGTGGCCGGGCTGTCCCTGCGCGCGCGCGCGGCGCCGGGCGATCTCGTTCGCGACGTCCTGCGGTTGAGGCGGCTGGTGCGCGATGAAGGGGTCGAGGTGATTCACGCCCATCACTCCCACGACCACTGGCTGGCCCTGCTCGCTCGCTCGGCGCGGGGCCGGCCGCGCGTGCCCGTCGTGCGCACGTTCCACAACCTGCGCTCCGTCCGCCGCGGCCGCCTCGCCCGGGGGCTGTACCGGCGCACGGCGGCGGCATTCGCGGTCTCGCGACAGATCGAGGCCCGCTGTCACGACGCCGGCCTCGACGCGGAGCGGACGTTCTGGATTCCGGGCGCGGCCGATCTCTCGCGCTTCACGCGGGAGGCCGACCCCGTCCCGGTGCGCGAGGAGTTCAAGCTCGGCGGAGCGCCGGTGGTGGTGTCAGTGTCACGACTGGCCGCCAACCGGGGCCACGAGCTGCTGCTCGCGGGCTTCAGGCGGCTGCTCGAGCGCCTGCCGCAGGCGCGCCTGCTCCTGGTCGGCAAGGGCGAGTCGCGGCTGCGCCTCGAGCAGCTCATCGCCCAGCTCGGGCTCACGGACGAGGTGATCTTCACGGGCTACCGCGATAGAGACCTGCCCGCCGTGCTCGCCGCGGCCGACTGCTTCGCGCTCATGGCCGCCGGCTCCGACGACTCCTGCCGGGCGGCGCTCGAAGCGATGGCGGCGGCGCGCCCGGTGGTGGCGCGGAGGGTGGGGGCGCTGCCCGAGACGGTGGTGCACGGCGAGACGGGCCTGCTCGTCGACGACGACCGCCCGGAGAGCGTGGCCTCGGCCCTCGCGGCGCTCCTCGGCGACCGCGAGCGCGCGCGCGCCATGGGGCAGGCCGCGCGCCGGCGCGCGGAGACTGAGTTCTCGCCCGAGCGCTCGGTGGAGATCGTCGAGGGCGTCTACCGCGCGCTGGCATGAGGATCCTGCAGCTGGTCTCCTGCCGGGGCTGGTCCTCGGACGCGTACTGGGCGGCCCGCGTCAGCCGCGAGCTGACGGCGCGGGGCCACGACGTCACGCTCGGGTGCCGCGAGGGCACCGAGGCGCGGGTCATCGATCGGGCGCGGGCCGAGGGTGTCGAGCGGGTCGCGACCTTCGCCTTCGGCAGCGGGCTCCGGCCTGCACGCGACACGCGCGACGTCCGGCGCCTGCTCGCCTGGCTGCCGCGGGTGGACCTGATCCATGTGCACCGGGGCAAGGAGCACTGGCTGGCCGCGGCGGCCAACCGGCTCAGCGCGACCCCGCGGCCCATCGTTCGCACGCGGCACATCGCGCACGCCGTGCGCGCTCACGCGGCCAACCGCTGGCTGTACGGCCGCGCCACCGCGCTCGTGGTCACGGTCACCGAGGCGATCCGGGGCCAGTACCTCGCCGCCGGGCTGGTGTCGCCCGAGCGCGTGGTGGCGCTGCCCGGCGGGGCCGACGTCGAGGCCTACGCGCCGCGCGCGGCGGATCCCCGCGTGCGCGTCGCGCTGGGCGGCGCTCCGGACGTGCCGGTGGTCGGCATGATCGGCGGGCTGCGGGTGATGAAGGGTCACCGCGTGGTCGTCGACGCCGCGGCTCGCCTGCGCGCCGCGGGCGTGAAGGCGCGCGTGGTGTTCGTCGGACGTGGCACGACCGAGGGCGTCGTGCGCGAGGCGATCGCGCGACAGGGACTTCACGACATGGTGGCCACGGTCGGCTTCGCCGCCGACGTGCCCGCCGTGATGGCGGCCCTGGACGTCGCGCTCTACACGCCGCTCGAGTCCGACGGCATGTCCCGCGTGGTCTTCGAGTACCTGGCCGCCGGGCGGGCCCTCGTGGCCTCGCGGGTGGGGGCGGTTCCCGAGGTGCTGACCCACGACGAGACAGCGCTGCTGGTCCCCGCCGGGGACGCCGTGGCCCTGGCCGAGGCGCTCGCGCGCCTGCTCGCCGACGGCGGCCGGCGCGCGCGGCTCGGGGCGGCCGGACACCGGCTCGTCGCCGAGCGCTACTCGGGCGGGCGGCTCGCGGCGGCGCTCGAGGCCCACTACGCCCGCCTCGTCGCCGCGTGAAGGTCTCGATCCTCGCCTTCGACCTGTCGGACAACGCGACGGGCCGCGCCGAGCTGCTCGCCCGCCTGCTGCGCCCCCGGTACGAGGTGGAGGTGGTCGGTCCCCGCTTCGGCGACGACGTCTGGGGCCCGGCCCGCAAGTCCGAGACGGCGTATCGCGCGGTGCCGGCCGGACGCTACCCCGGCTTCGCCCGGGCCGCGCGCGAGATCGTCGCGCTCGCCGACGGCGACATCCTGTACGCCTCCAAGCTCCGGCCCACGAGCTACGGCCTCGGTCTGCTGGCCCGCGCGCGACGCCGGCGCCCGCTCGTGCTCGACGTCGACGACTGGGAGCTCGGCTTCTTCCAGCGCGGCGGGTTCTGGGGCCGCCTCGGGCGCGCCGTCAACGTCTCCAACCCCAACGGGTTGCCGTGGACGTGGCTGGTCGAGCGACTGCGCGAGCGGGCGGACGCGGTGACGGTGGCCTCGCGCTTCCTCGAGCGCCGCTACGGGGGCGTGCTGGTCCCGCACGTCCGCGACACCGACGCGTGGACGCCCGAGCGCTTCGATCGCGCGGCGGGCCGGGCGCTGCTCGGCCTCGGCGGGGAGCGCGTGGTCATGTTCCTCGGCACTCCCCGGGCCTACAAGGGCGTGCGCCACCTCGTGGACGCGGTGGGCATGCTGGCCCCCGGCGTGGTGCTCGCCGTGGTGGGGGTGGACCCCGGATCGCCGCTCGGCGAGCACCTTCAACAGCCGTGGGTGCGGACGGTCGCGCAGATTGCCTTCGACGACGTGCCGCGCTACGTCGTGGCCGCCGACGTCGTCGCCGTCCCGCAGCTGGCGACGGCCGACACCGTGGGCCAGGTGCCGGCCAAGCTGTTCGACGCGATGGCCCTCGGCCGCCCGATCGTCTCGACGGCCGTGTCGATGATCCCCGAGATCCTCGAGGGATGCGGGGTGATCGTCGCGCCCGGCGACGTCGGCGCGCTGGCCGGCGCGCTGCGCCGCCTGCTCGACGATCCGCCGGAGGCCGCGCGGCTCGGGCGGCTCGCCCGCGCGCGGTGCGTGGACCGCTACAGCTTCACCGCCGCACGCGCGTCGCTGTTCCCGCTCTTCGACGCGGTCGGCGCGCGAGGCTCACGGCGGTGAGGGTGCTGGTCATCGCCCGGCCTTTCTCCTTCCACGGCGGTGTCGAGCGGGCCACGGCGGGCCTCGTGCACGCGCTCCGCGCGCGCGGCCACGCCGTCGAGGTGCTGACGCGGCCGGGGCAGGCGCCCGTCGCGGGCGTGACCGTCCACACCCTGCGCCTGCCGCCCTTGCCCGCGCCGGTCCGCGCCGTGGCCTTCGCGTGCGCGGCGGCGCGCTTCGTCGCCCGGGGCCGCTGGGACGTCGTGCAGAGCCACGAGCGGACCCTTCGCCAGGACGTCTATCGGGCCGGGGAGGGCTGTCACCGCGCCTACCTCGCCACGCGCGAGGGGGGCGGCCGCGGGATGCACCACCGGATCGTGCTCGCCCTCGAGCGGCGCGTGTTCGAGCGGACACCCCGCATCGTCGCCATCGCGCGGGCCGGCAAGCGCGAGATCGAGGCGCTCTACGGCGTGGCGCCCGCGCGCGTCAGCGTGGTCTACAACGGCGTGGATCTCGAGCGCTTCCATCCGGGGAACCGCGAGGCCTGGCGGCGCGCCGTCCGGCGTGAGGCCGGTCTCTCCGACGAGGCCTGCGTCGCCCTCTTCGTCGGGAGCGGGTTCGAGCGCAAGGGTCTCGCCACCGCGATCGAGGCGCTCGCCGCGCCGCCCGCTCACGCAGCGCGCCTGGTGATCATCGGCCGCGGCGGCGAGGCGCCGTACCGCGCGCTCGCGGCGAGGCTCGGGGTCGCCGGCCGCGTGACGTGGCTGGGGCCGCGGCGGGACCTCGAGCGCTGGTACGCGGCCGGCGACGCGCTGGTGCTCCCCGCCCGGTACGAGCCGTTCGGCAACGTCCACCTGGAGGCGCTGGCCTCCGGCCTGCCCGTGGTCACCAGCGAGATGGCCGGCGGCGCCGAGGTGATCGTCCCGGGCGACAACGGGTTCGTGGTGCCCCCGCGCGACGCCACGGCCGTCGCCGATGCGCTCGCGCTCATCGGGGCCGGGAGCGCGGCATGGAGTCTCGCCGCGCGCCGCTCGGCCGAGCCCTTCACCTACGCCGCTCAGGTCGCCGGATTCGAGCGCGTCTGGTCCAATTTGCCTTGAGAAATCCGGAGCTTCGCCGTAGACTGCTGCTGTGACCGTCCGGCGCGCTCTCTTCATCGATCGCGACGGAACGCTCAGCGAGGAAATGGGGTACATCAACCACCCCAGCCGCCTCCGGCTGTTGCCCCGGTCGGGAGCGGCGATCCGCAGGCTGAACGAGGCCGGCATCGCGGCCGTGGTCGCGACGAACCAGGCCGGGATCGCGCGGGGCTATTTCTCCCAGGACGTGCTGGACGCCGTGCACGAGGCGCTGGTGGAGCAGCTCAAGGCCGAGGGGGCCCACCTCGACGGCATCTACGTCTGCGTCCATCACCCGACGGAAGGCGTGGCGCCGTATCGCGCGGACTGCCAGTGTCGCAAGCCGCGTCCCGGACTTCTCGTGAGCGCCGCGACCGATCTCGATCTCGACCTGGCGCGCTCCGTCGTGGTGGGAGACAAGGCCTCCGACCTCGCCGTGGCCCGCGCCGTCGGCGCACGCGCGGTGCTCGTCAAGACCGGCTACGGGCTCGGCGAGTGGGAGTACCGGCGGCGCCACTTCACGGTGGCGCCCGACCACGTGGCGGAGGACCTGCTCGACGCCGTGGACTGGATGATCGCGGGGACGACCGCGTGACCGGGGCCGCCGCCCGCCTGCGCGGCGTCGTCGAGAGCTTCCGCGCCCGCAGCATCGCCGTCGTCGGCGACCTCCTCGTCGACGAGTACCTCTTCGGCAAGCCCTCGCGCATCTCCCGCGAGGCGCCCGTCATCATCCTCACGTTCACCGAGCGTGAGGTGCTCCTCGGGGGCGCCGCAAACGCCGCCCACAACGTGCACGCGCTCGGTGCGCGGGTGATCCCGATCGGCGTCGTCGGACGGGATCGCGGCGGGGAGGAGCTCCTGGCCCTCTTTCACCGCGCCGGGATCGCGACCGATGGCGTGCTGACCGAGGCGGGACGCTCGACGCCGGTGAAGACGCGGATCATGGCCGGCGGCTATCCGGCGACCCGGCAGCAGGTGGTGCGCCTCGACCGCGAGCCCGCCGGCGAGGTCTCGCCCACGACGGAGGACGCGCTGCTCGCGCGCCTGACCGATCTCGCCGCGGAGGCGGACGCCATCGTGATCTCCGACTACGGCTACGGCACCGTCACCCCGCGCGTCTTCGAGCGCGCGCGGTCCATCGCGCGCGAGCGCGACGCCGTCATCACGGTGGACAGCCGCTACGACCTGCCGCGCTTCACCGGCATCACCGCGGCCACGCCGAACGAGGCGGAGCTGGGCGAGCTCGCGGGAGCCGCCGTCGACGACGAGCGCGCCGTGGAGAAGGCCGGCCGCCAGTTGCTGGAGCGGCTGGACAGCCGCATGCTCGTGATCACCCGGGGCAGCCAGGGCATGGCCGTCCTCGAGCGCGAAGGGGCCAGCACCTTCATCCCCATCCACGGGACCGACGAGATCGCCGACGTCACCGGCGCAGGCGATACCGTCATCAGCGCCTTCACGGTGGCGCTGGCCTCGCAGGCGAGCGCCGTCGAGGCGGCGACGCTGGCCAACATGGCGGGCGGGCTCGTGGTCATGAAGCGCGGCACCGCGACGGTCTCGCAGACAGAGCTCATCCAGACCCTCCGTCCCGTCGCCGCCTCGTGACCGTCGACGAGGCGGCCGCCCTGGCCGACCGTCTCCGGGCCGAGGGCAAGCGCATCGTCCTCGCCAACGGGTGCTTCGACCTCCTGCACGTCGGCCACGTGCGCTACCTCGAGGCGGCCCGCGAGCTCGGGGACGTGCTCATCGTCGCGATCAATTCCGACGACGCCGTGACGCGATTGAAAGGCGCGGGCCGGCCGCTCATGCCGGCCGCCGAGCGCGAGGAAATACTACAGTCGCTCCGCGCGGTCGACCACGTCGTGGTCTTCGACGACGACACGGCCGACCGCCTCATCGCCCGGCTCCGGCCTCACGTGCAGGCCAAGGGCACCGACTACACGGAGGCGACCGTGCCCGAGCGCGCCACCGTGGCGGCGGGCGGCGGCGAGGTGAGGATCGCCGGCGATCCCAAGCGCCATTCGACGCGCGACCTGATCGGGCTCATCCGCGCGCGCTTCGGGCCGGCGGCCTGATGGCCGAGACCATCGCGCTCGTCAAGCTCTCCGCGCTGGGCGACGTGGTGCACGCCCTGCCCGTGGCCTGCGCACTCCGCGTGATGCGCCCCCAGGCGCGGCTGGTGTGGGTCGTCGAGCGGCGCGAGGCGGCGCTGCTGGCCGGCCACCCGGCCCTGGACGCAGTGGTCGTCTCCGATCTCCGGCGCTGGCGCCGCCCGCGCGGGCCCCGGGCACTGCTCGAGACCGCCCGCGAGATCCGCGCGTTGCGGCGGGAGCTCCGGCGCCTGACCATCGACGTCGCGCTGGACCTGCAGGGCCTCGTGAAGAGCGGGATGCTCACGCTCGCGACGGGCGCCCCGGCGAGGATCGGTTTCCAGGCGCGCTGGTGCCGCGAGCCGCTCAGCGCGCTCTTCACGAACCGCCGCGTCGCGCTGCCGCCGCGCGCCGCCCACGCCGTCGACGAATGCCTCGGGCTGCTCGCGCCCCTCGGCGTTCCGCCCGACCGGGTCACCTTCGGTCTGCCCCCGAATCCGAGAGCCGAGGTCCGCGCCGACGAGATCCTCGCCGCCGCCGGGCTCAAGGCGCGCCGGCGGCTGGTGGTGCTGAATCCCGGCGCGGGCCGCGACGACAAGCGCTGGCCGCCGGCCTGCTTCCGCGAGCTCGGCGAGCGGCTGGCCGCGGACCTCGCCGCCAGCGTGCTGGTGGTGTGGGGGCCGGGCGAGGACAGCATCGCCCGCGACGTCGTCGAGGGTGTCCGCGCGCCGGGCGTGGTCCTGGCACCCCCGACGGACCTGCACGAGCTGATCGCCGTGCTCCGGCGGGCGAGCGTGGTCGTTGCCGCCGACACGGGTCCGCTTCACCTCGCCGCAGCCGTCGGCACGCCCTGCGTGGGCCTCTTCGGCCCCACGCCCGCCGCGCGGAATGGCCCGTACGGCCCGGGGCAGCGCGCGCTGGCCGCGCCGGACGGCCGCATGACGTCGATCACCGTGGGCGAGGTCCTGCGCCTGGCGGGCGAGGCGCTCGGATGACGCGGCCGCGGGTGTCGGTCGTCGTGGTCACCCTCAACGAGGAGGACCGGCTGCGCGCGTGCCTGCTGAGCGCGGCCTGGGCCGACGAGATCGTGGTGGTGGACGCCGAGTCGTCCGACAAGACGGTCCAGGTCGCACGCGAGTTCACCGATCGCGTGATCGTGCGCCCGTGGCCCGGCTACGCCGCCCAGAAGAACTTCGCGCTCGCGCAGGCCACCGGCGACTGGATCCTCTCGCTCGACGCCGACGAGGAGGTCTCGCCCGCGCTGAGGGACGCGATCGCCTCCGTCATCGCGGGCGAGGGGACCGCCGACGGCTACGCGGTGCCGCGCGAGAACGTCTTCTGGGGCGCCGTCGTCCGTCACGGAGGCCTCTATCCCGACTGGCAGGTGCGGCTGCTCCGGCGCCACCACGGCCGCTTCCCCGAGCGCGCCGTGCACGAGTCGGTCGCGATCGAGGGCCGCGTGGCGCGCCTCGGCGCGCCGCTGGTGCACCGCAGCTACCGCGACGTCACGGACTTCCTCGAGCGAGCCAACCGGTACTCCACCCTGGCCGCCGCCGAGTGGCTGGCCGCGGGCGGCCGGGCCCGGAGCCGCGACGTCGTGCTCCGCCCGCTCGGCCGTTTCCTCTCCATGTACGTGGTGAAGCGGGGCTTCCTCGACGGCTGGAGAGGGCTTCTGCTCGCCGCGCTCTACGCGTACTATGTCTTCATGCGCTCGGCGAAGATCCTCGAGGGAGCGCGACGATGACGGGCGGCAGAGAGCGCGTGCTCTCGGGGATGCGGCCCACGGGCAACCTCCACCTCGGCAACCACCTCGGCGCGCTCGACAACTGGGTGCGGCTGCAAGACACGTACGACTGTTTCTTCTTCGTCGCCAACTGGCACGCGTTGACCACGGGGCCGGAAAGAGTCCACGAGGTGCCACGCCACACCATCGAGATGCTCGCCGACTGGCTCGGCGCGGGGCTCGATCCCGACCGCTCGACCCTGTTCGTGCAGTCGTGGCTGCCCGCCCACGCGGAGCTCCACCTGCTGTTCTCGATGATCACGCCGGTCGCCTGGCTGGAGCGCGTGCCGACCTACAAGGAGATGGTGGAGCAGCTGGGCATCGCCTCGCCGTCCTACGGCCTGCTGGGCTACCCGCTCCTGCAGGCGGCCGACATCCTGATGTACAAGGCGCAGTGGGTCCCCGTGGGCGCCGACCAGGTGCCCCACGTGGAGCTGACCCGCGAGGTGGCGCGCCGGTTCAACAACGAGTTCGGGCCGGTGTTCCCCGAGCCCCAGGCCAAGCTCACCGAGATCCCCAAGGTGCCGGGCACCGACGGGCGGAAGATGTCGAAGTCGTACGACAACGCCATCTACCTGTCGGACTCTGCGGAGACGCTGCGCGCCAAGATCCGTCCGATGGTGACGGATCCCGCGCGCAAGCGGCGCACCGACGCGGGCAACCCCGACGTCTGTCCGGTCTTCGACCTGCACCGGATCTTCACCCCGGAGGCGGATCGCGCGTGGGCGGCCACGGGCTGCCGCACCGCGGGCATCGGCTGTCTCGACTGCAAGGACGTCCTGCTCCGGCACATGGAGCCGGCGCTCGGCCCCATCCGGGAGCGGCGACAGACGTACGTCGAGAAGCCCGACCTCATCGTCGACATCCTCAGGGCGGGGACCGGGCGGGCGCGGGCGGTTTCGGAAGCGACCATGGCCGAGGTCCACCGCGTGGTGACGCTCACCCCGTGACGACCGCGCCGTCCCCATCCGGCGAGCTCACGCTCCGCGTCGGCGAGTTCGAGGGCCCGTTCGACCTCCTGCTGCACCTCTGCCGGACCAACGAGATCGACCTGAGCCACCTGCCCGTGCGCGCCATCACCGATCAGTACGTCGCCCACCTCGAGGCCATGCAGTTCCAGGACCTCGAGGCCGCCGGCACCTACCTCGTGATGGCGGCCACGCTGATCTACCTCAAGTCGAAGCTCCTGGTGCCGCCCGACGAGACGGCCGAGGAGATCCTCGACGAGGAGGGCGAGGCCCTGCGCCTGGAGCTCGAAGAGCGCCTGCGCCAGTACGCGCGGGTCAAGGCGCTGGGGAGCTGGCTCGCCGCGCGCGAGGCCGAGCAGGCGCTGGTCTGGGGCCGGAGGGTGAGCGAGCTGCCGCCGCCCGGCGACGTGCCGCTGGAGGACCTGAGCGTGCACTGGCTGGAGACGGCGCTGCGCCGGCTCATCGAGGAGCAGCTCCGCCGGCGGCCGCGCGACGTCGAGCCCGAGGCGCCGTCGCTCCTCGACCGCATGACGGAGATCCTCTCCGTCCTGCGCGACACCTGGTCGCTGCTCTTCTCGTCGCTGGCCGGACCCGACAACCGCCGCGCGGAGATCGTGGTGTCGCTTCTCGCGGTGCTCGAGCTCGTGCGTCTCGGCCGCATCCGGACGCAGCAGACCGAGCTCTTCGGTGACATCGTGATCGAGCGCACCCCGGAGGGAAGCGTGCCCCAGACAGCCGCGCAGGCCGTGCGTGATGCCCAGCCCCTCTGACGTCGTCGAGGCGCTCCTGTTCGCGTCGGACTCGCCGCTCGAGGCCGAGCGCATCCGCGAGGTGCTCGACCTCGCCGACGCGCGGGAAGCCCGCGCCCTGGTGGAGCAGCTGCGCTCGCGCTACGACAGCGAGGGACGCGCGCTGGCCGTGGCCGAGGTCGGGGGTGGCTACCGCATGGTCACGCGCCCGGACGTGGCGCCGTGGCTCATGCGCCTGGCCAGGAGCCGCACGCGCGCGCGCCTGTCGCGCCCGGCGCTGGAGACCCTCGCCATCGTCGCCTACAAGCAGCCGGTGTCGCGTCCGGAGGTGGACGCCGTGCGCGGGGTGAACTCCGAGGCGGTGCTCGAGAACCTGCTCGAGCGCCGGCTGCTCCGCATCGCCGGCAGCAAGGACGCGCCCGGCCGGCCGTACGTGTACGAGACCACGCGCGAGTTCCTCGTCGCCTTCGGGCTCAGGGACCTCGGCGATCTGCCGAAGGTGGACGGCGATCTCGTGCTGCCCGAGACCTCTCCGGACGCTCCGGCGGCGACGGATGGCGAAGGTCCGGCTCAACAAGCTCCTGGCGCAGGCGGGCCTGACCTCCCGCCGGGGCGCTGATCGCCTCGTCGTCGAGGGGCGCGTCGCCGTCAACGGCGTGGTGACCCGCGAGCCGGCGACCCACGCCGATCCCGCCCGCGACACGATCACGGTCGACGGCCGGCCGTTGCCCGCCGCCCAGGCCCACGAGTACGTCCTGCTCAACAAGCCGCGTGGCTACGTCACCACGCGCCGCGACCCGGAGGGCCGCGCGGTGGTGACCGAGCTCGTGCCCTCGGGCGCGCGGCTCTATCCGGTGGGCCGCCTCGACGTGGACGTCGAGGGGGCGCTGCTCCTCACCAATGACGGGACGCTGACCCACCGGCTCCTGCATCCTCGCTACGGCGTGGCGCGCGTCTACCACGCGGAGGTGGAGGGACGGGTGGCGCCCGCCGCGCTGGCGCGATGGCGGCACGGGATCACGCTCCCGGACGGTCCGGCGCGCCCGCTCGCCGTCACCCTGCTGCGCTCCGCGCGCGCGGGCAGCCGGCTGCGCCTGACGTTCGCGGAGGGACGCAAGCACGAGGTGAAGCGGTACTGCGAGGCGCTCGGCCACCCCCTGCGGCGCCTGCGCCGCGTCGCCTTCGGCCCGATCGAGCTCGGGCCCCTGGCCGTCGGCGCGCATCGCCCGCTCACCCCGCGCGAGGTGCGCGCGCTCCGCGCCGCCGTCTCGGTGCCGTGAGTTGCGCCCCGGCGAAACGTGGGCCTATAATGCCCGATATTCCCCGAGCGGCAGTCAGGAGTCCCCAATGGACCTGGACGATTGGCGTTCCAGGATCAATGACCTCGACAACCAGATCCTGAACCTCCTCAACCAGCGCGCCGAGGCCGCCCTCCGGATCGGAGACCTCAAACGACGGCAGGACCTGCCGTCCTATGCCCCGGAACGGGAGGCCGAGGTGCTCGCCCGCATCACCGGCCGCGGCGCCGGTCCGCTCCCTGCGCTCTCCGTGCGGGCGATCTGGCGTGAGATCGTCTCGGCCTGCCGCGCGCTCGAGCAGCCGCTGACCGTCGCCTATCTCGCCCCCTTGGGGACCTTCACCCACCAGGCGGCCCTCCAGCACTTCGGGGCCTCCGTCGAGTACCGACCCGCGCGCGCCATCGTCGACATCTTCGAGCACGTGGAGCGCGGCCAGGCCGAGTTCGGCGTGGTGCCGGTCGAGAACACGACGGAGGGCGCCGTCAACGTCACCCTCGATCGGCTCATCGACTCGGACGCCGTGATCTGCGGCGAGCGCTACCTGCCCATCACCCAGAATCTCCTCTCGCGCGCGCGGGACCTCACCGAGATCAAGACGGTCATGTCACACCCGCAAGGGCTCGCGCAGTGCCGCGGCTGGCTCGCCCAGAACCTGCCCGAGGTGCCCACGGCGGAGACGACCTCCACGGCGGCCGCGGCGGAGATCGCGGCGAGCGACGTGACGGTGGCCGCGATCACCTCCGAGCTGGCGGCCGAGCTCTATGGCGTGCCGATCCTGAGAGCGCACATCGAGGACAACGCCTCGAACACGACGCGCTTCCTCGTCGTCGGCCGGCGGGGCGTGGGCCCGACCGGCCGGGACAAGACGTCGATCCTCTTCGCCATGCCGAACGAGCCCGGCGCGCTCTACCGCATCCTCGAGCCCTTCGCGCGCGCCGGGCTGAACCTCACCAAGATCGAATCGCGGCCGGCCAAGCGGAGGCCGTGGGAGTACGTGATGTTCGTCGACTTCGAAGGCCATCGCGACACCGCGCCGGTCGCCGCGGCGCTCGGCGAGGTCGCGGGCCGGACCCTGTTCATGAAGGTCCTCGGATCCTATCCGGCGGCCTGAGGAGAAGGCATGCACACGCAGTGGGAATCGCTGGCCAACGAACACATCCTGGGCATCGCGCCCTACGAGCCCGGGAAGCCGATCGAGGAGCTCGAGCGGGAGCTCGGCATCCACGACGCCATCAAGCTCGCCTCGAACGAGAATCCGCTGCCGCCCTCGGACCGCGTCCAGCGCGCCGTGATCGCCGCCCTCCATCAGCTGAACCGCTACCCCGACGGCAGCGGCTTCTACCTGCGCCAGGCCCTGGCCAAGAAGCACGGCGTGATGGCGGAGCAGGTGATCCTGGGCAACGGCTCCAACGACCTGATCGAGCTGCTCGTGCGCACCTTCCTCCGGCCCGGTGACGAAGCGGTCGTGCCGCACCCCTCGTTCGTCGTGTATCCGATGATCGTGCAGGCGGCGGGCGGCGTCCGGGTCATGGTGATGCTCAAGGACTACCGTCTTGACCTCGAGGCGATGGCGCGGGCCATCACGCCGCTGACCAAGATCGTGTTCATCGCCAACCCGAACAACCCGACGGCGACCATCGTGACCGCGAGCGAGGTCGAGCACTTCATGGCGCGGGTGCCCGCGCACACCATCGTGGTCTTCGACGAGGCGTACATCGAGTTCGCGCTCGGCCCGGATTTCCCCGACACGTTGAACTACGTCAAGCAGGGGCGCAAGGTAATCGTGCTGCGCACGTTCTCCAAGGCCACCAGCCTGGCCGGGCTCCGCGTCGGCTACGGCCTCGCCGACCCCGACGCCACCGCGCTGATGAACCGCATCCGCCAGCCCTTCAACGTGAACTCGATCGGGCAGGTGGCCGCCCTGGCCGCCCTGGAAGACGAGGCGCACGTGCTCGAGTGCGTGCGGATGATCGACGCCGGCCGGCACTTCCTCCTCGACGAGTTCAACGCGCTGGGGCTCAAGTTCGCGCCCTCGCGGGCCAACTTCATCCTCGTGGACGTGGGGCGGAGCGCCAACGACATCTACCAGAAGCTCCTGCACGAAGGGGTGATCGTGCGGCCCATGACGCCCTTCGGGATGGAGACGGCGCTGCGCATCACCGTCGGCACCCCGGAGGAGAACCGCAAGCTCGCCAAGGCCCTCCGCAAGGTGCTCGGGAGGTAGGATGCTCCAGCGGCTCACCGTCGTCGGCGTCGGCCTGCTCGGGGGCTCGGTGGCCAAGGCCGCCCGCGCCGAGGGCCTCGCCCGCGAGGTGATCGGCGTGGGGCGCGACCTCGCGCGGCTCGACGGCGCGCGCCAGGACGGCACCCTGGACCGGATCACCACGGACCTCGCCGACGGCGTGCGCGGCGCCGATCTCGTCGTGCTCGCGGGGCCCGTGGCGACGATCGAGCGCCAGCTCGACGCCGTCGCGGCGGCGGCCGGCGGCGAGACGGTGGTCACCGACGTGGGCAGCACCAAGGCCGGCATCGTGGCCGCGGCCGCGCGCGTGGCCCGCACGCGGCCGTTCGCCTTCGTCGGCAGCCATCCCATGGCGGGCTCCGAGAAGAGCGGCTACGCCGACGCCCGGGCCGATCTCTTCCGCGGCGCCACGGTCGTGGTGACGCCGGCCGAGACGACCGAGGTCCGCGTGGTCAAGAGCGTGAGCGCGTTCTGGGAGTCGCTGGGCGCGCGTCTCGTCACCATGGACGCGGCGGCGCACGACCGCGCGGTCGCGGCGATCAGCCACCTGCCGCACCTCGTCGCCTGCGCCCTCGTCGACGCCGTGCTGCGCTTCGAGCCCGCCGCCCTCGGCCTGGCCGCGCGCGGCTTCCGCGACACCACGCGCATCGCGGCGGGCGATCCCGTGATGTGGCGCGACGTCTTCCTCGCCAACCGCGACGCGATCCTCGGCGCCCTCGACGCGCTGGACGCCGCGGTCGCCGAGCTGCGCGGTGAGATCGAGGGCCGCGACGGCGCGGCGCTCGAGTCCGCGCTCGCCCGGATCGCCGTCGCCCGCCGGAGCGTGTCGTGAGGCTCCGCGTGCGGCCCGTCCGCCGCCTCGCCGGCGAGGCGTCGGTCCCCGGCGACAAGTCCATCTCGCATCGCGCGGCGCTCTTCGGCGCCATCGCCGAGGGCCTCACGGAGGTGCAGGGGTTTCTCGAGGCCGAGGACTGCCTGCGCTCCCTGACGGCCGTCGAGGCCCTGGGCGCCGAGGTCACGCACAAGGGGCCCGGTCACTACCGGATCGCGGGGGTGGGGCTCGACGGGCTGCGGGAGGCGCCGGACGTCATCGACTGCGGGAACTCCGGCACGACCGCGCGCCTGCTCATCGGGCTCGTGGCCGGCCGGCCCTTCTGGACGTTCCTCACCGGGGACGCCTCCCTGCGCAGCCGCCCGATGAAGCGCGTGGCGGAGCCGCTCTCACGGATGGGCGCCACGATCGTCGGGCGTGCCGACGGCACGCGCCTGCCGCTGGCGATTCGCGGCGCCGCCGCCCTGCGCGCGCTCACGTACGAGCTGCCCGTGGCGTCGGCGCAGGTGAAGTCGGCGGTGCTCCTGGCCGGGCTCTCGGCCGACGGCCCGGTGAGCGTGGTCGAGCCGGCGGCCTCGCGCGACCACACCGAACGCATGCTGCGACAGTTCGGGGCGCGCCTGGAGGTCGCCGGGCCCACCGTCACCATCCGCCAGGGCGCGCTGACCGCCGGCGCGGTCACGGTGCCCGGCGACATCTCGTCGGCGGCGTTCCTGCTCGTGGCCGGCCTCCTGGTGCCCGACGCCCGCGTCAGCGTCGCGGGCGTCGGCCTGAATCCCACGCGGACGGGGATCCTCGAGGTGCTGCAGGCGATGCAGGCCCGCCTGCGCGTGGTGGCAGAGCCACCAGGCGAGGGCGAGCCCCTGGGCACGGTCACCGTCGAGACGAGCGCGCTCGAGCCCGCCAGCGTGGGCGGCGCGCTCGTGCCGCGCCTGATCGACGAGGTCCCGGTGCTCGTCGTGGCCGCCGCGCTCGCGCGGGGCCGCAGCGAGATCCGCGACGCCGGCGAGCTGCGCGTCAAGGAGTCGGACCGCATCGCCGCGCTGGCGCGCGAGCTCTCGCGCATGGGCGCGCGGCTCGAGGAGCGGCCGGACGGGCTGCTCGTCGAGGGCGGGGCGCGGCTGCGCGGCGCCACCGTGCAGAGCGGCGGCGATCACCGGGTGGCGATGGCGCTCGCCGTCGCCGGCCTGGTCGCCGACGGCGAGACCGTGATCGAGGACGCGGACTGCATCGCGACGTCGTTCCCGCGCTTCGCGGCCACCCTGAACGCGCTGGCGGGAGGCGAGGCGGTGAGCGCCGAGGCATGAGAGGCGGCGAGCGCGAGCCGGTGATCACCATCGATGGCCCGGCCGGGGCGGGCAAGAGCACCGCAGCGCGCCTGCTCGCGGAGCGGCTCGGCTACCGCCTCCTCGACACCGGCGCGATGTATCGCGCGCTCGCGCTGGGCGTGCTGCGCGCGGGGCTGCCACCGGACGACTCGCCCGAGCTCCGGCGGCACCTCGACGATGTCGAGGTCGCGCTGGGCGACGATCGGGTCTACCTGAACGGCCGTGACGTGACGGGGGAGATCCGCTCCCCGGAGGTCGGCGAGGCGACCTCGCGGCTGACCATGCTGGCGCCGGTGCGCGACAAGGTCACGCCGCTGCAGCGCGCGCTCGCCGCGGGCGGCGGCGTGGTGCTGGAAGGACGTGACACGGGGACCGTGGTGTGCCCGGGCGCCGAGCTGAAGTTCTTCCTCGACGCCTCGCTGGAGGCGCGCACGCGCCGGCGTCACGAGGAGCTTGCCGGGCGTGGCGCCGTGCTGCCGATCGAGACGGTGCGGGAGGAGATCGTCCGGCGCGACGCGCAGGACCGCGGGCGGGCACTGGCGCCCCTGCGGCCCGCGTCCGACGCGATCACGATCGACACCTCGGGCCTCACGGCGGCGCAGGTGGTGGAGGTCATGCTGAGGGCGGTGGAGCGACTGTGCTGTACGCGATCCTGAAACCGGTCGCGGTCGCGCTCTTGCGGCTGCTCTTCCGCGCCTCCCGGCGGGGGCAGGCGCACGTGCCGGCGACGGGCCCGGTGCTGGTGGTGGCGAACCACTCCAGCCTGCTGGATCCCCCGGTGGTGGGCGGGATGTGCCCACGGCCGGTCTCGTTCCTGGCCAAGGCCGAGCTGTTCCGGATCCCGCTGTTCGGAGGGCTGATCCGGCGCCTGAACGCCCGCCCGGTTCGCCGCGAGGGCACGGACGCGGGCGCGCTCCGCACGGCGCTCCGCGTGCTGCAGGAGGGCGGCGCCCTCCTCCTCTTCCCCGAGGGGACCCGGGGGCCGGAGGGCGTGCTGCGCGAGGCGAAGGCTGGCGCCGGGATGCTGGCCGTGCTGAGCGGCGCGTCCGTGGTGCCCGCGTACGTGCAGGGCACCGGCCAGGCGTGGCCGCGAGGCCGCACGCTGCCCAGGCCGGCACGCGTGACCGTCACCTTCGGGCCCCCCCTGCGGTTCGACGTGGCCCCCGGGAGCACCCGAAAGGACGCTTACGAGGTTGCCAGCCGCGAGATGATGGCAGCAATCGCACGCCTTCGAGACGCCGTGGAAGGCCCGTCGCCGGCCGCGGTGTCCCCCGTCGAGATGCGCGCAGTCGGCGGCATGGGCAAGGGAGGCCCCCAGCGCCGGTCAAAATATATGCATGGGAGGAACGGGCAGCATGGAGAAGGATGAACCGCGCAGCACTCTCGGCACACCTCGAAAGGAGGGCGACGAAGGGGTGACCGAGGAGCGGATGGAGGACTGGTACGACAAGGAGGTCCTCAGCGAGTTCGAGGAGGGCGAGGTCGTTCGCGGCCGCGTGGTCCACGTCAGCTCGAGCGAGGTCCTCGTCGACGTCGGCTACAAGAGCGAGGGCTCGATCCCGATCGAGGAGTTCCACCGCAGCGGGAGCGTGCCCAAGGTCGGCGAGGAGATCGACGTCTACCTCGAGGCCAAGGAGGACTCCGAGGGCCTGATCGTCCTGTCGAAGGACAAGGCCGACAAGATCCGGGTCTGGGACGTGATCACACGCGCCTTCGAGCAGAACCGCCCCGTGGAGGGGCGGGTCGTCGAGGTGGTCAAGGGCGGGCTCGCCATCGACGTCGGGGTCAAGGCCTTCCTGCCCGGCTCCCAGGTCGATCTCCGCCCGGTCAAGAACCTGGCCTTGCTCATGGGCCAGACGATCCGCGCCAAGGTGATCAAGCTCAACCGGCGTCGCGGCAACGTGGTGCTCTCTCGCCGCGCGGTCCTCGAGGAGGAGCGCGAGGAGAAGAAGAAGCACACCCTCGAGGTCCTGCACGAGGGCATGATCCTGACCGGGACGGTCAAGAACATCACCGACTACGGCGCCTTCATCGACCTCGGCGGCATCGACGGCCTGCTGCACGTCACCGACATGAGCTGGGGCCGGGTCGGCCATCCCGCGGAGATGTTCCAGGTCGGGGATCAGGTCGAAGTCATCGTCCTGCACTTCGACCGGGAGACCGGCCGCGTCTCGCTCGGCTTCAAGCAGAAGTCGTCGGACCCGTGGGAGCACGTCGAGGAGAAGTACCGGGTCGGCACGCGGGCCCAGGGCAAGGTGGTGAGCCTCACCAACTACGGCGCCTTCATCGAGCTCGAGCCCGGGGTCGAGGGCCTGGTGCACGTCTCGGAGATGTCGTGGACCCGCCGGGTGCGCCATCCTTCCAAGCTCGTGAACCAGGGCGACGAGGTCGAGGTGATCGTGCTCGAGGTCAACAAGGGCGCCAAGCGGATCTCGCTCGGCATGAAGCAGGCCGAGCCCGACCCGTGGGCGACCATCGACGAGCGTTACGTCCCGGGCCAGCGCGTGGCCGGCCGGGTCCGCAACCTCACCGACTTCGGCGCGTTCGTCGAGCTGGAGCCGGGGGTCGACGGGCTGCTGCACATCTCCGACATGTCCTGGACGCGCAGCGTCGGGCACCCCTCCGAGGTGCTCAAGAAGGGGCAGGACATCGAGACCCAGATCCTCAACATCGACAAGGACAACAAGCGGATCTCGCTCGGCCTCAAGCAGATCCAGCCCGACCCGTGGGCCACGGTGGCGCAGCGCTACCCGATGGGCTCGCGCGTGACCGGCCGGGTGGTGCGCCTGACCGACTTCGGCGCGTTCGTCGAGCTGGAGCCGGGCGTGGACGGCCTGCTGCACATCTCGCAGATGTCGAACCGGCCGATCAGCCGCCCCGACGAGCTGGTGAGCGTGGGCGACGAGCTCACGCTGCTCGTCATCCGGGTCGACTCCAACGAGCGCCGCATCGGCCTCAGCCTCAAGGAGCTGGCCCACGCGGTGGACTACGGCGCCGAGGCCCCGGGCGGTGGCGGCGGCGGCCGTCGCCGCAAGGGCAAGCAGCGGGGCGGTGACTACGACTACGAGGAAGAGGAGTAGGCGCTAGCATGGGCCGGCGGCTCGCCGTCGTCGGCCTCACCCTCCTCGTCTATCTCGCGGTGGTGGGGCTCTTCGTCGCGACGGGGGCCTCGCTGGCGCGCGGAGGCGGCGACGGGCTGGGGTTTGGCCCGCGGGTGGCGATCGTCCAGATCGAGGGCGCCATCCTGGACGTCGACGACCTCGTCCGCGAGCTCCGCGGCTACCGTGACAATGCCATGGTGCGCGCGGTGGTGGTGCGGATCGACAGCCCCGGCGGGGTGGTCGGGCCCACCCAGGAGCTGCATCAGGCTCTCCGGCGGATCCGCGCCGCGGGCAAGCCCGTGGTCGCCTCGCTCGGCGCGGTGGCCGCGTCCGGCGGCTACTACGTCGCCGTGGCGGCGGACCGCATCTGGGCGAACCCCGGCACCTTGACGGGCTCGATCGGCGTCATCATGCAGACCGCCAACGTCGAGGTGCTGCTCAAGAAGGTCGGCGTCGATTACGTGGTGGTGAAGGCCGGACAGTTCAAGGACGTCGGCAACTTCGCGCGCGCGATGACCCCGGAGGAGCGGCGCGTCCTGCAGGCCATGCTCGACGACGTCCACGCGCAGTTCATCACGGCGGTGGCGGAAGGGCGCAAGCTCGACCGCGGCACCGTGCTTCAGTTCTCCGACGGCCGGATCGTCTCGGGCAGCCAGGCCAAGGATCTCCGCATGGTCGACGCGCTCGGCGGGCTCGAGGACGCCGTGAACCAGGCTGCCCAGCTGGCCGGCCTCCCCGTGCCGCCGCGGGTCATCCAGCCGCGGAAACGCTTCTCGCTCTCCGACCTCCTGCAAAACCGGCTCGGGCTCGGCCCGGCCTCCGTGCTGGCACCGGCGTTGCCGCTGCCGGTGTTCAAGAAGCCGCTGTATCTCATGGATTGAATCGGCATGTTCCAGCGATACTCTCGACCCCCGTGTGAGCCTTCGGCCGTGAACTCCCCGTCCGGGCGGGCGTCGTGCGGCCCATCGCCCGGAGCAACGGCGCCGGCCGTGACCCGACGATGTTCTCTAACTACCCGCGCCGGTTGACATTCTCAGGAGTCGCGTGCTAGCGTTTGGGCTGTCCTTGCCAGGGACGGGGACAAGGGAGCCGACGACGATGACCAAAGCGGAGCTGATCGACGAGGTCTCCAAGATCTCCAACCTGACCAAGAAGGAGACCGAGACCATCGTCAACACGATCTTCGACAACATCACCGACGCTCTGGCCAAGGGCGACAAGGTGGAGCTGCGGGGATTCGGGAGCTTCCGCATACGCCGGCGCAACTCGCGCAAGGGCCGCAACCCCAAGACCGGCAGCAGCGTCGACGTCCCCGACAAGCGCGTGCCCTTCTTCAAGGTCGGCAAGCGACTGCGCGAGCTCGTGAACGCGTGAGGGCCACCCCGGCGGCGTGAATCGCCTCTGGGCGCCCTGGCGGATGGCCTACGTGGCTGGCGCGTCCGACGCGATCCCCGTGGCTACCGGTTGCATCTTCTGCACGGCCCTCGCCGCCTCCCCCGCGCACGATCGTGAGCACCTCGTGTTGCGCCGCGGCGAGCGTGCGTACCTGATCCTGAACCGCTATCCCTACACCTCGGGCCACCTGATGGCGGTGGTCAACCGTCACGTCTCGAGCCTCGCCGAGGCGACCCGTGACGAGCTGGCCGATACCATGGCGCTGACGGGCGACGCGACGCGCATGCTGGGCCGCGTCTACCGGCCCGACGGCTTCAACATCGGGATCAACCAGGGCCGGGCGGCCGGGGCCGGGATCGAGGGACACCTGCACGTGCACGTCGTTCCGCGCTGGGCCGGTGATTGCAACTTCATGCCCGTCCTGGGCGAGGTGCGCGTGCTGCCGGAGGCGCTCGAGGTCACGTGGGCGCGCCTGCGCGAGGCGCCGGGTGACTGAGGCAACGCCGATGATGCAGCAGTACCGGGAGGTGAAATCGCGCTTTCCCGATCACCTGCTGCTCTTCCGGCTCGGCGATTTCTACGAGCTGTTCAGCGACGACGCCGAGGAGGGCGCGCGGCGGCTGTCGATCACGCTGACGGCGCGCCAGGGCGTGCCGATGGCCGGCATCCCCCACCACGCGGTCGAGACGTACGTCGGCCGCCTGATCCAGGCCGGCCGCAAGGTCGCCATCTGCGAGCAGATGGAGGCGCCGGGCCGCGGGAGGAAGCTCCTGCGCCGGGACGTGGTCCGGGTGATCACCCCGGGCACCGTCACCGACACCGCGTACCTGCGCGGGGGCGCCAACAACTTCCTGCTCGCCCTCGCCCGCGGCCGCGAGGGCACCGGCGTCGCCTTGCTCGACGTCTCGACCGGCGAGTTCTGGGCCGGCGAGGATGGCCCGGGTGAGGAGCGCGTGCTGGCCGCGGCGCTGCTGCGTCGCCCGGCCGAGGTGCTGCTGCCCGAGAGCATGCGCGAGCGCCCCGACGTGCTCGCGTGCCTCGCCGACACCGGCGCCACGCTGACGTACTGCGATCCCGCCGCCTTCGCGCCGAAGCACGCCATCGATGATCTGCGGTCGCACTTCGGTGTGCCGTCGCTCGAGCCGTTCGGGGTGGCCGACATGACGCTCGGCCTCGGCGCGGCCGCCGCCGCGCTCGGTTACGCCCGGGCGACGCAGGGCGACGCCCTCGGCCACCTGACCCGGCTGCAGCGCCTGGCATCGACCGGGGTCATGGGCCTGGACGCGACGGCGGTGGAGACCCTCGAGCTGCTCGAATCCCGCGCGGGCGACGCGCGCGCCAGCCTCTTCGCCGTCCTCGATGCCACCACCACGCCGATGGGGGCACGGCTGTTGCGCCAGTGGCTGCTGCGGCCGCTCGTCGAGCCCGAGGCGATCGGCGAGCGCCAGGATGCCATCGGCGCCCTGGTGGACACTCCCGCCGTGCGCGCCGCCATCCGCGTGCGCCTGGGCCGGATCGGCGACCTCGAGCGCCTGGCCAGCCGCGCGACGCTGGGCGTTGCCCACGCGCGTGACCTCGTGGGCCTGCGGGCCTGCCTGACCCCGCTCGACGAGCTGCGCGAGAGCGTGGCCGGGCTGGGCGGCACCGTGATCGCCGCCGTGCGGGCTGACCTGGCGCCGCTCGACGCGCTGGAGACCCTGCTGCGCGAGGCGCTGGTCGACGAGCCGCCGCTCACCCTGCACGACGGCGGGCTCATCCGCGAGTCGTGGAGCCCGGCGCTGGCCGCCATCGCCACCGACGCGCGCGCGGCGCGGCAGTGGATCGCGGGGCTCGAGGAGCGGGAGCGCGCGCGCACCGGGCTGTCGAGCCTCCGGGTAAGGTTCAACCGGGTCTTCGGCTACGGGATCGAGGTCTCGCACGCCCAGGCCGGGCGCGTGCCGCCGGAGTACGAGCGGCGGCAGACCCTCACCAACGCCGAGCGCTTCGTGACGGGCGAGCTCAAGGAGTACGAGTCGAAGGTGCTGGGCGCGGACGAGCGCCGGCGCCGGCTCGAGTACGAGCTCTTCGAGGAGATCCGCCGTCAGGTCGCCGCGCGCGCGCCCGAGCTGCTCGCGACCGCGCGCGCCATCGCCCGCCTGGACGTCGTGGCCGCGCTGGCGGAGGTCGCCCACCTGCGCGGGCACGTGCGCCCGGTGGTCCACACGGGAAGCGAGCTGCTGATCGTCGACGGACGTCACCCCGTCCTGGAGGCGCGGGCGGGGGAGGTGGTGACGCCCAACGATCTCGCGCTCGACGCCGAGGCGCGGATCGTCATCCTCACCGGGCCCAACATGTCGGGCAAATCCGTCTACCTGCGCCAGACCGGCCACATCGTGATCCTCGCCCAGATCGGGGCGTGGGTGCCGGCGCGCGAGGCGCGCATCGGCGTCGTCGACCGGCTGTTCACCCGGGTGGGCGCCCAGGACAATCTCGGCCGCGGGCAGAGCACGTTCCTCGTCGAGATGGTCGAGACGGCCAACATCCTCAACAACGTGACGCCCCGCAGCCTGGTGCTCCTCGACGAGGTCGGGCGCGGCACCTCGACCTTCGACGGCCAGGCCATCGCGGCGGCGGTCGTCGAGGCGCTGCACGACCGCGCCCCCGGGGCGAAGGTGCTCTTCGCCACCCACTTCCACGAGCTGACCGCGCTGGCCCAGCGCCTGTCGGGCATCCGCAACTTCTCGGTCGCGGTGCGGGAGTGGAACGACGAGATCATCTTCCTGCACAAGGTGCGCCCGGGGGGCACCGACCGCAGCTACGGCATCCAGGTCGCGCGGCTGGCGGGGCTGCCGGCGGCCGTGATCGCGCGTGCCCGCACCCTGCTGGCCGAGATGGAGACGACGGGCCAGCGCAGCGCGGATGCGCGTGACGCCGCCCAGCTCGGACTCTTCGCCCCTCCGGCGCCGGAGCCGCTCGCCGCGGAGCTCGCGGCCCTCGATCTCGCCCACGTCACCCCTATCGAGGCGCTCAATCTCCTCGCCAAGTGGCAACAACGCCTGAAGCCATGAGCAGCATCTCCCGGATCCGTCGCCTGCCCGATCTCCTCATCAACAAGATCGCCGCCGGCGAGGTCGTCGAGCGGCCGGCCTCGGCGGTCAAGGAGCTGGTCGAGAACGCGCTGGACGCCGCGGCGCGCGCCATCGCCGTCGATCTTCGTGACGGCGGCGGCACGCTGATCCGCGTCGTCGACGACGGGATCGGCATGAGCCCGGCCGAGCTCGTCCTCGCCCTCGAGCGGCACGCCACCTCGAAGCTCGCGGTCGAGGCCGACCTGGACGCCATCGCGACGCTCGGCTTCCGGGGCGAGGCGCTGCCCGCGATCTGCGCGGTGTCGCGCTTCACCATCACGAGCCGGGCCCGCGAGGCGGCGGCGGGCATGCGCCTGACCGGCGCCGGCGGGGCCCTCGACCAGCGGCTCACCGTGCCCGCGGACGCGGGGACCAGCATCGAGGTCAGCGACCTGTTCTTCAACACGCCGGCGCGACTGAAGTTCCTCAAGTCGCCCGCGGCGGAGCTGGCCGCCAGCCTGCGGGCGCTCGGGCACCTCGCGCTCGCCCATCCCGGGGTCCAGCTGCGTGTCACCAACAACGCCCGGCCCGTCCTCACCGCGCCGGCGGCGGCCGATCTGCGAGGCCGGGTCGGTGCGCTGTGGGGCTATCCGCTCGCCGAGCGGCTGCTGGCGGTCGAGCGCGCCGAGCACGGCGTCGTCGTGCGGGGGCTGGCGAGCCCGCCCGACCTGACGCGGGGCAGCCGCGACGACATCATCGTGATCGTCAACGGGCGGCCCGTGCGCGACCCGGCGCTGCTCCAGGCCGTCCTCGAAGCGTACCGTCCGCTGCTTCCGCGCGACCGCTTTCCGATGGTCGCTCTCACCGTCACCCTGCCGTTCGCGGACGTCGACGCCAACGTGCACCCGACGAAGGCCTGGGTGCGGTTCCGCCATCCCCGGCTCGTCCACGAGATGCTCGTCACCGCCCTGGGCGAGACGCTCCGCCGTCAGGGCGTCGTGCCCCGGGTGGCCACGACCCCGGCGCTTCCGCCCGACGGGGCCGCCGACGCCATCAGCAGCGCTCCGGCGCCGGGGTTGGTCGGCCAGGCAGTCCTCTGGGCCGAAGCCGCGGCGCCGTACGGCCGGGCCGAGTTCGGGCGGGTGCTCGGTCAGGTGCAGGAGACCATCATCGTGACCTCGTCCGAGCGCGAGGTGTTCTTCCTCGACCAGCACGCCGCCCACGAGCGGGTGATCTTCGAGCGCCTCAAGGCCGATGCCGAGGAGGGGCGGGCCCCGTCGCAGACGCTGCTGTTTCCCGAGGCCGTCGAGCTCGAGCCCGCGGGCCTCGCGCTGCTCGAGCGCTTCCGCGAGCCGCTCGAGCGGCTGGGCTTCGCCTTCGAGGGGTTCGGCGGCCGCCAGGTGGTCCTGCGCGCGGTGCCAACCGTGCTGAAGGGCGATCAGCCCAAGCGCCTCGTCGAGGCCGCTGTCGAAGAGCTTGCCGGCCCGAAGCCCGGCGAGCCCATCCTGGACCGCGTGCTGTCGTTCGTGGCCTGCCACGCCGCCATCAAGGCCAACACCCCGCTCGAGGCCGAAGAGATGGAGCGCATCGTTGCCGACCTCGCCGCCACCGCCGCGCCCTACTTCTGCCCCCACGGCCGCCCCACCGTCAGTCGCATCTCGCTCGGCGACATCCGCCGCGAGCTGAGAAGGACATGGTAGTGCGAGGTGAGCCGCGTCGAGCGGCGAGCCGAGCGGTGTGCGAGGGGCCGGCCGCCGGCCGGCCCCCGAGCCGTGAAATAAGCATCGTGCGAGGTGAGCCGCGTCGAGGGGCGAGCCGAGCGGGGTGCACGGGGCCGGCCGCCGGCCGGCCCGCGAGCCGTGAAATAAGCATCGTGCGAGGTGAGCCGCGTGGCGAGCCGAGCGGTGAGCTGAAATGGTGAGATGATGGCGGTGGACGTGGAGCGAACGATCCCCCTCATCGTGATCGTCGGCCCGACGGGCGTGGGCAAGACCGCCGCGGCCGTCGCCCTCGCCCGCCGCCTGCCGATCGAGGTCGTAAGCGCGGACTCGCGCCAGGTCTACCGTGGCATGGACGTCGCGACGGGCAAGCCGACGGCGGCGGAGCGCGCGGCGGTGCCGCATCACCTGATCGACGTGATCGACCCGGACGACCGCTACTCGGCCGCACGCTTCCGTGTCGACGCGGCCGTGGCGATCGAAGAGATCCACCGGCGCGGGCGGATCCCGGCCGTCGTTGGCGGCACCGGGCTCTACGTGCGATCGTTGCTGCGCGGCCTCGATCCGGCGCCGCCCGCGGATCTCGCATACCGCGAGGAGCTGGCGGGGATCGCGGCGAGGGAAGGGCGCTCGGAGCTGCACGCGCGCCTGCAGGCAGCGTCACCCGTGCTGGCGCGGCGGCTGCACCCGAACGACACGGTGCGGGTGATCCGCGCGCTCGAGCGGCTGGAGCAGGGGATGCCGGCCCTGGACGAGCGGCAATGGCAAGGGCGCGTCGCGGACTACGCGGTGACGTACGTCGGCCTGACGATGGACCGCCGGGCGCTGGCGCGCCGCCTGCACGGCCGCGCCGCCGCGATGGTCGCGGCAGGGCTGGAAGACGAGGTGCGCGCCCTCCTCGCACGCGGCCATGGCGCCGATCTCCCGGCGTTGCACGGCATCGGCTATCGCGAGTTCGTCCGGGTGATCGCGGGCGGGCTCGAGCGCGACGAGGCTCTCCGCCTGATGCAGCGGGACACGGTACGATACGCGAAGCGACAGTGGACCTGGTTCCAGCGCGAGCCCGACGTCACGTGGATCGACGTCGAGCGCGCCGGCGGACCGGCGGAGGTGGCATTGACGATCGAGCAGCGACGGGGAACGGAGGAGGCGCGGCGTGGGTGAGCGGCGGAACGGGCACATGATCGGCAACGGGTGGCGGGGCCGCGAGCGGGCCATCGTCGGCGCGCTCCGGCTGCCCGCCGCGCGGCGCTGGCAAGTCGAGGAGTCGCTGGAGGAGCTGAGCGGTCTGGTCGCCGCCGCCGGCGGGGTCGTGGTGGAGCGCGTGATGCAGGAGCGCCAGGCGCCGTCGCCGTCGCTCTACTTCGGGCGCGGCAAGGTCGCGGAGATCGCGGAGGCGGCGAGCCGCCAGAAGGCGCGGCTCTTCGTCTGCGACGACGCGCTGAGCCCGATCCAGGAGCGGAACATCTCGAAGGAGCTCGGGATCAAGGTCATCGACCGCACCGCGCTCATCCTGGACATCTTCGCGCAGCGAGCGCGCACCGCCGAGGGCAAGCTCCAGGTCGAGCTCGCGCAGCTCACCTACCTGCTGCCGCGCCTGATCGGCCAGTGGACGCACCTCGAGCGCCTGGGCGGCGGGATCGGCACCCGCGGACCGGGCGAGACCCAGCTCGAGTCCGACCGGCGGGTGATCCGGCGGCGCGTGATGCAGATCAAGCGCGAGCTGCAGCGCGTGCAGGTGCATCGCCGGCTGCAGCGCGAGGGCCGCCGGCGTGCCGGCGTCCCCGTCGTGGCGCTGGTGGGCTACACGAACGCGGGCAAGACCACGCTGCTCAACCGGCTGGCGGGCTCCCACCTCGTCGCCCACGATCAGCTCTTCGTGACGCTCGATCCGGCCGCCCGCCTCGTCGATGACGCGGGTCACGCGCCGTTCATCCTCACCGACACCGTCGGCTTCATCCGCAAGCTGCCGCACGTGCTGGTCGCGGCGTTCCGCGCGACCCTGGAGGAGCTGGCCGTCGCCGACGCGCTCGTGCACGTCGTGGACGCGAGCCATCCGGCCATCGACGAGCACATGGCCGCCGTCAACGCCTTGCTCGCGGAGCTGGAGGTCGCCGACCGCCCGATCATCCTCGCGCTGAACAAGGTCGACCGGATGGAGCCTGGACCGGGGCTGGACGCCGTGGTGGACCGCTTCGCCGGCATTCCGATCTCGGCGGCCACGGGCGCCGGGCTCGATCGGCTCCGTGCTGCCGTCGAAGCCACCCTGAGACCAGGGGCCCGGGCGATCACGCTGTGCATCCCCCACGGCGAGGGAGCAGCGCTCGCCCTGGCCTACGACCGGGGGCGGGTGCTGGGGCGGCAGGACGAGCCGGATCACGTCAGGCTCGAGATCGAGCTGCCGGGGGCGGTTCTCGGGGCCCTCAGGAGCTTCCAGGTAGTGTAAACTGGCGTCTGCAATGGGCCTGGCTAACTGGCTGACTGTCCTGCGCATTCTGCTGATTCCGGTGATCGTCTCGCTCCTCCTCTACCGGAAGCCCGGCCTGGCCCTCGTCGTCTTCGCCCTCGCCGCCCTGACCGATCTCCTGGACGGCTGGGTCGCACGGTCGCGGCGCATCCAGAGCCGGCTCGGCGCCTTCCTGGATCCGCTGGCGGACAAGCTCCTGCTCACGGCGACGTTCCTCACGCTGACCCACCTCAGGCTCCTGCCGAAGGCCCTGACGATCGTGGTCATCAGCCGCGATCTCACGCTCGTCTTCGGCTCGGTGCTGATCCACATCATGGGCGGCCGGCTGCACCCGCGCCCGACGTGGGCCGGCAAGGCCGCGACCTTCTTCCAGATCCTCGCCGTGCTCTCCGGGCTCACCGCGCGCTACGTGCGCATGCCGGGCACGCAGACCGTGCTCTTCTGGGTCGCGGCGGCCTTCACGATCGTCTCCGGGCTCCAGTACCTGGTGCAGGGGATGCGGTACCTGCAGGCGATCGAGGCCGCGGAGCGCGAGGAGTCGCGTGAGACCACGTTCTACCGCTGAGGGTGTGGTGGTCGCCGACGTCCGCCGCCGGAGCGCGGCGGCGGCGGCGGGGCTGGCGGCGGGCGATCGGATCCTCGAGATCAACGGCCATGCCCTGCGCGACGCCATCGACTTCCAGTTCCACGCCGCCGGGGCGCGCCTGCGCCTGGCCGTGGAGCGCGACGGCCGCCGGCGCGCCCTCACGCTCGCCCGCGACGGCGGCGACCTCGGGCTGGAGCTGGTGGCCCCGCAACCGCAGGAGATCGCGACGTGCGGGAACGCCTGCGTGTTCTGCTTCATCCACCAGAACCCCAAGGGACTGCGCCGCAGCCTCTACGTCAAGGACGACGACTTCCGGCTGTCGTTTCTGCACGGCAACTACATCACCCTGAGCGACCTGGACGAGGCCGAGCTGGCGCGGATCGAGGAGCAGCGGCTGTCGCCGCTCTACGTCTCGGTCCACGCCACGGACCCCGCGCTGCGCACGCGACTGCTCGGTCGCCCGCGCAAGCCCGCGGAGATCCTTCCGCGCATGGAGCGGCTGGCCAAGGCCGGCATCGACATGCACGCCCAGGTCGTCCTCTGCCCCGACCTCAACGACGGCGCGCACCTCGGGCGGACCGTCCACGACCTGGCGGCGCTGCACCCGCACGTCGTCACCACGGCCATCGTGCCCGTCGGGCTCACGCGTCATCGCGAGCGGCTGCCCGCGCTGCGAGGGCTGACCCCGCCCGAGGCGCGGGCGCTGATCGACACCGTCCACGGCTGGCAGGCGACGTTCCTGGGGGGCCTGGCCAGCCGCTTCGTCTTCCTCGGCGACGAGATCTACCTGCTCGCCGGCCGGCCGCTGCCGCCGGCGGAGGCGTACGAGGGTTTCCGGATCGCCGAGGACGGCATCGGCCTGGTGCGACGCTTCGAGGACGGCTGGGCTCTCGCGGCGCGGCGCGCGCGCCCGCGGCCGGCCTCGCCACGGCGGCCGACGATCGTCACCGGCACGCTGTACGCCCCGCGGATGGCGCGCCTGGTCGCGCCCCTGACGGCGCAGCAGGTGGCCGCGCGCGTGGTGGCCGTGCCCAACGTGCTCTTCGGTGAGGCCATCGGGGTCGCGGGCCTGCTCGCGGGCGCGGACATCCGCCGGACACTCGCCGCGCTCGACGACCCCGGCGACGAGATCATGCTGCCGGCGGTTGCCGTGCGCGAGAGCGACGGGGTCTTCCTGGACGATCTCACGCCCGCCGATCTCGCGCGCGACCTCGGCGCGCGGGTGCGCGTCGTGCCCGCGGAGCCGGCGGCCCTGCTCCGGGCGCTGCTCGGCTCGTGACCTCCACGGAGTCCGTCGTCCGCCCCGTGCTCGCCATCGTCGGGCGGCCGAACGTCGGCAAGTCCACGCTCTTCAACCGCCTGGTGGGCCGCCGGCGGGCGCTCGTGCGCGACGTGGCCGGCGTGACGCGCGATCGGCTGTACGGCCGGCTGGAGTTCGAGCGCTGGCAGGCCACGGTGGTCGACACCGGCGGGTTCGATCCGCTCTCCGAGGAGCCGCTGATCGAGGGTGTGCGCCGACAGGTGCTCGTGGCCATCGACGAGGCGGACCTCGTGCTGTTTCTCGTCGACGCGCGCGACGGCGTCACCGGGCTGGACAGCGAGATCGCCGGGCTCCTGCATCGCTCGAGCCGTCCCGTGGTGCTCGTGGTCAACAAGGTCGAGGGTGCGGCGCAGGAGGCGGCGCTCGGCGAGTTCTACCGGCTCGGCTTCGGCGAGCCGATCGCGGTGTCGTCGGAGCACGGTCGCGGCGTCGCCGAGATGCTGGAGCGGGTGCGGGCCGTGTCGCCGCGGCCGTCGGGCCCGCCGGCGCCGGCGGCCCTGGCGCTCGAGAGCGCGGTCGGGATCGCGATCGTGGGCCGGCCCAACGTCGGCAAGTCCTCCCTCGTCAACGCGATGGTCGGGGCCGAGCGCGTGCTCGTCGACTCGATCCCCGGCACCACGCGCGATGCCGTCGACACCGCGATCGTCGTCGACCGCC
The DNA here is from genome assembly GCA_016200085.1 of Candidatus Rokuibacteriota bacterium. GTDB lineage: Bacteria > Methylomirabilota > Methylomirabilia > Rokubacteriales > CSP1-6 > JACQFL01. Next base: position 37,024 of record JACQFL010000052.1, on the reverse strand, counting down.
GGCCCTACGTGCTCATCGACACCGCGGGCATCCGCCGCAAGGGGCGCGTGACCGAGGCCCTCGAGAAGCTGGCCGTGGTCATGGCGCTCAAGAGCCTGGAGCGCTGCCAGGTCGCGGTGGTGGTGCTCGACGCGTCGGACGGCGTGACGGCGCAGGACGCCCACATCGCCGGCTACGCGCACGAGGCGGGCCGCGCCGTCGTGATCGCGGTCAACAAGTGGGACCTGGTCCCGCCCGGGTTGATCCGGAAGGCGGAAGTGGTCGAGCAGATCCACGACCGGCTGGCTTTCCTCGACTACGCGCCGGTCTGCTTCACCTCGGCCGTCACCGGGCGGGGCCTGCGCGAGCTCTTCGCGGCCGTCGACGAGGTCGCGGCCGCGGCGCGCCGGCGGGTGCCGACCATCGAGGTGCTGGAGACGCTGCAGGCGGCTCTCGCACGGCGGCCGATCTCGATCCGGGGCGTGCCGCTCACCATCCAGTCGGCGGCCCAGGTCGGCGTCGGCCCGCCGACCTTCGGCGTCCGGGTCAACCGGCCGGACGACGTCCACTTCTCGTACGAGCGTTACCTCACGCGCGCGCTCCGCGAGGCCTTCGGCTTCACGGGGTCGCCGATCCGGCTCTCGCTCCGCAAGGCGGTCGGCCGCCAGGCCCGCCGGTCAGGGGCGCGACGATGAGGCGCGCGCGGCGGCGGGGGCGCGCCAAAGAGGCCGCCATCATCGTCGCCGTGCTCGTGGCGGCCGCCCTCGTGGTGGTGCTGGCCTCCCCGCGCCATCGCGCCTTCTACCTCGGGGCCGCCGGGCGGGCCGAGGAGCGCGCTGTGAGCGCGGGCCACTCGCTGCGCTCCATCCCGCTGTCGCGCATGAGTCCGGTGACGAGCGCGGCCGCCACCCCGGCCGAGCGGGGCAAGCGACCGCTCGTGGCCGACGCCCAGGGCCGGCTGCGCGTCCCCCTGGCCGACGAGGTTCCGCCGCGCTTGCCCGCCGAGGGCGTGCCGCCGGGCTGGGAGCTGTGGCAGTTCAGCGGTCACGGCGAGGTCGAGCTGGTGCGCAGCGAGGCCGGGGTGGCGTTGCGGATGCGGACGGAGGGCGGCTCGTTCGCGCTCTACCGGAGCGTGGTGATCGACCTCGCGGAGTTCCCGCGGCTGACCTGGGCGTGGAAGGCCGTGCGGCTCCCGGCGGGGGGCGACGTGCGGGAGCGGCGTACCGACGACGAGGCCGCCCAGCTCTACGTGGTCTTTCCACGCTGGCCCTCGCCACGCACGCAGAGCGAGGTGATCGGGTACGTGTGGGACACGACGGCCCCGGTGGGCACGCGGCTGACGAGTCCGAAGGCCGAGAACGTCAGGATCATCGTGGTGGCCTCCGGGCACGCCGAGCTCGGGACGTGGCAGCGCTTCGAACGCAACGTCGCCGCGGACTACCAGGCCCTCTTCGGTCAGGCGCCGCCCCGCGTCGGCACCCTCGCGCTCATGACCGACGCCAACGACACCGGCAGCGCCGCCGAGGTCCTCGTGGGCGATCTGGCCTTCGCAAAAAATCGGCCGTGAGGGGAGCGAAAACGCCAACGACCGTGCTAACATGCTGCGGCATGACGCGAGCGGAACGGTCGTGAGTCCCGAGCGCGAAGAGCCCGAGCTCGCCGAGGCTGACGTCGAGCAGGGGGAGTACGGCGAGGAGCAGCCCCGCAGCATCTTCTCGGCGCTGTGGTTCCGTGTCGTCCTGGTGATCTTGATCGTCGGCGTGGTGGGCGCTTTCACCGTGCCGTACGTGCTCGAGCAGGCCTCCACCACCACGACCATGCCGGCGGCGCCCGCGCGCAAGGCGACCGACAAGCCCGAGACCGCCTCCGTGGCGGCGGTCCCCGAGAGCACCGCGACGGCGGTCCCCGCCCCACGACCTGTCGTGACGCCCTCCGCGACGGTGCCGGCGGTCGCGCGGGCCGCTCCGGCGGCAACCACGCCGGCCCCGAAGATCGTCGAGACGATCCCGCCCGCGCCGGCGCCGAAGATCGCGCAGGCGACGCCTCCGCCCGCCCCGTCCACGCTCACCCGTCCGGCGTCGCCGCCGGCCGACGCGCCGAAGCCGCCCACGGCCCTCCGCCCGACGGACAAGCCACGGCCGGCCAAGGGGGGCGAGCCCAAGCGTGCAGCGACCAGGCCCGTCGTGGCCACCAGCGCGAAGGCGACGGGTGGCTACTGGGTGCAGGTCGGCGCGTTCCGGGATCCGGCGACGGCGCAGCGCGTGGCCGCGAGCCTGCGCGAGCAGAAGTACCGCGTCGAGGAGTCCGTCAAGGGCGGGGCGTCGGCAGCCGCACCGCGCCCGGCGAAGGCCGTCGCGGCGAGTGGCCCGGTCGACCGGTACGACATCCACGTCTCCGGCGGTTCCGCGAGCGAGGTGCGGGCGAAGCTGGCGGCGAAGGGCCTGGCCGCGGATCCGGACACCGCGGGCGGCTACGTGGTGCGCCCCAGCCTGCCCCTGCCCGAAGCGGTCTCGCTCTCGAAGGATCTCGCGGCCGACGGGCTGCGCGTGCAGGTGAGGCGTGTGGTGGGCGGCGCGAAGGCCCCGGCGCCGGCGCCGGAGCCGGCGGCGACGGGCGGGGGCGGCGAGACGCTTTACCGCGTGCGCGTGGCCGGCTTCGCCGACCGCGCCTCGGCGGTGGCCGCCATGCGCGAGCTGGAGGCGAAGGGCTACAAGCCGTTCGTGGGGTCCGGCAAGGAATGACGACGGCGCGAGGAGGTGACGTTCCCCGGTGACCAAGAACGATCTCGTCAACGCTGTCGCGGCGCACGGGCTGTCCAAGCGGCAGTCGGCGTCGGTGGTCGAGTCGGTCTTCGACATCATCTTCCGCTGCTTCGAGAAGTCCGAGGACGTGAAGATCGTGGGCTTCGGGCACTTCCGGATCCGGCGCAAGGCTTCACGGCGCGGGCGCAATCCGCAGACCGGCGAGAGCATCGAGATCACCGCCCGCAAGGTCCTGACGTTCAAGCCGAGCAAGGGGCTCAAGCAACGGATCAACCAGCAGCAGCCCGCGTGACCGGCGGAATGGTCACGGACGCGCCGGAGAAGCTGTACTACCGGATCGGCGAGGTGGAGTCGATCACCGGGGTGCCGGCGTACGTGCTCCGCTACTGGGAATCCGAGTTCAAGCTGCTCCGCCCGAAGAAGAACGAGGCCGGCCAGCGGGTGTACCGCCGGCGCGACGTCGAGCTGGTCACCCGTATCAAGACCCTGCTCTACGAGGACCGCCTGACGCTGGAGGGCGCCAAGAAGCGCCTGCTCGCCGAGTCGCGCAGGGCGACGGACCAGCTCGATCTCGGGCTGCGCGAGACCACCTACGCCAACGCGCTGAAGAGGATCCGCGACCGCCTGAGCGCGCTGCGCGCGCGACTCGCGCCTTGAAGGCGGCCGGTCTTTCTGCGACAATCAGGGCTCGTCTGGTCGGGGCGTGGCGCAGCCCGGTAGCGCACATGACTGGGGGTCATGGGGTCGGAGGTTCAAATCCTCTCGCCCCGACCAATTTTCACCTCCCCTGATGTAGCCTCCCCCCGATGGCCATCATTCTCGTGACCAACGACGACGGCGTGCACGCGGCGGGCCTCGCCGCGCTGGCCGCGGCGCTCGAGGATCTCGGCGAGGTCTGGGTGATCGCCCCCGAGCGTGAGCAGAGCGCGTGCGGGCACGCGCTCACCCTGCACCGGCCGCTGAAGGTCGACCGGGTCCGCGAGCGGTGGTTCGCCGTCAACGGCACGCCCTCGGACTGCGTCAACCTCGGCGTGCTCGGCTTCCTGCCCGAGCGCCCGGCCCTGGTGGCCTCCGGCATCAACCACGGCTCGAACCTCGCCGACGACGTGACGTACTCCGGCACGGTGTCGGCAGCGATGGAAGGCACGCTGCTCGGCGTGCCGTCGGTGGCGATCTCGCTGCTCGCCGACGGCGACCTCGCCGAGGCCGGGCGCGTGGCGCGCCTGGTCGCCACGCGCCTCCTGGTCGAGGGACTGCCGAGGCAGACGCTGCTGAACGTGAACGTACCGCCCGGCGTCGCCAAGGGGGTGCGGGTGGCCCGGCTCGGGCATCGCGTGTACGAGGAAAAGATCGTCGAGCACACCGACCCGCGGGGCCGGGCCTTCTACTGGATCGGCGGGGGGGAGCCGCAGTGGCACGAGCCCGAGGGTACGGACATGGCCGCGGTGCACGACGGCTACGTCTCGCTCACGCCGGTGCACCTGGACCTGACCCACCACCGCGTGCTCGCCGGGATGGCCGACTGGTCCACCACGCTGACCGCCCAGCTGCTTCGGGATCCCGCTCGAAAGCACCGCCGGAGCGCGACCGAATGACCACCGAGGCCCCCTGCGATGTTTGACCGCGAGCGGGAGCGCATGGTGGAGGATCACCTCGTTCGCCGCGGGATCACCGACGAGCGCGTGCTGGCCGCCATGCGGCGGGTGCCGCGGCACCTGTTCGTGCCCGAGGCGCTGCGCAATCGGGCGTACGGCGATCATCCGCTTCCCATCGGCGAGCAGCAGACGATCTCCCAGCCGTACATCGTGGGCCTCATGACGTCGCTCCTCGAGCTCAGCGGCCACGAGAAGGTCCTCGAGGTCGGCACGGGCTCGGGCTTCCAGACCGCCGTGCTCGCCGAGCTGGCGCGGAGGGTCTGCTCGATCGAGCGGCTGCCCGCGCTGGCCACGCGCGCGCGCGCCACGCTGGAAGCCCTCGGCTACACGAACGTCTGGGTCCGCGTCGGCAACGGCACGCTCGGCTGGCCCGACGAGGCCCCCTTCGATAGAATCCTCATCGCGGCCGGCGGCCCGGCCGTGCCGCCGCCGCTCTGCGAGCAGCTCGCTCCCGGCGGGCGGATGGTGCTGCCCATCGGGGACGCGGGCGGCCAGACCCTCACCCTGGTGGAGAACGTGGGCGGGATCATGCGCACCACGCCGCAGGGCGAGTGCATGTTCGTCAAGCTGGTGGGCAAGTATGCGTGGGAGGCGTGAGCCTGTACAATGAGCGGGCCCACGGCGGGGCGTAGCGCAGCCTGGTAGCGCGCACGGTTCGGGACCGTGAAGTCGGAGGTTCAAATCCTCTCGCCCCGACCATCTCTTGTTGCCGCCGGCCGGAGGCCGCCGTCTCCGGCCGGCGGCGGTCCGTTCAGCGGAGATGATGTGTGAGCACGCCGCGCGTCGCCGCTGAGATCCTGGTGTCGGGCCGGGTGCACGGCGTGGGCTTCCGCGACTTCGCCCAGCGCAAGGCGGCGCAGCTCGGGCTCGTCGGTTTCGTGACCAATCTCAAGACCGGCCAGGTGCGGGTCTACGCGGAGGGACCACGCGAGGTGATCGAGGAGCTGGCCCGCCATCTCGAGAAGGGTCCGCCGCTGGCTCGCGTCGAGGGCACCACGGTGCGATGGCTTCCGGCGACGGGGCGCTTCGCCTCGTTCGGCGTCCGCTTCGCCGAGTTCGAGCCGTGAGGGCGCTCGCCCGGGTGGGCCGCCGGCGCTCGGCCGTGGTGCTGGGGCTCGCCGTCGTCCTCGCCGCCACGCCCTCGGCGCCGGCGAAGAGCCGGACCGCGACGCCGTCCGTCCCCGACCAGGGCGAGCGCGACACGGCTGCAGGCGTGCGCGTGCACACCGTGCGCGCCGGCGACACCCTCGGCGCCCTCGCCAGGCACTACGGCGTGACAGTCGCCGCGATCCAGTCGGCCAACCGTCTCAAGCCAGGCGCGCTGCTGCGGATCGGCCAGCGCTTGCTCATCCCCGGGGGCGCCGAGGCCGCGGCGCGAGTCCCGCCGGATGCCAGCTCGCTCGCCGCGCAGCGTCCGCCCGCGCCCCCGCTCGTCAGCCAGATCGTGCTCGCGGTGCCGAGCTTCGGCGATCTCATCCCGCTCTTCACGTGGCCCGTCGAGGGACCGATCAGCTCGGCGTTCGGGCGCCGGCGCAGCGCCTGGCACCGCGGGATCGACATCAAGGCCGAGCGCGGCATTCCCGTCCTGGCCTCGACGGGCGGGTTCGTGGTGGCGAGCGGCTTCGAGCGCCGCTACGGGCGCGTGGTCAAGATCGAGCACGCGGGCGGCTTCCTGTCGGTCTACGCGCACAACGACGAGAACTTCGTCGAGGTGGGTGACCGCGTCGTGTCGGGGCAGGAGATCGGCGTGGTGGGCCGCACGGGACGGGCCACCGCGCACCACCTGCACTTCGAGATCCGCCAGTCCGGGCTCGCCTACAACCCCCTCTACCTGCTGCCGATGCCGCCGCGCACCTCGCACGTCGAGGAGATGGACACCGACGAGCCCGAGGATGACTGACGACGCCGAGGAGGTCATCCCCGACGAGCCGCTCGACACCCTGGCCGACGCCCTGGACGGCGACCTGCGCGCGGAGACGCGTGAGACCAGCCGCGCCAACCTCGCCGTCTACCTGAAGGAGATCGGGGCCATTCCGCTCCTCGACGCCGCGGACGAGCGTGCCCTCGCGCGACGGGTCCAGGGCGGGGACGAGCAGGCGAAGGCGCGGATGGTGGAGGCCAACCTCCGGCTCGTGGTGCAGGTGGCGCGGCGGTACCTCAACCGGGGGCTGCCGCTGCCCGACCTCATCGAGGAGGGCAACCTCGGGCTGATCCGTGCCGTGGAGAGGTTCGACCCGGAGCGCGGCACGCGTTTCTCCACGTACGCGACGTGGTGGATCCGCCACGCCATCGTGCGTGCCCTCGCCAACCAGGCGCGCACCATTCGCCTGCCGGTGCACGTCGAGCAGATGCTCGGGCGCCTGCACAAGGAGCAGACGCGGCTGACGCAGGCGCTCGGCCGCGCGCCCACGATCGACGAGCTCGCCCAGGCGCTCGGCGCCACGCCGGAGCAGATCGTGGAGCTGGAGGAGATCCGCCAGCGTCCGGTCTCGCTCGATGCGCCGGCGAGGGAGGGGACCTCGCTCGCCGAGACCGTGGCCGGTACGACGGACCCGAACGCGGCGCTGCCCCGGTTCTTCCACGACCGCAGCGACCTCGTCTCGGTGCTCGACGACCTCGCCGGCAACGAGCGCGCCGTCCTGCGGCGGCGCTTCGGGCTGGAGGGCGACGCGCCCGAGACGCTGGAGGCGATCGGCCGCTCCATGAGCCTCAGCCGCGAGCGGGTGCGCCAGATCGAGGCCGCCGGGCTGCGGAAGCTGCGCGCGCTGCTCCAGGCCCGCGGCGTCAATGCCGCGGACTTCTTCTGAGCCGCGCCATGGGGAGCCAGGGGTTCCTCGGACGCGGCGCGCCGCTCGGCGCGGAGGTCAATCTCCTCGTCCAGCTCGGGCTCGGGGCCCTGCTCCTCGCCGGCGTGCTGCTGGCGCGCCGCGGACGATACGTCGCCCACGGGGTGTGCCAGGGCACGGCGTACGTGGCGACCGTGGCCATGACGGTGATCTGGATGGTTCCGTCGCTTCGCGACAACTACGGCTCCGGGCTCGCCCGCGGCGTGGTGAATCGCGTCAACGTGGCGGTGGCCGCCCACCTCGCGCTCGGCGCGGCCGTCGTCCTGCTCGGCGCGTACGTGGTCCTCGTCGCCGCGACGCCGCTCGTGCCGCCGCGGCTCCGCTTCGTGCGCTATCGACCGTGGATGCTGACGCTGCTCTCGCTCTGGTGGGCGAGCATCGCGCTGGGCGTCCTGACCTACTGGTGGGCGACGAGCTGAACGACCGCGCTACAATGCTGGCCGACGTCTGACGGCCGCCACGACCGTCCCGGGAGGCGCGCATGAGCTGGAACGGCCAGACCGTGATCGACCTGGATTCCCACATCCGGGAGCGCCCCGATCGCTTCTACCAGGACTACATCGATCCGGCCTACCGCGGCCCCTACGAGCAGCTCTGCGATGCCGTCTCCCGGCAGGAGAAGGCAGGGGAGCCGTACGCGCTCTTCGGCCGTCGTACGGCCGTCGTCGAGCCCATCGAGACCGGACGGCCCCTGGGGGTGCGCGACACGTTCGGCCTGACGCGGCGCTCGGGCATGGAGATGGGCCGCCTGGCCTTCCCACCGGGGCGCACGACGGCGCTGCCGCCGATCCGGCCCGAGGTGAGCTGGAACGTCGCGGCTCGCCTGGAGGACATGGATCGCGCGCTCGTCGACGTCAGCGTGCTCTACCCCACGCACGTCTCCAGCTACTGCGCGCTGCGCGACACCGGCTTCGAGAACGCGCTGTACCGCGCGTATCACCGCTGGGTCGCCGACTTCTGCGCGCAGGCGCCGGCGCGGCTCAAGTGGACGGTCGTCCCCAACATGCGCGAGGTGGCGTCGGGCGTCGCCGAGGTGAAATACTGGGCCGAGCGCGACCCGAATCTGGTCGGCGTCTACGTCTCGCCCCAGGCGCCGGAAGGCAAGCTGCTGGACGACCCCGGCCTGCATCCGCTGTACGAGGTCGCACAGGACCTGGATCTGCCCCTGCTCGTCCACGGGGGCACGGCCCGGCCGCCCTATGCGCCGGGGACCTTCGATCTGGACGGGGCCTGGTTCCTCCTCCACAGCTTCGGCAATCCGTGGGCGGGCATGGCCGCCCTGGGAGCCCTGGTCGGCGGCGGGGTCTTCGAGCTCTTCCCGTATCTGAGGGTCGCGATCATCGAGACCGGGGGCGGATGGCTTCCGCTCGCGCTCGACCGCCTGGATACCCACTACATCATGTCGCCCGGCCACGTGCCCAACCTCAAGCGGCTGCCGCGCGACGTGGTGGCCGAAGGGCGATACTTCCACGCCATCGACAGCTGGGAGCGGTCGATGGAGTTCTGCGTGCAGGAGCTCGGCGAGGACCTCTGGCTCTTCGCCACGGACTGGCCGCACGGCGACACCGCCTGGCCGGAGAGCCTGCAGCAGATCACCGACCGGCCCGGGCTCTCGGAGCGCGCCAAGCGCAAGATGCTGGGAGGCAACGCCCTGCGCCTGTGTCCCCGTCTGCGCGGGTGACCGGGCCGCCGTCGCGCGCGGCGACCCCGACTCGCGGGCTCGTCACGCGCTGACGGCCGTCAGCGCCCGCTTCCGGCTCCCGCCGGCCGGCGGCCCGACCAGGGCTGCGCCGTCTCGAGTTGCGCGCCCAGCCGGAAGAGCGTGGCCTCGTCGCCGAACCGGCCGGCGAACTGCACGCCGATCGGCAGCCCGCCCCTCGACCAGGCCAGCGGCACCGACATCGCCGGGTTCCCGGACGAGTTGAAGAGCGACGTGAACGCGACGCTGGCGAGAACCGCCGCGAGATAGGCGTCCTGGCCGGGGTTGCTCATGTCCAGCACGCCGAGGGGGAAAGGCGGCTGGCACATCGTGGGGGATAACAGAATGTCGTAGCGCGTGAAGAACCGCGCCACGGCGCGGCCGGTGCGGTGGACCACGCCGATCGACCGCGCGTAGTCGGCGGCGGTGGCGCTGGCGCCGATCTGGGCCATCGTCCAGGTGACGGTCTCGACGTCCGAGGGGGCGAGGGACCGGCCGAGCGCGGCCGCCCGCGCGTCGAGCAGGGCGCGCACGTTGGCGCCGATGATCGTCCGCACCGCGAGCCCGAGCGCGGCGGCGTCGATCTCCGGCCGCGCTTCCTCGACGTGATGGCCGAGCGATTGGCAGAGCTTCGCCGCCGCGGTGGCAGCCTCGGCGCACTCGGGATCGACCGGCTGACCGTTCCACGGCGTCGTGGTCAGCGCGATGCGCAGCCGTCCGGGATCGCGTCCCACCTCGTCGAGGAAGCGGCCAGCGGGCGGGGGAGCCCAGTAGGGATCCCCGACGTCGGGACCCGAGGTGGCGTCGAGCAGCGCGGCGCTGTCGCGCACGGTGCGGGTGACCGCGTGGGCCACGGCGGCGCCGCCCCAGCCCTCACCCGCATCGGGGCCGAGCGGGTTGCGCGCGCGCGTGGGCTTGAGCCCGAAGAGACCGCAGCAGGAGGCGGGGATCCGGATGGAGCCGCCGCCGTCCGTGGCGTGGGCCATCGGCAGCATCCCGCTGGCCACCGCCGCCGCGGCGCCGCCGCTCGAGCCGCCCGCGCTGTGGCCGAGATTCCACGGATTGCGCGTGGGCCCGAAGAGCCGCGGCTCGGTGGAGGGCGCGAGCCCGACCTCCGGCGTGTTGGTCCTGCCGAAGATGACCAGGCCGGCGCGCTTGAGCCGCGCCGTCAGCTCGCTGTCATGATCGGGCACGTAGCCGGCGTAGAGGCGGCTGCCGAAGCTCGTCGGCACACCCGTGTAGAAGGCGCCCAGATCCTTCAGGAGATACGGCACGCCCGTGAAGGGCCCGGCCGGCAGCCCGGCGGCGAGCGCGGCCCGCGCCTGGGCGTCCATGCGACAGATGACGGCGTTGAGCGCGGGATTGCGCTCCTCGACGAGGCCGATCGCCGCGTCCAGGAGCTCCGCGGGCTTCACCTCGCGGCGGCGCACCAGCGCGGCCAGGCCGAGGCCGTCGTACTGCTCGAAGTCCTTGAACCCGCTCATGGTCTTCTCCCTTCCGATCGTCCGGCTCGCGGTAGAATATCCCACGTCACCTCCCCACGCCCCCGTAGCTCAGGTGGATAGAGCAGCAGTTTCCTAAACTGCGTGCCGGGTGTTCGAGTCACCCCGGGGGCACCACCAAATCAGCTACCTGGAAAGGCGGGCGTCTGCCTTGACGGGCTCGATCACTCCGGCGGCGTGAAGCGAGGAGAGGTCCTCGGCGCTGAGGCCGAGCAGTTCCGAGAGCACCCGGTCGGTGTCCTGGCCGAGCAACGGGGCCGGGCGGGCCACCGTCGCGGGCGCGGCGCCGTGGAGGCGGATCGGTGAGATCGGCACACGTGTCTTCCCACGCGTCGGGTGCTCGACCTCGACCCACATGCCGCGCGACAACAGGTGCGGGTCATGGATCACGTCGCGCGCCGTCCGCACCGGCGCGCACGGCACATGCGCCTCGTCCAGCAGCGCCATCACGTCCTCCTTGCCGCGCTGGCGCGTCCACGCCTCCACCATCGCGTCGATCGCATCCACCTGCGCCGCTCGCGAGGCCGTCGACGCGAAGTCCGGGTTCGTCAAAAGGTCCTCGCGTCCGAGAACACGGGCGATGCTCACCCAGTGCCGCTCCGAGGCGGCGAAGATCGCCACCCAGCCGTCGTTCGTCGGGTACACGTTGTACGGTGCCATCGCCAGCGCGGGATGACGGTTGCCCGTGCGCTCCGGCACCGCGCCGTCGCCGTCCATCACCGCTCCGATCGCGCTCACCAGCGCGATGACGGAGGCTTCGAGCATCGCGACCTCGACGAGCTGGCCCTGGCCCGTTCGCTCGCGCTGCAAGAGCGCGCCGAGGACTCCCGAGCAGAGATGCACGCCGGAGATGAAATCGCAGACGGCGGGCCCGGCCTTGACCGGCGGCCGATCCGGATAGCCGGTCGCGTTCATGATGCCGCTCATCGCCTGCACCGTCAGGTCCATGGCGGGGAGATCCTTGTACGGGCCTGTGAGGCCGAAGCCGGTGCCGGTGCCGTACACGAGCCGTGGGTTCTCGGCGCGCAGGACGGGCCACCCGAGCCCGAGGCGGTCCATGACACCGGCGGCGAAGTTCTCGACCACGACATCCGCCTTGCGCACGAGACGCAGGAACAGCGCCTTGCCCTCGGGGTGCTTGAAGTCGAGGACGACGGACTCCTTGTTGGAGTTCAGCGCGACCAGCGGGTACGGTTCGACGCCGCGCTTGCGGCGCCGCACGACGTCGCCCTCGGGTGATTCGATCTTGAGGACGCGTGCGCCCATGAAGCCGAGAAGGAGGCCACAGTAAGGGCCGTTGTAGATCTGGCCGAGATCGAGGACGACCATGCCTTCGAGCGGTCCACGGACAGCGCTGCTCATGGCTCGTAGAGCCTACCGATCCTCGCGGCTCCTGACAAGCGCCGCTCGCGCGAGTGGCAACATCACGAGGGCGCAGCCTGTCTTCCTCGCAGATCACCCGCTACCATCCTCCGCCTCCGCCAGCCGAACCACGAAATTGAGGAGGCCGCACTATATTCCGCGCGCTGGTCGCCTGCTACGCTCCCATTGATCTCCGCCAGGGAGCGCCGGGAGATCGGCATGGGGATCCCCGACCACGGGTCCGACATCAGAGGCGACCGCCGACGGGCACGAGGGGAGAGGGACGTGATGAGCTCGGACGACGCCCTCAACGACGCATACAAGGCTTGGCAAGAAGGCCCACTGCAGGAGAGGACAGCCCCGGGCGAGTTGAGACCGCAGCACCGCGGCTACAGCGGCGTCCTGAAGGACGAGACGCGCGACGAGTTCCGGACGGGCGGGGGGGAGCTCGTCGTCAACCGCCTGTACACGCCCCTGGACCTCGCAGGCGTCGACCCGGTCCACGACATCGGGTTCCCGGGCCAGTTCCCCTTCACGCGCGGGCGCGATCCCCTCGGCTACCGGGCGTTCCGGTGGCCACTGAGCTTCTACTCCGGCTATGGATCGAGCGAGAGCGCGAACGAGCGCTATCGCGCCCTGCGCGCGGCGGGCTCGAATTACATCTCGCTGGCGCTCGATCTGCCGACCCAGAACGGTTACGACGCGGATCATCTCCTCGCGCTCGGCGAGGTGGGCAAGGTGGGGGTCGCGCTGTCCAGCCTGCCCGACATGGAGCGAGTCTTCTCCGGCTTGCCCCTGGATCACATCCACACCGGCACCGTCGGCAACTGCATCGGGCCCTGGGCCCTGGCGATGTTCGTCTCGCTGGGCGAGCGCGCCGGGCTGGATCCCCGGACGATGGACGTGTCGATCCAGAACGATCCCATCAAGGAATATACCGGCCGGGGCACCTACATCTTTCCCCCGCGAGTCGCGGTGAACCTCGCCGCCGACGTCGTTCAGTACATCCGGCAATACCTCCCGCGCTGGGAGCACCAGTACAGCTGCTCGACGACGCTGCGCTGGGGGGGATGCTCCACGAGTCAGGAGATCGGCTTCGGGATCGCGAATCTCCTGGCCTACACCGAGGAGGCCGCCAGGAAGGGCGTCGCTCCCCAGGACTACGTGCCCTGGGTGCATCTGCACATGACGGCCGACAACGACCTCTTCGAGGAGGTCGCGAAGTTCCGGGCCACACGCCGCCTGTGGGCCCGGGCCGCGCGGGAGCGGTTCCACACCGAGGACCCTCGCGTGCTCGCGCTGCGCCTGACGGTGTTCACCGGGGCCCACCGCCTCACGGCGCAGGAGCCGCTGAACAACATCGTCCGCACGACGATGCACATCCTGGCGTCGATCCTGGGCGGCGTGGAGAACATCGCCACCCCGGCCCACGACGAGGCGCTGGCCCTGCCCACCTTCGAGTCCACCCGGCTGAGCCAGCTCACCAAGCTCATCCTCCAGGACGAAAGCCTCGTCGGGCAGACGGTGGATCCCCTCGGCGGCTCGTACTTCGTCGAGAGCCTGACCAACGAGCTCGAGGAGAAGGGACGGCAGGTCCTCCAGAAGGTCGAGGACCAGGGGGGCGCGATCGCCGCCGTGGAGAACGGCTACTACCTGCGCGAGATGGCGGATGGGATGGTCCGCCACCAGCGCGAGGTCGAGCGCGGCGAGCGGCCGGTGATCGGCGTCAACACGCACGTGGTCGAGAACGAGGTGCCCATCCACCTCTTCAAGGGCAACGCTGACGACGAGCGCCGCCAGATCGAGCGGCTGGAGCGCGTGCGGCGCGAGCGCGAGCCGTGGCGGGTGGAGCAGAGCCTGAAGGAGATCCGGCGCGTGGCCGAGGCGAAGGCCTCCGGGCACGACGAGAACATCGTGCCCGCGATGATGCAGGCGGTGCAGGCCCACACCACGATCGGCGAGATCTTCGGCATCCTGCGCGAGATCTTCGGGGAGTACAGGAACCCGACCATCATCTGATGAGGACTGAGCCATGGCCATCAAGGTGCTGATCGCGAAACCGGGCCTCGACGGCCACGAGACGGGGGCGAAGCTGATCGCGCGCGTGCTCCGCGACGCGGGGATGGAGGTGGTCTACACCGGCCCCCGGCAGACGCCGGAGATGATCGTGCACGCGGCCATGCAAGAGGACATCGACGTGATCGGGCTGTCGATCCTGTCCGGCGCCCACCTGGAGTTCGGGGCCCGGGTGATGGAGCTGCTCAGGGCCCGCGGCATGGCTGACATCCCGGTCATCATGGGGGGGATCATTCCCAAGGACGACATCCCCGCCTTGAAGGCGATCGGCGTCCGGGCCATCTTCGGCCCCGGAACGTCGACCCCAAAGATCGTGGATTTCATCCAGAACGAGCTCGCCGTGGCGTGAGGACACCGGCTTACCGCGAACGGCACCGAGGAGCGTGCGGATGGTGAGCGTGAGCCAGACGATCATCGAGACGATCATCGACGCGGGGATCGACCACGTGTTCGCGCTGCCGGGCGGCATCGCCTCGCCCGTCTTTCCCGACCTCTATGACTACCAGAACAAGCTCAAGGTGATCCTGACGCGCAACGAGCAGACGGCCTCCTGCATGGCCGCGATGTACGGGCGCCTGACCGGTAAGCCCGGCATGCTGACCGGGCAGGGCCCGTTCGTGGCGTCGGCGGGGCTGTTCGGGATGATGGAGGCGCACCTGACGTCGACGCCGATGCTCGTGCTGGCCGACGTCACCGACTACGGGAGTTTCGCGCTCCACGCGCCGTTCCAGTGCGGGACGGGAGAGTACGGCGGCCTGGACCTCAAGGAGATCTTCAAGGGCACCGCGAAGTTCGTCACGGTGGCCAGCACGCCACTCGAGGCGGTCCAGGGCGTCCAGCTCGCGATCAAGCACGCGGTGTCCGGCCGTCCCGGCCCCGCGGTCTGCCTCTTCAAGGTCCCCGCCCTGAGGGGCGCGCTCGGCGAGCGCGACCTCGCGCGCATCTTTCCCGTGTCCCGCTACCTGGGCGTGGAAAAGCCGGCGGCGTTTCCCGCCGACGTGGAGCGAGCGGCGGAGGAGATCCTGAGAGCCAAGCGGCCGGTGATCATCGCCGGCAACGGCGTCCACGCCGCCAAGGCCTATGCCGAGCTCGTGAAGCTCGCGGAGCTCGGCGGCATCCCGGTCGCCACCAGCTACCAGGGCAAGAGCGCGATCCCCGAGACGCACCCGCTGGCCGTGGGCGTGATGAACATGTACGGGGAGAAGATCGCGCTGAAGACCGTCAGCCAGGCAGATCTCTTGCTGGTCATCGGCTGCCGCCTCAAGCCCCAGGACACGTGCTTCGAGAGCCCGGAGCTGATCGATCCTCGCCGCCAGAAGATCCTCCAGGTGGACATCGATCCGAGGAACGCCGGCTGGGTCTTCCCGGTGGAGATGGGCCTCTGCGGCGACGCGCGGCTCGTCATGCGCCAGCTGATCGACGTGCTGGCGGACCGGCTGAGGCGCGAGGGCAACGAGGACCGGGGCCGCTGGACCCGGGCGATCGAGACGATGAAGGCGGAGGAGGGCTACTTCGACGATCCCAGCCTCCGGTCCTCCCAGGTGCCGATCCCGTCCGCGCGGGTCGTCAAGGAGCTCCGCGAGCACCTTCCCGCGAGCTCGATCGTCACCCTGGACGGGGGCAACAACCGGGTCTCGATGCTCCGCTACTACGCCACGCGGGAGGCCGGGACGTGCTTCGCCTCCGCCGGCATCGGCGCCATGAGCCTGTCCGTCCCCTCGGCCATCGCGGCGAAGCTGCTCCATCCCGAGCGACCGTGCGTCGCGGTCTGCGGCGACGGCGGCATGGCGATGCAGATCCACGCGCTCTCCACGGCCAAGCAACACGGCGCCGCCGCGATCTTCGTCGTCATGAACGACTCGGTCCTGGGGGCCGTGCGCGACAACCAGAAGGGCCGGATCATCGCCTCGGAGTTCATCGACACCGACTTCGCCAGGATCGCCCAGGCTTTCGACTGTCGCGGCGTGCGCGTCAGGACCCCCGGAGAGCTCGGGCCGGCGCTCCAGCAGGCGCTGAGGTCGAGCGAGCCCTTCGTCGTCGACGTCCTGACGGATCCGGACGAGCGGATCCGCGCCAAGGTGATGTCTCCCTGGGCGCGGGCCGCCCTGGCGAACCTCTAAGCAGGAGCGTGACGTATGGACCCGTGCAGACTCCTCGACAGCGGCAGGGCGTGGAGGGTTCTCGGAGCTGGACTGATGGTGGTGCTCGCACTGGCAGCATCGCCCCCGACCCCGCCGGGGGCCATGGCGGCGAGCGCGCCGGCGCCGCCGGCAGCGACGCCCCAGCGCGGCGGCACGATCACGGTCGGGCTCGTCAACCAGCCCGACACGCTCGACCCGCACCGCTCGGCGGCCGGGCCTGACCGGCACATCCTGTTCCAGATCTACGACAGCCTCCTCCGCTTCGACCAGGCGCTCCGGGTGACGCCCGGCCAGGTCAAGGCGTGGAAGGCGCGCGACGAACTCACCTTCGAGTTCGTGCTGAGCGACGGCCTGAAGTTCCACGACGGCTCCGACCTCGACGCCAAAGCGGTGGCCTGGAACTTCGATCGCATGATGAACAAGAGCCTCAAGCTCGTCCCTTACAGCGACCTCGTCGACGTGGACAGGGTCGTGGTCGTCGACCGGCTGACCTTCCAGATCAAGCTGAAGAAGCCCCTGGCGCCGCTGCTCGCCCTGCTCGCCGACCGGGCGGGGATGATGATCTCGCCGGCCGCCTGGGAGAAGTCGGGCCCCGACAACTACGGCCGCAACCCGGTGGGCGCCGGCGCCTTCAAGTTCGTGGAGTGGCGCCAGGCCGACAGCGTCACCCTTCAGCGGTTCGACGGCTACTTCGTCAAGGGCGAGCCCTACGTCAACAAGGTGGTGTTCAAGTTCATCGCCGACGCCGCCGTGCGCGCGGTCAGTCTCCAGTCCGGCCAGATCGACATCCTCGGGGACGTCCCGGCCGCCGCCGTGCAGGCCCTCAAGGCCGACCCCGGGCTGAGGTTCTACGAGGCCCCGGGGCTCCAGTGGTCCTACTTCATGTTCAACACGAGCAAGGCGCCCTTCGACAACGTCAAGGTCCGCCAGGCCGTCGCCTGGGCCGTCCAGCGGCAAGCGCTGGCCTCCTCGGTGCACGAGGATCAGGCCTCCGTCGCGCAGGGCCCCTTCTCGCCCACGAGTTGGGCCTACGACAAGAAGCTGGACGGGTACTACCGGCATGACCCCGCGAGGGCCAAGGCCCTGCTCGCCGAGGCCGGCTACGGTCCGAGCAACCCGCTGAAGTTCCAGATGCTCACCACGACCGATCCGACGTGGCAGCGGCAGTCGGAGATGGTGCAGGCCGATCTGCGGGCGATCGGGGTCGAGGCCACGATCCAGCCGTACGAGCTGGCCACCGCCATCGAGAACATGCGGAACGGCACCTTCCAGGGGATGAGCCTGGCCTTCTCGGGTCGCGCCGATCCCGACGGCAACGCCTTCATGCGGTGGCACAGCACCGGCACCCTGAACTACATGCGCTACAAGAGCGAGCGGATGGATCAGCTGCTCGAGGCCTCGCGGCGGACCTACGATCCCCAGAAGCGGGCCGAGATCTTCAAGCAGGTGAACCGCGTCATGCTCGAGGACCTGCCCCTGACGTTCTTCACCATCAACAAGGCGCAGAACGCGACGAGCAAGCGCGTGCAGAACTTCATGCTCATCCCGGATGGCATGGTGCGGCTGTCCGAGACCTGGCTGGGCAAGTAGAGCCGGGTCGGGCGAGCCATGGCGGCGTACATCGTGCGGCGGTTGATCTGGGCCGCTCCGGTCGCCCTCCTGGTGAGCGTGATCACCTTCTCGCTGCTCTACCTGATCCCCGGGGATCCGGCCGTCATGGTGCTCGGCGAGCAGGCGACCCCGGACATGGTGCGGGACTTCCGGGCCCGGTTCGACCTCGACAAGCCCTACGCGGCGCGCTTCGTCACCTGGGCGGGCCGGGTGGCGCGGGGCGACCTGGGCCGATCGTGGCGCACCAACGAGACCGTGGCCGGCATGATCCTGGCGCAGCTGCCGGTGACCGTCGAGCTGACGGTGCTGGCGCTGCTGGTCGGCCTGGCCATCGGCATTCCGACCGGCATCGTGGCCGCGGTGCGGCCGCACAGCCGCGTCGGCGTCCTGGCCACGGTGGGCGCCGTCTTCGGCCTGGCCATGCCGTACTTCTTTCTCGGCATCCTGCTGATCTACCTGTTCGCCTACTCGCTCCGGCTCTTGCCCCCCGCCGGCTTCGTGCCGCTGACGCAGGACGTCCTGGGGAACCTCCGGTCCATGACGTTGCCGTCGGTGGCGCTCGGCGCACAGATGGGAGCCATCATCATGCGCCAGACGCGCTCGAGCATGCTCGACGTGATCGGGCAGGACTACATCCGCTCGGCGCGCGCCAAGGGGCTGTGGGAGCCCGTGGTCCTCGTGCGCCACGCGCTGAAGAACGCCCTCATTCCCGTGGTCACGGTGGCCGGGCTGCAGACCGGCCGCCTGTTCGGCGGCGCCGTCATCACGGAGACCCTCTTCGCGCTGCCCGGCCTCGGCCGTCTGGTCGTCAACGGCGTGGCCTTGCGTGACTACCTCGTGGTGCAGGGGGTCGTGCTGCTCATGGCCGTGGTCGTCCTGCTCACGAACCTCGCGGTGGACGTGCTGTACGGATACCTCGACCCCCGCATTCGCCAGGCGGCATGACCAGTCGCCCCGCCTACCTCGAAGCCCCGGAGGCGCCGGCTGACCGCGCCCTCGCGCGGGCGCCGCGCGTCGCCGCGGCGCCGCGTCCGCTGGCGGCGGGGAACGCCGCGAGGTTCTTCCGCCACCTCGGCCGCGACCGGCTGGCGATGGCGGGCGGAGCGATGGTCGGGCTCGTCGTGGTCCTCGCGGTCCTCGCCCCCGTGGTCGCGCCGTTCGACCCGGCGGTGCAGAGCCCCGTCGAGCGGCTCCAGGGCCCCTCCCGGCTGCACCCCCTCGGCACCGACGAGTTCGGCCGCGACGTCTTCAGCCGTGTCGTCTTCGGTGCCCGCATCTCGCTGGTCGTGGGCGTCGTGCCCGTGCTCATCGCGCTGCTCGTCGGGGTGCCGCTGGGCCTGCTGGCGGGGACGGCGAGCGGGCTGGTCGACACCATCCTGATGCGGGTCATCGACGCGTTGCTCTCCTTTCCCGCCATCTTGCTGGCGATCGCGATCGTCGCCATGCTCGGGCCCGGGCTCGGCAACGCGATGATCGCGGTGGGGATCATCAACATCCCGTACTTCACACGGCTCATTCGCGGCCAGACGCTCGTGCTGCGCGAGCTCGACTTCGTGCTGGCGGCGCGCGCCATCGGCGCCTCCTCCCTCCGGCTGGCCGTGCGCCACATCCTGCCCAACAACCTGTCGCTGATCATCGTGCAGAGCTCGCTGACGATTGCCGCGTCCATCGTGGTCGAATCGAGCCTGAGCTTCCTCGGGCTCGGCGCCCAGCCCCCGGCCCCGGCCTGGGGGAGTATGCTGAAAATGGGTTACGAGTACTTGCTCCGAAACCCGACGATGGCGGTGAGCCCGGGCGCGGCGATCTTTCTCACCGTCCTGGGCTTCAACCTGCTGGGCGACGGGTTGCGCGACGCCCCCGACCCGCGCCTGAGAGACCGGTAGGCTCCGGCGCGGCACCGATACGCGGCCGGTCTCGTGCCCGCCGTCGACGGCGGCGCCCGCGACGCCTTGCAGGAGCCAGCCGCCGCAGGAGCGGGCAGGGCGCCACTGTCCGCCACATCACGTCGCGGGACGATCGGCGGCCGAGGGCAGAGGGCTGGCACCGGGGAATCCCGATCTCGGTGGCGCCGCAGCGCCCGACGAGTCCAGTCAGCGCGCGCGAAGTGTCGATCGCGCCACGGTGGCGGCAGCGAGGATCACGGCCGAGCCCGACAGCGCGTCGAGGAGCCGCCGCCCGCCGGTTCCCGTGAGCCACGTGCTGATGCGGGACGCCAGCAGGGAGTATCCCAGGAGCACGGGGTACTCCATCAGGCTGGCGATCAGCCCCAGCACCGCGATGCGGCTCGGGGCTCCCGCCGCCTCACCGGCAAAGACCGGCAGGAGCGCGCAGAAGTACAGCACCGACCTCGGGTTGGCCCCCTGCAGCACGAAGCTCTGACGGAACAGGGCGTGGGGGCGCGCCTCGAGGGCCGGAGCCGCCAGGGCGTCCTTGTGGGCGACGGCGGCCCGCAGCGACTTCAGCCCCAGCCAGACGAGATAGGACACCCCGCACCACTTGACGACGGCGAAGACCGACGGGGCCGCCAGGATGAGCGCGCCCAGGCCGAGCACGGAGAAGGCACAGTACATGGCGTTCGCGGCGAGGATGCCCGCGATGCTCGCCTGCGACGGCCGCCACCCGTTGCTCATGGCATGCCCGACGACCTGCATCACGGCCGGGCCGGGCGTGATGTTCATCACGAAGGTGGTGGCCGCGAACGCGACCAGCGTGGGCGCCCCCAGGTCGGAGACCGTCATCGTGGCGACTCCAGCCGTGACTCCGGCCAGGCCTCCAGCCTGGCGCGGAAGTGCTGGACGAATCGCGCGAACGGCACCGGGAAGACGGCGCGCCAGTGCGAGGCCGGCGGAGCGTCCAGGGAGAACCGACGCAGGAACTCGTGAAGGCGCTCGATCCCGTAGCCCTCGACGAGCGCATCCACCGCCAGGAACGCCTGGCCGTACGTGGCCGCCGATCCCAGGCGGCCGCGCGCCTCCGTCCACTGATCCGCGCGCGACAGGTCCACGAGACTCGGGAAGCGCTGGATGGGCGTGGGCGAGCGCAGCGCCGAGCGCCAGACCTCGGCGCGGGAGGCCGCGTACGTCCTGAGGCCCAGCATCTCGATCACCCGGAACTTCACCCAGTCCGCGTGGCCCTCGTGGATCCACTGGGCGGCCGCGCCCCGGCCCCCGCGTCGCATCTCGCCCTGGGCGATGTGGGTCAGCTCGTGGGCGATGGTCCCCACGCGATCGACCGCGGACATGGAGGCCAGGCGATCGGCACGCAGGAAGATCCCGTGCGGTGAGGAGAAGCCACTCGCGAAGCGGGACCGGCTCCAGGCCGCGTCGCCGTCCATCCCGGCCTCCCGGCTGAGGCCCTCCGCGAAGCTCGCCTGGCTCGCGTAGAGGTGCAGCGTGGTGGCCGCAGGGAAGGGCAGTCCCAGCCGATCGTGGATGAGTCGCGCCGCCACTTGCGCGATGGCGAGCTCGTCCGGCGGCGCCCGGGGATCGATCGCCTGGGCCTGGCCGTCGAAGGCCAGCTCGATGGTGCGATACGGTGCCGTGGCGGCGCAGCCGGCCAGCGCGAGCGCCGCCACGACGGTCGCCAGACGCATCACGCCGGTCCCACCAGGCCGATGTAGGCGCCGCATGCGGCGTCCGGCCCGACCAGCATGGCCCGCTCGCCGGTGTTGCGGATGCCGCGTGCCGGCGGAGGCACCCCCTGCGCGTCCATCCAGCGCGCCGCTGCGCCCATACTGCTGGTGCGGTACAGCACCTGGAACGGGCCCGGGCCGCGCCGGCCAAGCGCCTCGGCAGCGGGACCAGGCTCGGCGGGCTGCGCCACCGTCAGCCCGGTCGGGCCGATGTCGAACACCGCCATGTCGGCCTTGATCACCGCGCCTCGCTGGATCCGAGGCCCGGGCATGCCGAGCACCCGGCCGTAGGTCTGCGCCGCGGCGGCGACGTCCGGCACGACGACGTAGACGCGGTCCATCCGCAAGACCCCGTTGGGGTGGTCGCCCGCGCGCGCGACCTGCGCGCGCCGCTCCTTCAGGGGGGTGAGGTGCTGGATGAAGTGCAGGGGCAGCGGGTCGCGCGGGCCGAGCACCGCCGTCTTCCATCGCAGCTCTTGCCCCGCGGGCGTCCGGCGCCCGCCGTCGCTGGCATCGCTCACGTCGACGCCGCGCCGCCGCATCGCCGCCACGTCGGCGACGAGATCGTCGCTCTGCACGATGACCTGACGGAAACCGCCGCCCTGCGCCAGGAACTCCTCGAGCCCGGCGTCCGGACCACCCGGCGCCGCCGCCCGGTACGCCGCCCGGTCGGCCAGGCTCAGCAGCTCGAGATAGTCCTCCTCGTGGAACGCGATGGCGTTGTGCGTCCCCCGGCCGGTGTGCACCCCGCCGGGGGAGACGTTGAATCCGATGCGGGTGTAGGCCTCGATGCCCTCCGCGAGGCTCGGCACGCAGATCATCACGTGGTCGACGCGCGTCAGCATCAGCGCGACTCCTCGGGGGTCGCCGCCCCGCTCGGCACGAGGCCCGTCTTCGCGTACTTGAGGTCGCGATACTCGCCGGACAGGACGGGCGCGTGCTTCGCCCGGCCCGGGGGCGCGATGCACTCGACGACGACGTCGTGGTTCGGGTGGTTGAAGAAGGCGATCGACAGGCGGGGCGCGGACGGCTCGCCCGTCCACGGCGGGTTCACCACGCGATGCAGGGTGGACAGCCAACGGTCGTTGGTCCAGCGCATGAGCAGGTCGCCGATGTTCACCACGAAGGCGGTCGGCGCGGTGCGCACGTCGACCCACCCCGAGTCGCGCGCGAGGATCTGAAGACCGCCGGGGACGTCCTCACCGCTCAGGATCGTGAAGCCGCCGTAGTCGGTGTGGGCCCCGGCGCGCAGCTGGCCCGACGCGGGCGGCGTGGCCTGCGACGGGTAATAGTTGAGGCGCATGGTGCCGATCGAGCGGTCGACCTTGCGATCGAAGAACGCCTCTTCCAGGCCCAGCGCCAGCGCCGTCAAGCGCATGAGGAGACGGACGAGACCGTCCATCGCGCGGTAGCAGGCCGTGGCGGCGCCCGCGAAGCGCGGCGGGCTCGCGGGCCAGACGTTCGGCACGAAGTGCCGGCGACCCGGCTCGCCGGTGTAGTAGGGATCGGAGGTGACGTCGACGGGCCCGACGTGGAAGAACTCCTTGAGGTCCGGCGGCGCGACCTCGTCGTTCGCGGTCGCGAGCGCCTCGCCTCCGACCGGATGGTAGCCGCGGTTCATTCCTCTCACCGGATGGCGGCACCGGAGCTTCATCTCGAGGGGCTGAGCGAAGAACGCGTGCCCCGCGGTCCGGAGATCGGCGACCAGAGGGGGGTCGATCCCGTGACCCGTGATGGTGAAGAAGCCGATCTCCTGGCACGCCGCGTCGATCAGCCGCGCGGTGCGCGCGCGGTCCGCCGGTCCGCCCTGGCGGGCCTCGGTGAGGTCGATCTCGGGCACTGCCGTCATCGCGCCGCCATGATAGCGTACGGCGAGGACCGAGGATGCCAGGACCGGACGGCTCGGGCGCGCGGCGACTCGCGGGGAAGGTCGCCCTCATCACGGGCGGGGCCGCGGGCCTCGGCCGCGTGTACGCGCGGCGCTTCCTCGAGGAGGGCGCGTGCGTGATGCTGGCCGACGTGATCGACCCCGCCGAGGCGGTGCGCGACCTGGCCAGGCACGGCGAGGTCGAGGGCGTGACGACCGACGTCGCCTCGATGACGTCGGCCCAGGCCATGGCCGAGGCCACCCTCCGACGGTTCGGGCGAGTCGACGTCCTCGTGAACAACGCGGCCATCTTCGCGAGCCTCAAGCCCCGGCCCCTGGAGGCGATCCCGGAGAGCGAGTGGGACCGGGTCATGGCCGTCAACGTCAAGGGGATCTGGAACAGCGTGAAGGGTGATCGCCATGACCCGCGCGCTGGCGCGCGAGCTGGCGGAGTGGGGTATCGGCGTGAACGCGGTGGCGCCCGGGCTCATCCTGAGCGATTCGGTCCTGCGCAATCCCGACATCACGGGCTTCCAGCGAGATGCGGTGATGGCCGCGCGGTTGTTCAAGCGTGACGCGACGGGGGAGGACGTCGAGGGCGCCGTGGTGTTCCTCGCCTCCGCGGACAGCGCGTTCATGACGGGGCAGACGCTGGTGGTCGACGGCGGCTCGGTGTTCGTGTGAGGGGGCGATGAGGCCACTGATCGCATTCGATCTCTGGGGGTGGATCGCGGAGCACCGGCAGGCCTTCGAGCCTCCGGTGGGCAACAAGGTGATCTGGGAGGACTCGCAGTTCACGGCGATGATCATCCGCGGCCCGAATGCCCGGCGCGACTTTCACGTGGATCCCTCCGACGAGATCTTCTACATGCTCCGGGGCGCCATGATCCTGGAGTACCTGGAGGGGAGCGCCCGGCGGACCCAGGTGATCCGCGAGGGCGAGCTGCTGCTGGTCCCGGCGCTCACCCCGCACTCGCCTCACCGCCCGGCGGACACGTGGGGTCTCGTGGTCGAGGTCAAGCGCAAGGTCGGGGAGACGGAGTCGCTCCTCTGGCTCTGCGAGCGGTGCGACGCGCGCCTGCACGCGGTCACGATGCACGTCGCCGACATCGAGAAGGAGCTGAAGGCCGCGATCGAGGCCTTCGACGTGAGCGTGCCGCTCCGCACGTGCCGCGCGTGCGGTCACGTCCAGCCCGAGAAGCCGCCGGTGCCCGTGTCCCCTGTGCCCGTGTCCCCTGCGTGACAGGGGGCCGGCATTCGGGTATAGTCCGCGTACCGAATGCGGAACGTGATTCCCACATGAGAACGCAAGGACGGACGGCCGCGTGAGCGCGCCGCGCACCATCCGCGGCCGCGTCGCCGTGGCCGGCATCGGCGAGACCGCCTACTACAAGCACGGTCAGGCGCCCGAGTCGGAGGTGGCGCTGGCGCTCCGCGCGGTCCTGGCCGCGTGCGCGGACGCCGGGATCGATCCCCGCCAGGTCGACGGCTTCGCCTCCTACAGCAACGACCGCAACGATCCCTCACGCCTGGCCGCCGCGCTCGGGCTTCCCGAGCTTCGCTTCTCCAACATGCAGTGGGGCGGGGGCGGCGGGGGCGGCTCGGCGGCCGCCGGCAACGCGGCGGCGGCGATCGCCGCGGGGTACGCCGAGTGCGTGGTCGTGTTCCGCGCGCTCGCCCAGGGACAGTTCCAGCGCTTCGGCGCCGCGCCGCCGGCCGCGACGGTGTCGGGCGAGGCGGCCCTGACGTTCCCGTACGGGCTGATCTCCCCGGCCCAGCGGTTCGCCATGCGGGTCATGCGCTTCATGCACGATCACGGCATCCGGCCCCAGGCCCAGCGCGCGATCGCGCTGGCCTCGTACCATCACGCCCAGTCCAACCCCCGCGCGGTGATGCACGGCCGGCCGCTCACGCCCGAGGCCTACGACGCCTCGCGCTGGATCGTGGAGCCCTTCCGCCTCTTCGACTGCTGCATGGAGAACGACGGCGCCGCCGCGCTCGTGCTCGTCTCCGCGGAGCGCGCGCGGGACTTGCCCCAGCGCCCCGCGTACCTGCTCGGCGCGGCGCAGGGCTCCGAGTACCGCAGCGGCGCCCGCGGGCACAACGCGCCCACCTATGCCTCCGCGAGCTTCACCACCGTCGCCCCGCACCTCTACGCGATGGCCGGGGTCGCCGCCAAGGACGTGGACGTCGTGCAGAGCTACGAGAACTTCACCGGCGGGGTCCTGATGAGCCTGGTCGAGCACGAGTTCTTCGCGCCCGACGAGGCCAACGAGTTCCTGACCGTCGAGAACCTCACCGCGCCCGACGGGCGGCTGCCGCTCAACACGAGCGGGGGCAACCTCGCCGAGTGCTACATGCACGGGCTCGAGCTGCAGATCGAGGCCGTCCGCCAGCTGCGCGGCGAGTCCACCAGCCAGGTGCCCGGCGCCCGCGTGGCGATGGTGATCTCGGGTCCCATGGTCACGCCCGTCTCGAGCATGATCCTGGGCACGGAGGCCGCGCTGTGAGCGCCAGCGGCGGCGCGGTGAGCTCGCCGACGGCGTATCTCCCCGCCGGCCTGCCGCGCCCGGTGCCCGAGCCGGACGGGCTCGACACGCCCTACTGGGAGGGCACCCGGGCCGGGGAGCTGAGGGTTCAGCGCTGCCGCGACTGTGGGGCCTGGCAGTGGGGCCCGGAGTGGATCTGCCACCGCTGCCTCGGCTTCGACCTCGCGTGGGCGGCGGTCGAGCCGCGTGGCCGGATCTACTCGTGGGAGCGCGCGTGGCACCCGGTCCATCCGGCCCTGAAGGACCACGGGCCTTACATCGTGGTCCTCGTCGAGCTGCCGCATGCCGGCGGGGTCCGGGTGGTGGGCAACCTTCTCGGCGACCCGCTCCAGCCGGTCGAGATTGGCGCTGCCGTCGCGGCCGTGTTCGAGCCGCACGAGGACCCGAAGGCAGCCTTCACGCTGGTTCAGTGGAGAAAGACGGGATGAGCACGAGCGGGCTGGCGATCAACGAACCCAACGTCTGGCGGCTCACGACCCCGGGTCACCCTGACTGGCCACGCACCGCGCGCCCTCACGACCCGAAGAAGTACTTCATCGTGTCCGCCGATTCGCACGCCAACGAGCCGGCGGATCTCTGGGCCACGCGGATCGATAGCCAGTACCGGGAGCGCCTGCCGCGTGTGATCGTCGACGCCAACGGGGTCAAGTGGCGGGTGGCCGAGGGCCACCGGCCGGATCGCCTGCGGACCGACGACCTCGAGGGCGAGGATCGGGTGCGCCAGCTCGCGGGGGCGGATCCCGAGCAGCGGCTACGGGACATGGAGCGCGACGGGATCGACGCCGAGGTGATCTTCCCCAACAAGGGCCTCTCGATGTGGGCCACGCCGGACCCGGCGTTCGCGATGGCCCAGTGCCGGGTCTACAACGAGTGGGCGTGGGAGACGTTCGGTCCCTACAACGACCGCATGTCGCCCGCGGCGGCCATCGCCACCGGCGACCTCGAGGCCTCCATCGCCGAGGTCCAGCGCGTGGCCAGGCTCGGCTTCCGGGCCCTGACCCTGCCGTGCAAGCCCATCTGGGGCGCCCATGACGTCGAGCATCCGAACTACAACCTGCCGGTGTTCGACCCGCTGTGGAGCGTCATCCAGGACACGGGCCTGCCGATCACCTTCCACGTCTCGACGGGGAGGGACCCGCGCGCCGCCCGCGGCAACGGCGGCGCCGTCATCAACTACGTCTCGCATTCGCTGTCGCCCACCATCGAGCCGGTGGCCAACCTCTGCGCCTCGGGGGTGCTGGCCCGGTTCCCGCGGCTGCGGTTCGCGACGATCGAGGCCGGCATCGGCTGGGTGGCGTGGCTGCTCGACGCGATGGACGAGGCGTACCGCAAGCACCACTTCTGGGTGCGGCCCAAGCTGGCGAAGCTGCCGAGCGAGTACTTCCACGAGCACGGGTTCGCGTCGTTCCAGGAGGACGCGGCCGGGCTCTCGCTCGCCGAGCCCATGCACCTGGTGGATTGCTTCATGTGGGGCAACGACTACCCGCACCACGAGGGGACGTGGCCGCACTCGGCGGAGGCCATCGAGCGAACGATGGGCGCGCTGTCGGATGCCTCGCGGGCGAAGATCCTCGGGCTCAACGCCGCGCGACTGTTCGGCTTCGCGGTGCCGGTCGCGCGGCGGAGCCCGATCGGCCAGGCGTGATGACCCTGCGCATCCAGGAGCGACGGGCGCGGGCCGAGGGCGGGCATCGCGCGGCCAACCGCGTCGTCGACATCCTCGAGCTGGTGGCCGCCAGCCGCGAGGGCCTGGCCCTGCGCGAGGTCAGCGCCCACCTGGAGGCGCCCAAGAGCAGCCTGCTGCCGCTGCTGCGCGCGCTGGCCGCGCGCGGCTACCTCGAGCAGACGCGCGCGGGCGAGTACCGGCTGGGCGCCAAGGCGCTCGAGCTCGGCACCGGCTCGGCGGCGCAGCGTGAGCTGCCGGAGCTGGCGCGACCGGCGCTGCACGAGCTCATGCGGCGGACGGGCGAGACGGTGTTCCTCGGCACGCTCGCCGGCGACGGCCGGTCGGTGGTCTACGTCGACAAGGTGGAGAGCGAGCAGATCATCCGCTACGCGGCCGGGGTTGGCGACCGGCGGCCGCTCCACGCGACGTCGAGCGGCAAGGCCATCCTGGCGTTCCTTGCGGCGGACGCCAGCGAGACGATCCTGAGATCGCTGCCGCTCGACCGGCACACCGAGCGGACCGTGACCAGCCTGCCCGCGCTCCGGGCCGCGCTGGAGGAGATCCGGCGCGCCGGGGTGTGCGTCAGCGTCGACGAGCTGGTGCGGGGCGCCTCCGGGGTCGCGGCACCGATCGTCGACCGCCACGGCCGGGTGGTCGCGGCCTGCTCGATCGGCGGCCCCACGGACCGCATGCGCCCGCAGCTGCGCCAGCTGGCCGTCGAGGTCAAGGCGGCGGCGCGGGCGATTTCTGCGCTGCTCGGTCACCGCGCGCACGACAACGGCAAACCGAACGGGAGGGTGGGATGAAAGTCGGAATCGCGCTCAACATGCTCAAGAAGGACGGACACTCCGACGCCTCGGTGGTCGCCGAGCACCTCGCGCTCGGCGATCTGGCGGAGCCGCTCGGCTTCGACTCGCTGTTCGCGCTGGAGCACCACTTCACCGGCTACGCGATGTCGCCGTCGCCAGCCCAGCTCCTCAGCTACTACGCGGGTCGGACCAGGCGGATCACGCTGGGCACGGCGGTCATCGTGCTGCCCTGGCACGATCCAGTGCGCGTGGCCGAGGAGATCGCGTTCCTCGACGTGCTCTCGGGCGGGCGGTGCCTCTTCGGCTTCGGCCGCGGGGCGGCGAGCGTCGAGTACGAGGGCTTCCGCGTCTCCATGGAGGAGGCGCGGCCCCGCTTCGTGGAGGCGGCCCGGATCGTGGTGGAGGCGCTGAGCCACGACTCGTTCGCGTGGGACGGCGAGTTTTTCAAGATCCCTCGCACGTCGATCCGGCCCCGCCCGATCTCCCACCCGGAGCGGCGCTTCTACGCCTCGTCCGTGAGCCCGGAGTCCGCGGAGATCATGGCGAAACTGGGGTTCGGCGTCCTCGTGGTCATGCAGAACGAGTGGCCCAAGGCCGGCGAGGCGATCCAGCAGTACCGGGACATCTCGATCAGCGTCGGCCACACGCCCCGACCGCCGATCATCCTCATGAACATCTCGGTGGCGGAGAGCCGTCAGGAGGCCCACGAGCGGGCGGTGAAGTACATGGCCCGCAAGTTCGATTCCATCGACGCCCACTACCACTTCTCCGATGGACACCTCGCCTCCGTGAAGGGCTACGAGTTCTACGGCAACATGGCCAAGACGTATTCCAAGATGAAGGACGAGGGCCACCGCCAGAAGGCGGCCGAGTTCTACGTGAAGATCCAGGTGGTCGGCACGCCCGACGAGTGCGTCCAGCAGGTCGAGGAGCTCCACCGCCTGACCGGCCTGGACCACCTCGTCACCGAATTCGGCTATGGCGCCATGCCGCACGAGGAGGCGGAGTTGAACATGCGCCTCTTCGCCGCCCGCGTCATGCCCGTGCTCCAGCGCGACCGTGCCTTCGCCGGTCCGGCCAGCGCCGCGCCGGCCTCCGGCGCACCCGTTTCGGGATCGACCGACATCTTCGTGCCGGCCTGACCGCCTGCCCGTCGCCGGACGTCGCGGGGGCTCGGCTCCGCGCCGTCCGGGGGGGCGAGCGACACGAGAGGGAGGACTGCGATGAAAGACGGCCTGCGGTTCGTGGACTCCGACATGCACATCATGGAGCCGCCCGATCTCTTCGACCGGTACCTGGACCCGAAGTTCAAGCACCGGGTGACGGTGCAGGTGGGCGCCGACGGCCGCCCGAAGCGCGGGCCCACCGGCCTGACCATCATCGACGGGCTGCCCACGTCCGACATGGACCTGCAGCAGTACCGCAAGCGTGTCCGCCCGAACCAGACCCAGAGCACGCAGCTGCTCTCGGGCTCGCGGCTGTTCGACACCGGCCGGCTCGACTTCGCCGTCGAGCGCGACTACGACGCCGAGGCCCAGGTCATGGGCATGGCGATGGAGGGCGTCGACATCGCGGTGAACTATCCCACCGCCGGCCTGGCCCTCATCGCCCGCGACGGCCTCGATCCGCAGCTCTCGCTCGCTCTCTGCCAGGCCTACAACAACTGGATCCACGAGTTCTGCAGCCATAGCCCGGACCAGCTGAAGTGGGTGGCCATGCTGCCCGTGCACGACGTGCACCTGGCCTGCCGCGAGCTGGTGCGATGCGTGCGCGGGCTCGGCGCCGTCGGATCCTTCATCCGGCCGAATCTGGTCAACGACCACTACTGGCACGCGAACTACTGGGATCCGCTGTACGCGATCCACGAGGAGCTCGGCGTGACCTGGGGCTTCCACGAGGGGGTCAGCGCGGTGTACTCGCGGATGATCCCGCTCTACGGCGAGAACCGCTTCTACCGCCACGTGGCCAGCCACTGGATCGAGATGCAGCAGGCGCTGATCGCGATGATCATCGGGGGGGTCTTCGAATTCCATCCGAAGCTGCGCGTCGGGTTCCTGGAGGCCCAGAACTCGTGGGTGCCCGGGCTCCTGTCGCGCATCGAGTGGGACTACCCCCAGTATCACGACTCCCACGCGCCCTACCTGGCCCTCACGCCGCGGGAATACTTCCGGCGCAACTGCTGGGCGGCCGTCGAGGGGAGCGAGCCCGAGACCGAGGCCACGGCCGGCCTCATCGGCGCCGACCGCATGTGCATCTCCACCGACTATCCGCACTTCGACTCGAACTTCCCGCACGTCTCCGAGAACCTCCTGAAAAACGTCCCGCGCGAGATCGCCGCGCAGATCCTGATGGGCGGCGCGCACCTCTACGGCTTCACCGAAGCCGACTTCAAGAAGGCCGACGCGGCTGCAGCGGCGCGCGCGGGCCGGTGAGCGGGCGCGAGGGCAGGGGCTGATGCGCTTCGGCTGGCTGACCCTGGCGCACTCTCCCGGGCCGGAGCAGGATCACGCCGCCATCGGGCAGCAGCTCGAGCAGGCGTGCCTGGCGGAGTCGCTCGGCTTCGACGGGGTGTGGCTAACGGAGCACAACTTCACCGGCGAGGCCGTCTACTGCGATCCGATCCCGTTCGCCTCCGCGCTCGCCGTGCGCACCTCGCGGGTGCGCATCGGCTTCGCGGTGATCCAGCTCGCGCTGCGCCATCCCGTCCGGCTGGCCGTGCAGCTGGCGCTGCTCGACAACCTCTCGGGTGGCCGGCTCGACGTCGGGGTCGGGCGCGGCTCGATCTACAACGAGTACGAGTTCGTCGGGTACGGCCTGCGGAGCGACGACGCCCGCGAGCGCGCCGCGGAGGCGCTCGAGGTCCTGATCGGAGCGTGGACCGAGGCGCCCTTCGCGTACCAGGGCAAGTACTTCCAGCTGTGGCTTCCCGAGCTGCGGCCGCGGCCGTACCAGCGGCCGCACCCTCCGATCTGGCGCAGCGTGGTGACCCCCGCCTCCTTCCGCGAGTGCGGGCGGCTGGGGGCGCCGATCCTGACGCCTCGCATGCCGCTGGCGCGCATCCCCGAGCGCCTCGCCCTCTACGAGGAGGGCCTGCTCGAGGGCGGCCACGATGCGCCGGCGCGCGCGCGGCTGCGCGACCAGGCGGCCGTGTGGCGCCACGTGTACGTGGGCGAGAGCCAGGCCGAGGCCGAGGATGCCCTCGGCACCGCCGTCCTGCACACCCGCCAGCACATGCTGCACGCGCGCGCCGCGTGGAACCCGGACGACTTCCACGTCGACCCCGCCATGCTCAACCCGTTCGCGGATCCTCAGATTTCGGACGCGGAGGGCGTGCGGTGGTCGCTCGACACCGGGGCGCTCTACGGCACCGCCGAGCGCGTGGCCGAGCAGGTGGCGGCGGTCCGGGCGGCCGGGGTGGGTCATCTCCTGTGCCAGCTGAGCTTCGGCTACCTGCCGCATGGCAAAATCGTGGCGTCGATGCGCCGGTTTGCCGAGACGGTGATGCCACGCTTTCGAGAAGCGGGCTGATTCCTGATGACGAAAGGGGCCACGTGAACGACGACCGCGCGCTGAGCGGCATCCGCATCCTCGACCTCACCCAGTTCGAAGCCGGCACGACCTGCACGCAGTTCCTGGGCTGGCTCGGCGCCGACGTCATCAAGATCGAGCCACCGGGCGGCGAGCAGTCGCGGCGCAACCGACCCGAGGTACCCGGGCTCGACGCGATGTTCTTCCTCGTCTTCAACGCCAACAAGCGCAGCCTGACCATCGACCTCAAGACGCCCGACGGCAAGGCGCTCTTCCTCCGGATGGTCGAGCGCGCCGACGTCGTGGTCGAGAACTTCGCGCCCGGGCTCATGGAGAAGCTCGGGCTCGACTACGACACGCTCTGCGCGACCAATCCTCGCATCATCGTCGCGCGCATCAAGGGCTTCGGGCTCTCCGGGCCGTACCACGAGTACAAGAGCTTCGACATGATCGCGCAGGCCACCGGCGGCGTGATGAGCGTCACCGGCTTCGCCGACCGCGAGCCCGTGCGCTGCGGGGCGGCCATCGGCGACACCGGCACCGGAGTCCACACCGCCGCCGCCATCCTCGCCGCCTACATCCAGCGCCAGCGCACGGGCCGCGGCCAGCTCGTCGAGGTGGCCATGCAGGAAGTCGTGGCCAATTTCGTGCGCGGGCGGTACGTGGACCACTACCGCGACGGCAAGCCCAGCGAGCGCCGGGGCAACGGGCTGGTGGGCGGCGTCCCGGGCGGCGCCTACCCCTGCGCGCCCGGCGGAGCGAACGACTACGCCTACATCTACGTGCAGCCGATCAATCCGGAGATGTGGCGCCAGTTCGCCATCGCCATCGGTCGTGAGGACCTGCTCGCCGACCCGCGGTGCACGGACCCCGGGACGCGCTGGGAGCACCGCGACGCGCTGAACGAGATCATCCGGGCCTGGACGGGCGCGCGCACCAAGCACGAGGTCATGACCATCCTCGGCAAGGCCGGCGTGCCGTGCGGCGCCGTGCTCGACACCGGCGAGGTCCTCGACGACCCCCATCTCAACGCGCGCGGCCAGATCGAGACGATCGATCACCCGACGCGCGGCCGCTTCCGCCTGCCCGGCAGCCCGGTGCGGCTGTCCGCCTCGAAGGCGGTGACCACGCCGCCGCCGCTGGCCGGCCAGCACACCGCCGAGGTGCTCGCCGAGGTGCTGGGGCTCTCGAAGGACGACGTCGCCGCGCTCCAGCAGCGTGGCGTCGTGGGCTGAGGGCATGCCCGGCTGCCTCGACGGCGTCCGCGTCCTCGAGCTGGCGCGCTTCCAGGCCGGCCCGCGCGGCGGGCTGCTCCTCTCCGACCTCGGCGCCGAGGTCATCAAGATCGAGCCGACCGGCGGGGAGGAGACGCGCAAGCACCCGCCGATGGTCCGGGGCCAGAGCGTCTACTTCTCGGTCTACAACCGCGGCAAGAAGAGCGTGTGCCTCGACCTCCGGAACCCGCAGGGCAAGGAAGTCTTCGCCGCGCTCGTGCCGAAGGCCGACATCGTGCTCGAGAACTTCCGCCCGGGCGTGATGCGGGCGATGGGCTTCGACTACGAGCGCCTGCGCCTGCTGAACCCGGGGATCATCCTCGTGTCGGTGTCGGGCTTCGGCCAGTACGGGCCGTACACCGAGCGGCCGGCCTTCGACTCCCTCGGCCAGGCGATGAGCGGGCTCATGACGCTGACCGGCCAGCACGACGGCAAGCCCATCGGCACCGCGTCGTCGGTGGTCGACCGGTACACCGCGCTCCACGCGACGATCGGCACGCTGGCGGCGCTCCGCCACCGCGAGCGGACCGGCGAGGGCCAGATCGTGGACGTCTGCCTCCTGGACTCCGCCCTCACCATGGTGGAGATCCCGACGTCGTACTACCTCGCCACGGGCCAGGAGGGCGGCGAGGGCGGGCGGCCACCGTACCGCACGAAGGACGGCTTCGTGGTCATCGCCGCCGCGGGGCGCGACATGGCCGCCCGGCTGATGCAGATCGTCCGCGGGGCGAGCGCCGAGGGCGACACGACCCCGATGGCGGGCAGTACGGGGCCCGACGACCGCCGCGCGCTCATCGA
Organism: Candidatus Rokuibacteriota bacterium; assembly: GCA_016200085.1. Classification (GTDB taxonomy): domain Bacteria; phylum Methylomirabilota; class Methylomirabilia; order Rokubacteriales; family CSP1-6; genus JACQFL01. Next base: position 3,269 of record JACQFL010000052.1, on the reverse strand, counting down.
GACATGGTGCGCCCGGCGCACGAGCGACGAGATCTGTGCCGCGCTCCTCGAGGCCGGCATCCCCTCGGCGCCGGTGCGGACGATCCCGCAGGTCGCCCAGGACCCGCACCTCTGGCAGCGCGAGATGCTGGTGAAGATGGAGGATGCCGTGGCCGGAGAGATGTACCTGCCGGGCGCGACGATCAAGCTCTCGAAGACCCCGGCACGTGTCGGACCGGTGCCCACGCCGGGTCAGCACACCGACGAGACGCTCGGCCGACTGCTCGGCTACGACGCCGCGAGGCTGGACACGCTCCGCCAGGCGGGCGTGATCGGCTAACGCTCGGCATGAGCCGCGCGCTTCAGCGCGTCGGCTCCATGCCCTGGTTAGGCGTAGCTGCGGCCAGATCTTTGCGCAACGGCCATGCCCCATCAGAATCTGCCGGGCCACATCGTAGGTAACCCCTCCGAAGGTAGTAGTCGAGCGCGTTCTGGCTGGACTCGAGACGCGCAGTCGTGTAGCCGGAGCTCCGTATGGAGGTTTCGGCGAATGTCAGAAGGACCGAGCCGACCCCGCGGCGGGAGCAAGACGGCGAGACATACAGCGCCGCGACGCGGTCTCGGTCCACTTCTACCCAGCCGATCGCGGCCCCTTCCACGGCCACCCACACGTCATGTCGCATCGCCCGCGCCAAGCGATCTGCTGCCCCTCGCGTGGCCCATCTTTCGGCCTGTTCCCTCGACATCGCTGGTACAGCCAGCGCGAGAATGGCACGACGCCGTATACTTGCGAGTGCTTCCTCGTCAGCGGCCTCGGCACGCCGAATATGCATCAAGTCGCTACCACGTGGCCTAACGTTGCCGGTGAGCGGCCGGTGAAGCCAGTCCGCTCCAGTGGCTGGTTCGGCGGTAGCGGGTGCTCACAGGTCCTCGGGCCCGCAAGCCGGTGCGCTTCGCGATCCGGGACAGCATGCGGGGCCCGATCTCCTCGTCGTCGTGAAAGGCGAACACGAAGTCGGCCCACCCTGTGCGGGATAACGTGCGGTGGGAGCCGGACTGACGCTTGACCACCCAGCCGATCCTGAGGAGGGCTGCCAGCACCCGGCGAGAGCGGGTACTGGGCCAGCCGCTCACCCTGCGTTGAAGGAGATGCTCAGCAGCTCAGCTCCAGCCTCACCGTGCTCCAGCCGCTCGGCGATGACCCGGAGGGCGAGAGCCTGAACCCTCGACAGGGCCGCCTCCTCCGTGTCGCCGTACGCGAGGACGCCCGGCAGCTCGACGACCTCCGCCAGCCAACGGCCGTCGTCCTCCCGCTCGATCTCGACCTTGAACGTGATCAAGTGCTCATGGCCCCCGGATCACGAGTATACGACGCTGGTACCGGCTACTCGTCTGGCAGAATCCGGCGAACGCTGGCATCACCTGCGGGCGAAGCCCGTCAGGTGCATGCCGAAGTTATCCCGTCGCTCTGCGCCTAGCATTCGACGAGGATCGGGCGCGCTTGGAACTCTTCGTCGCGATCTCTTGGAGCAGGCGTAGAGCTCGGTTCACCGAATTGCTGTCGGGAAACGCCCGCGCCACGTCTGGCTCCAACAGGACCAGGTTCGTTCCCGCAGTCGCCTGCTTGTAGTACTTACCCCGTACACCGCCCTTCAAGCGGGCGAGGTCGTACTCGGGACGGAGTTCGTCACTACGTCGCTTCGCCAATTCCTTCCTCATATTGTCTTTGCTCCCGGCGGGTCGCCCGCCGCGCGCTGATGATCCTGACACGACCCTCCCGCCCTACGTGTGCCACGAAGAGTACGCGTTGCCGCGCAGAACGGCCGATGGAGATCTCGCGATCTTCCTCCTCAGAGTGATCGGGATCCCAGAACGTCAGCGCCAAGGGATCCAGGAACACCGACGAGGCCTCCTCGAATGTGACTCGATGCTTCTTGACGTTCGCCGCGGCCTTGACCGGGTCCCACCCGTAAGTCACGCCGACAGACTATCACTGGCATCACGACCCGCCGAGCTCCTGATCGCAGCCACATCGGGATAACGTTCAGGCTTTTATCCGTCGTGCGTCGCGCATGGCGGATAAAACCAGTTGGACGAAACCCCTCGCGTGCATGGCGTACGGGGATTCTATCGTGAGGACGGCGTGGCGAGCAGCGGGAACTGGAGGTGGTGCGGGCAGCCGTCGCGATCATCGACGGCCGTTCGCGGTGGCGAGCGCACGCGGCGATGAGGTGTCCGACGGCGTGGGCACCGGGTCCCCGGAGCCGAGAGCGATGAGGGCCCAGAGCCATGGCGTCGCGGCGGGATGCGGGCCGCCGGCGTGCCCGGCCTCGGGGTGAGCCGCGGCTCATGAGGTGTCCCAGGCGGCGGGCGCGGGGGCCAGCCGCTCGACTTGCTGCAGGAGTCCCTGCTGACAGACGGGACAGCGCTCGATGTCGAGGCCGGTGACGCGCCGCATGAGGTCGCGCGCGGACTCCGGCAGTGGCACCGGCGGGGGCGGGTGCGTCAAGAGGAGGCGGCACTGGGCGAGCGCTGCCGCTCGTCGGCGATTGGCGAGCAGGCCGCCGTGGCGGATGCGGACGAAGCCGTCGGGGACCATGTGGAGCAGGAAGCGGCGGAGGAACTCGTCGGCCTCGAGGTCCATGACCTTGACGCGAGCGCCATCGGCGTCGTCGCGCCAGCGGAAGCGGACATGGCGGTCGGTGACGGCAAGCAGGCGGTCGTTGGAGAGCGCGCCGCGGTGGGTATAGCGGCCGAGATACGCCAGCACGTGTTCAGGGCCAGCAAAGGGCGGCTTGCCGTCGACGACCCAGGCCTGGGCGCGTAGCGCATCGAGCCACGCGGCAAAGGCCGCGGGCGCCGCCAGGGAGGCCAGCCCCCCGGTGAAATGCAGCTCACCCCGGTCGAAGGCCCGCGGCAGCCCGGCGAGATACCGGCCGCGGAAGACCTTCGCCAGGGCGCGGACGGGAAGAGGAAGCCGGGCCGAGCGGGAATCCAGCGCGCGCCATCCGGCGCCAGCGCGCCCCCGGTGACGACGCAGTGGACATGCACATGCTGCGTGAGGGCCTGGCCCCAGGTGTGGAGCACGGCGGTCCCGCCGAGATCCCCGCCGAGATGGCGCTGATCGCGGCCGAAGCGCAGCCGCGTGGAGGCCGCGGCCTGAAAGAGCAGGCGATAGAGCAGACGCTGGTGGCTCTGCGCCAGCGGGTTGAGGGCGTGGGGGAGGGTGAAGACGACGTGGAAGTAGGGAATCGGCAGGACCTAGCCCCGGCGCGCGCTGAGCCAGCGCT
>JACQFL010000054.1 GCA_016200085.1 Candidatus Rokuibacteriota bacterium | reverse complement strand
TTACATCATGGAGAACGGACGGATCGTGCTGGACGGTCCGGTGGCGGCGCTGCGGGAGAACCCCGACGTCAAGGAGTTCTACCTGGGGCTCACCGACGTCGGGGCGCGCAAGTCGTACCGGGACGTGAAGCACTACAAGCGGCGCAAACGCTGGCTCAGCTAAAGCTCGGAGGGGGCCTCGACGGTGACCTTGGCCGGGGTTGATCACCCCGCGCACGGAGGACGGACATGACACGCGAATGGCTGAGGGGGGTGGGATTGCTGCTGCTGGTGGCGAGCGTGGCGGCATGCGCGTCGATGCAGGCGAAGGAGCCGACGCTGTACGAGCGGATCCGCGCGGTCGACGCCACCGGGACCACGCGGCAGGGACGCGACGCCATCGCGATCGTCGTCGATCGATTCGTGGCGAACATGGTCGCCGACCACCGGGTCAACGCACGCTTCAAAGGCATGCCGGGACCCGCGGTGGAGAAGCTGAAGTCCAACCTCTCCGACCAGATCTGCCAAGCGAGCGGCGGCTCGTGCTCGTACTACGGGCGGGACATGAAGGCCGCGCACACGGGGATGAAGATCACCGAGGCCGAGTGGAACGCCACGGTCGAGAACCTCAACACGGCCTTCGATCAGGCGAAGGTGGGCGAGCGGGAGCGGAAGGATCTGGTGGCGGCCATCGCGCCCATGAAGGGTGACATCGTCGGGCAATAGCTCCCATGGCCGTCCAGGCATTCACGGTCTACGACATGCTGGTCGCAGGGGCGTCGCAGTATCGCGACGCCCCTGCGCTGATCCAGGGCCCCCGGCAGTGGTCCTTCCGTCAGCTGCGGCAGCGCGTCGACGCGCTCGCCGGTGGACTCGCGGCACTCGGGCTCGCCAAGGGCGACCGCGTCTGCATTCTCGCCCAGAACGACGCCGCCTACGTGGACCTGTACGGCGCGTGCGCGCGTCAGGGCATCATCGCCTATCCCATCAACTGGCGGCTGACCGCGCCCGAGGTCGAGCGGGTGGTGGAGCGGGCGGGTCCGAAGATGCTGGTGGCCGACGCGTCCACCCTGCCCGTGGTGGCCGAGTGGCCGCGCCAGGGGCGCGCCATCACGCACTGGTACCAGTTCGGAGAGGGCCCCGCCCAGGGTTTCCACTCGTTCTCCGGCCTCTATCGCGAGGACGGGCCCCCGCCCGCGCCAGACGTGTCCGGCGACGATCCGTTCGCCGTGATCTCCACGGCGGCGGTGGACGTGATCCCCCGGGGCGCGGTGCTCACGCACACCAACGTCATCACCGCGTCCCTCGCCGCCCGCGTCGCCATCGGGTTGACCGCGGCGGATCGCTACCTGCTCGCGCTCCCGCTCTTCCACGTCGCCGCGCTGGGAAATCTCCTGACGCACATGCACGTCGGCGGCGCCAGCGTGCTGGTGGCCCGCTTCGACGGCGAGGAAGCCGTGCGGCTGATCGACGCGCATGGCATCACGCATCTGTCGGACTTTCCCCCGATCCTCGCCAACGTGCTGGATGCGGCGCAGAAGCTGAACAGCACGCTCTCGAGCCTGAAGTACGTCTCGGGCCTGGATGCTCCCGCGACCATCCAGCGCCTGCACGAGCAGACGCAGGCCCAGTTCCTGACGGGATTCGGCCAGTCCGAGACCAGCGGGTTCGTGACCATCCAGCGCGTGCAGGAGAAGCCCGGGGCGGCGGGCAAGCCCGTGTCCGTGTGTCAGGTGCGGCTCGTCGACGACGACGACCGTGACGTGCCCGTGGGCAGTCCCGGCGAGATCGTGGTGCGCGGGCCGATCGTCTTCCAGGGCTATTTCGGCCAGCCGGAAGAGACCGCGCACACGCATCGCCACGGCTGGCACCACACCGGCGACGTGGGCCGCTTCGACGCGGACGGCTGGCTGTACTACGTGAAGCGCAAGCCCGAGAAGGAGCTCATCAAGCCGGGCGGCGAGAACGTGTACCCGGCGGAGGTGGAGTCCGTCATCGTCCAGATGGAGGGCGTCAGCGGGGCATGCGTGTACGGGATCCCCGACGCGAGGTGGGGCGAGGCCATCAAGGCGGTGGTCGAGGTGCACTCGGCGGGGCGCTACACCGCCCAGCAGGTGAGCGACTTCGTGGGCACGAGGATCGCCCGCTTCAAGCGCCCGAGCAGCGTGGTCTTCACCGAGGCGTTGCCGCGTGGCGCAGATGGCAGCGTCGATCGCGACGCCGTGAAATCGCGCTGGGGTGAGACGCCCTGAGATCTCAGTAGCGCGCCTCGCGCCCGTCGACCGCGGGCTTTGCCCGTGCGATCCCCTCCCGGGGGGGGAAGCTTCGAGGGGGGCCGCCTTGCGAGGCGAGCCGACGAGTCGGATTCTCGATTCAGCGCGACGGGCACCTGTGGGTATACGTGGGCGTCACGCGGCCCGCTCGCGTTCCTCGGCTGGTTCCGCGGCTTTCTCCAGGCCGATGCCTATGCGGGCTACGACGCCCTCTACCCCACCGGCTGGGGTAAATGCCCGTCAGAGCTACGAGTCTCCCCCTTGACAGGTGGCGCAGGCTGCCAATAGACTCGGGCCCTCGCGATCGCTCCCTGGGACCGGTGACGTGAACGACCGCACGCGGGGCCGCGCGGGGGGGGGCTGCATGACCGATCAAGCGGATGGCCGCCCCTTTCTGAAGGTTGAAGGGGTCTCGAAGTCCTTCGGGGGGGTCCGAGCGCTCAGCGAGATCGAGTTGGAGGTCAACCGCGGGGAGATCCGGGCCATCATCGGCCCGAATGGGGCCGGAAAGACGACGCTGATCAACCTCATCAGTCGGGTCTATCCCCCTGACAGGGGCAGGATCACGTTTGCCGGGCGAGACATCACCCGGGTCCCCACGCATAGGATCGCCTCCGTAGGCATCGGACGTACCTTCCAGAACGTCGCTCTCTTCAGGGGCATGACGGTGCTGGACAACCTCATGCTCGGCCGCCACCCCCTCATGCGCCCCGGCATCTTCTCGAGCGGCATCTATTGGGGGTTGGCCCAGAAGAAAGAGGTAGAGCATCGGGCGAGAGTCGAGTGGATTATCGATTTTCTGGAGATCACCCATATCCGGAAAACGCTCGTGGCGGCCCTGCCCTTAGGGCTCCAGAAGCGGGTCGAGCTGGGTCGGGCGCTGGCGGGCGAGCCGACCTTGCTGCTGCTCGATGAGCCCATGGCCGGCATGAACGTGGAAGAAAAAGAGGATATGGTCCGGTTCATCTTCGACATCAACGAGGAACTGGACAAGACCATCGTCCTCATCGAGCACGACATGGGAGTGGTCATGGATATCTCGCAACGCGTCAGCGCGCTCGACTTTGGCGTGAAGATCGCCGAGGGGACCCCCGACGAGGTCCGCGCCAACCCCGCCGTGATCGAAGCGTATCTCGGCACTGCGGCGCAGCAGGCCAGCCGATAGTGCCTCCCAGGGATACGCTGCCGGATACGCTGCCGAAGCTGTTGGTGGCCACAGCCCACCAGTACGGTCACCGGAAAATCGCCGTGCGCGAGAAAACGTTCGGCATCTGGCAGTCTCATACCTGGGCCGACTATTTGGAACAGGTCCGGACGCTGACCCTCGGGTTCGCCGCGCTCCAGGTGCAACGGGAAGATACGGTGGCGCTGATCGGGGACAACCGCCCCCCCCTGTACTGGGCCTTGCTGGCTGCGGAGTCTCTGGGCGCCATCCCCGTCGCCCTCTACCAGGATTCCATCGACCGGGAGGTCAAGCATGTCCTGGGCCACTCGGACGCCAGGGTCGTGGTGGCCGAGGATCAGGAGCAGGTAGATAAATTGCTGCAGGTCAAGGGGGACCTGCCCAAGCTGGAGCACATCGTGTACGTGGATCCCAAGGGGATGCGCCACTATCGCCAGCCGTACCTGCTGCCCCTGACCCGGCTGCAGGAGCTGGGGCGGGAGTATGGACGGACGGCCGCCGGCCTGTTCGAGGAGGCGGTCGCGAAAGGCACGCCGGACGACACCGCCATCATCGCCTATACCTCCGGCACCACCGGGGAGCCCAAGGGGGCGATGCTGTCGCATCGCAACCTCCTCAGCAACGCCCGTAGCTTCCTCCAGGTGGAGGCGGTCCGCGAGACCGACGAGGTCATGGCCTACCTGCCGATGGCCTGGGTCGGCGATTTTTACTTCTCGGTGGTCCTGTCCCTGCTCACCGGCTATGCGGTCAATTGCCCGGAGGACCCGGCCACGATCATGCGCGACCTCCGCGAGATCGGCCCCACCTTCTTTCTGTCGCCGCCCCGGATCTGGGAGGGCATCCTGACCAACAACCATGTCAAGATCGAGGACGCCGACTGGCTCAAACGGCGGGTGGGCCAGTTTTTCCTGGACATCGGCCAGCGGGTCGCCCACCACGCCCTCCTGCGTGAGCCGGTCCCCTGGACGCTGCGGCTCCTGTATGCCCTGGGGGAGTTCTTGGTGTACGGGCCAATCAGAGACCAGATCGGGCTGGGGAAAGTGCGCCTGGCCTATACGGGCGGCGCGGCCCTGGGCCCGGAGGTGTTCCAGTTCTACCGCGCCCTCGGCATCAACTACAAGCAGATCTATGGATTGACCGAGTGCGGGGCCCTGGCCACCTATCAGCCGGATACCGACGTTCGGCCCGAGACGGTAGGAAGACCGCTGCCGGCGGTGGAGCTGCGGGTCTCCGAGGCGGGCGAGGTGTTGATCCGAGGCCCCAGCGTGTTCGTGGGGTACTACAAAAACCCGACCGCGACCGAGGCGGCGGTGCCCGATGGCTGGCTCCACACCGGCGATGCCGGCTTCATCGACCGGGATGGACATCTGGTCATCATCGACCGGGTCAGGGACGTGAGCACGCTGGCGGATGGGACCAGGTTCGCGCCCCAGTACCTGGAGAACAAGTTGAAGTTCAGCCCCTTCATCCGGGAGGCGGTGGCCGTCGGCCGGGACCGGCCCTATGTCACCGCGTTGCTCAACATCGACCTGGAAGCGGTGGGCAATTGGGCGGAACGGCACGGGATCGGCCATACCGGCTACATGGACCTCTCCCAGAAGCCGGAGGTGCATACGCTGGTCGGCGACGAGGTCGCCCGGGTGAACCGGGCGCTGGCAAGCGACCTCCAGACCAAGGGGTTGTTCATCAAGAAATTTCTGATCCTGCACAAAGAGCTGGACCCGGACGACGCCGAGATCACCCGTACCCGAAAGGTGCGACGGGGGGTCGTCGTGGAGAAGTACGCCGACCTGGTCGAGGCGCTCTACTCCGACGCCGACCACGCCAGGGTGACCACCACCATCACCTACGAGGACGGGCGTCAGGCGCAGATCGAATCCTCCGTGCGCATTCGGGACATGGCCCTCTTGGCGGAGCGCGTGGGCTGACCGATGCGATTCCTGCTGGACGAGCTCCCCTTCTTCCTCGAACTGCTGGTCTCCGGTCTGCTGATCGGGATGATGTACGCCCTGGTCGCCCTGGGGTTCGTGCTGATCTACAAGGCCTCTCAGGCCATCAACTTCGCCCAGGGCGAGTTCGTCATGTTCGGGGGCTTCGTGGTCGCCGCCAGCATGCGCTATCACGGCCTGTCCCTGGTGCTGTCGCTCGCGCTCGGATTCGGGGCGATGGTCGTCATCGGACTGTTGATGGAGCGGCTGGTGCTGCGGCCGCTGACCGGCCGTGGGGTGATCGCGATCATCATGGCGACGATCGGGCTGGCCTCGATCCTGAAAGGCCTGCTGCTGCTGATCTGGGGACCGCTCAGCGTGAACATCCCCCTCCCGATTCGCGAGGAGCCCGTCGAGATCTTCACACTGCTGGTGAAGCTGGTCGCCGTGGTGGGAGCGATCATCAGTCTTGTCTTCCTGGCCGGCTTCAGCTTTCTCTTCCTGCGAAGCCGCCTGGGCATCGCCCTGCGGGCGGTGGCGGACAATCAGACGGTGGCCCAGCTCATGGGGATCGATGTGCGCCACTACTTCGCCCTCACCTGGGTGACCGCCGGCGTCGTGGCCACCATCGGCGGCGTCATGTGGGGGAACATGATCGGGGCGGATGTGCACACGGCGCTGATCGGCCTGAAGGTCTTCCCGGTGGTGATCCTGGGCGGCCTGACGAGCGTCCCCGGCGCGGTGCTGGGGGGCTTGATCGTGGGGGCGGTCGAGAACCTGGCCGCCGGCTATATCGATCCCTTCGTGGGCGGGGGCACCAAGGATTTCGTGCCCTACATCCTGATGATTCTCGCGCTCATGGTTCGGCCGTACGGCTTCTTTGGCGAACAGGTGATCGAACGGGTGTAACCGACCATGGTGAACCGGGAATGTGGGGTCTTTTTCAGCACCTACGCGGCGGATATGCGACTGTTTCCCCTGCCGCTCACCCGCTGGACGATGGTGGGGATCGCCGGGCTGGGCTTCGTCGTCTTTCCCCTGGTGGCCAGCGATTATTTCCTGAACATCGCGAACCTGGTCTGCATCGCCGCCGTGGGCGCCATCGGGCTGAACCTCCTGGTGGGATATACCGGCCAGATCTCCGTCGGCCACGGGGCCTTCATCGCGGCGGGCGCCTATGCCGGGGCGCTCGTGGTGACCCGGGCCGGCCTGCCGTTCTGGATCGCCCTGCCGTTTGGCGGCCTGATGGCCGCCGTCGTGGGGGCCTTCTTCGGCATCCCTTCCCTGCGCATCAAGGGCCTCTACCTGGCCATCGCGACCCTGGCGGCCCAGTTCATCATCGAATGGCTGATCATCCACATCGAGTGGATCAGCGGCGGGGCGGAGTCCACCGTTACGGTCCCCAAGGCGGCCATTGGCCCCTGGGTCCTGGACACCCTGCTGGAGCAGTACTTTCTGAACCTCATCGTGCTCAGCCTGGCCATCGTGTTCGCGATGAACCTGGTCCGGAGCCCGATCGGGCGCGCCTTCATCGCCATTCGGGACCGGGATGTGGCGGCGGAGGTGATCGGGGTCAACCTGTTTCGGTACAAGCTGCTGGCCTTTGCCGTCAGCTCCTTCTATGCCGGCGTGACGGGGATCCTGTACGCCCTCTATCTCGGGGCCGCCAACTACGAACAATTCGACATCGCCACCTCCATCGATTTCCTGGCCATGATCATCATCGGCGGGCTGGGCAGCATCCTGGGCTCGGTCTTCGGGGCCTTCTTCATCACGGTGCTCCCCATGGCCCTCCGCGTCGCGGTGGATGGGGCGGTGACGGCGGCGCTGTTCCTGTTCCCCGCCGCCAACATCAGCCATGTCGTGCAGAGCATGACCGCGGTCAAGTTGATCCTGTTCGGCGGCTTGATCATCGTCTTCCTCATCGTGGAGCCGGAAGGACTGAACAAGCTGTGGCGCAATATCAAGGATTACTTCCGGGTATGGCCCTACAGTTACTAGGAGTGTCGAGGACGGGGGGTGAGTGATCAGGAGAAGCGTGGTGTCCTCAGCCCTGAGGACTGAGTTGAGCAGCGAGGACCAAGGGGAGGTAGACGTATGAAAGGGAGCAAGTGGCTGGTGACGGTCGTTGCCTCCATCGCAGGCCTGCTGGCGTTCACCCTGATCGGGGCGCCCGTGGCCGACGGGCAGAGCAAGGAGCCGATTCGTTTCGGCATCATGTACGACCAGACGGGACCGACCAGCGTCTGGGGGGTCCCCATCGTGGCGGGGGCGCGCGATTACACCAGGCTGGTCAACAAGAAGGGAGGGATCAACGGGCACCCGATCGAGTGGGTCGAGCACGAGATGGGCTATAAAGTGCCCACCGCCATCGAGGGCTATGAGCGCTTCAAGGCGGCGAAGGTGGTGGCCTTCTGGGCGTGGGGCACGCCGATCATCTATGCCCTCTGGGAACGGGCGACCACGGATAAGATCCCCGCAACGACCCCGGGGTTCGGTCGGGCGGATGCCGCCGACGGGGAACGCTATCGCTATGTGTTTCCGATGGCTGCCAGCTACTGGTCGCAGGCGGGCGCAGGGGTCAAGTTCATCATGGACCAGTGGAAGAAAGAGGGCAAGACGGGGAAGCCGAAGATCGCCTTCCTGTACTGGGACAACCCGGCTGGCCGGGAGCCCTTCCCGATTCTCGAGAAGTTGCAGAAGCAGGAGGGCTTCCAGTTCAAATCCTGGGCCGTCCCCACGCCCGGGCTGGAGATGAGCGCCCAGGTGCAGGACATCGTGCGGCGGTATCGGGCGGACTGGGTGATCACTCACATATGGTCGAAAGCGCCGGCCATCTCGATCAAGGAGTTCAAGCGGCTGGGCTTCCCGATGAATCGTGTGGTGAGTTTCGTCTGGGGCGCCGCGGAGCACGATATGATCGCCGCGGGCTGGGATGTGGCCGAGGGCTACTATGGTATGCAGTTCGCCGGAGTGGGGGCCGACTACCCGGTGCACCGCGAGATCGCCCAGATGTACAAGGAGGAGGGCAAAACGCCCCCCAAGGAGATGTTCGAGATCTCGGTGGGCTATAACCGGGGCATGTTGTGGGTCGGCGTGATGATCGAGGCCGCCCGGCTGGCGCTGGACAAGTACGGCTGGCCACTGGATGGGGCAAAGCTGCAGAAGGGCTTCGAGATGATCGACGGCGTTCGCGGGCTGGAGGGTGTCGCCCCACAGCTCAAGATCACCCCGAAAGACCATGAGGGGGGCGGCTACGTCCAGATCTTCCAGACGCGCGGCGGCAAGATCGTGCCGGCCACCGACTGGTTCCACGGCTACCGGGACGTGGTCCTCGAGGCCGTCTACGCCACGAAGGAAGGCAAGAAGTAGTCACGGAGCCCCATGCTGACGCTGCAGAACGTCGAGGTCATCTACAGTAAGGTGATCCTGGTGATCAAGGGGCTCACGCTGGAGGTGCCCGAGGGGGGGATCGTGACCCTCCTCGGGGCCAACGGCGCGGGGAAGTCCACCACGCTCAAAGCCATCGCGGGGCTGCTGGGGGCGGAGCGCGGCGAGATCACCAAGGGGGGCATCGGGTTCAACGGCCATCGTATCAACGACCGCACCCCGGCCGAGATCGTCAAGCTGGGCATCGCCCTGGTGCCGGAGGGGCGCCAGGTCTTCGAGCACCTGACGACCGAGGAAAATCTCCTGGCCGGAGCGCATACCCGCAGGAACCTCGCCGAGATCCGCCGGGACATCGATCTGGTCTACCAGTATTTTCCGCCGCTGGCCGCACGCCGGCGCATCGAGGCCGGCTATCTCTCCGGCGGCGAGCAGCAGATGCTGGCGATCGGGCGAGCACTGATGTCGCGTCCGAAGCTCATGCTGCTCGATGAGCCGTCATTGGGCCTGGCCCCGATGCTGGTCCAGGAGATCTTCGACATCATCGCGCAGCTCAACCAGGAGGAGAAAGTGACCGTGCTGCTGGTCGAGCAAAACGCTGCCATGGCGTTGACCATCGCCCGGTACGGCTACATCTTGGAAAACGGCCGCATCGTCCTGGACGGGACGGCGGCCAGTCTGCGGGACAACGAAGACGTCAAAGAGTTTTATCTCGGCCTCAGCGAGGTCGGCCGGCGCAGCTACCGCGACGTGAAGCATTACCGCCGCCGGAAGCGCTGGCTGTTGTAGGGCACGGTGCCGCCGCGGGAGCCCTCGGCGAGCCGCAACACGCGACGGAACGGGTGGCTGTCCCAGGAATTCCGGGAGGTTCGAGATGAGGAGCACAAGGCTCAGGGGCGCTGGACTGGTGCTGGTGGCCGTCGTGCTGTCGGGGTGCGCCGGGATGATGGCGAAGGAGGAGCCGTCGCTCTACAGCCGGCTCGGCGGGCGCGACCCGATCGGGCTGGTCGTCGACGACTTCGTGGCCAACCTCTCCGCCGATCCGCGGGTCAGCGCGCGCTTCAAGGCGCTGCCGCCGGAGCAGGTGTTCCGCCTGAAGTCGTACCTCGCCGACCAGATCTGCGAGGCGAGCGGCGGGCCTTGCTCCTATGTCGGCCGCGACATGAAGAGCGCCCACCAGGGCATGAAGATCACCGAGGCCGAGTGGAACGCGACCGTCGAGGGCCTCGTCAAGGCGCTCGACAAGCACAAGGTGCCGGCCAAGGAGAACAGCGAGTTGCTCGGACTCCTCGGTCCGATGAAGAAGGACATCGTCGGGCAATAATAGCGGCGCTCGGGCCTTTACCCCAACGGAACCTGGGATCCTTGGACCCTCCGCCGGCCTCTCACGCCGGTGGGCTCCGGGAGAATAGCACAGGCGGTCTCGCGGCGTAGCCACGAGCCCATAGGGAAAACGGTGCGACGGCCCCGCCGTGATGGGCGGAGGTGCATGACCGCGATGGGCGGCGTGCTGGGCCACAAGCTCGAGTACACCGAGATCGAGCATGGCTACACGGTCGACCGCGGCGTGGAGGCCTACGAGCGGCTGAAGCGCGATGGGGCGGTGGCCACGCTCGACTACGGCACGCCGATCGTGTACGC
>JACQFL010000053.1 GCA_016200085.1 Candidatus Rokuibacteriota bacterium | reverse complement strand
CGGCTCGGTTCCCGTGCCGAAGGTCATCCATGCGGCGACGCGCGGGCTGGAGGAACTTCCTCCGTTCGCTCTGATGCGGTTCGTGGAGGGCATCAGCTTCCGCGAGCTCCGGCGGACCGGGGACGCGGACGCAATCGCGCAAGCGGCGTTCTCCGCGGGCGAAACCCTGGCCGCGATTGGCCGCACTACTTTCTCGAAACCCGGCTGGCTGTCGGCCGGACCCGCTGTGACAGCGCCGCTTCTTGAAGGCGCCAATCCCATGCCGCGCTTTGTCGATTCATGCCTGGCTTCGGAGAATCTGCAACGGCGTCTGCCGGCGGATCTGCGCGATCGCATCCACACCGTGCTGTGGGCGTCATCGGCCGCGCTCGCCGTGGCGAGCGAGGAGACGCGCCTGGTCCACGGCGATTTCAACAAGCGGAACCTGCTGGTGCGGCCCGAAGCCGGCCGGTGGATTGTGGCCGCCGTCGTGGATTGGGAGTTCGCCGTCTCCGGCTCTCCGCTGGCCGACCTGGGCAACTTCCTCCGCTACGAACTCGCCTCTCGCCCTCTCGCCGAACCCCACTTCTCGACCGGATACCGGCAGGCCGGGGGCGCGCTGCCGCCAGACTGGCGGCACGTCTCAAAACTAGTCGACCTCACGGCCGTGTGCGAAAGCCTGACCCACGACTCACTCCCGGCCACGGTTGCCGCGGAGCTTGTCGAAATCGCGCGAGCCACTGTTGGGAACCGGGACCCACGGTTCGATCTGGGGCCATAAGACGCCCTCACTCGCCCAATACCAGGCGCGCGATGCGCTCACGATGTTCGGTGGCGTCGCCGAACAGGATTTCAGACGCCTTGGCGCGGCGATAGTACAAGTGGAGATCGTTTTCCCAGGTGAAGCCCATGCCGCCGTGGACCTGGATGCCGCGGTTGCCCACCTCGCGGTAGGCCTCGCTGGCGTAGGATTTGGCGATGGACACCGCTTCGCGCGCCTCGGGGAGCTTCTCCTGCAGCGCGTAGGCGGCGTAGTAGGCGGCCGAGCGCGTGGTCTCGACCAGCAGGACCATGTCGGCGCACAGGTGCTGCACGGCCTGGAACTGCCCGATGGGTTTGCCGAACTGCTTGCGGGTCTTGGCGTATTCGACAGTCATCTCCAGCACCCGCTGCATCCCTCCGAGCATTTCGGCGACCAGCGCGGTGGTGGCGACGTCGTACATATGGTCAAGAGCGGCCTGGGCCTCAGAGCCGCGCGCCAGAAGCTCGCCGGCCGCCGGGTTGGTGATGGCGACT
>JACQFL010000051.1 GCA_016200085.1 Candidatus Rokuibacteriota bacterium | reverse complement strand
GTGGCGACGCCGGTGAACTGGAAGCAGGGCGAGGACGTGATCATCGTGCCCGCGGTCAGCGACGACGAGGCCCGGCAGCGCTTCCCGGGCGGCTGGAGGGCGCTGAAGCCGTACCTGCGGCTCACCCCGCAGCCGAAGTAGGCGGGCGGCGGCGGGGGAGGGGTCGAGAGGGGTCCCGGAAGTCGACTGACTGTGGTCCGGCTTCGTGGCGCGCGGGCTTCGTTGGCGGCGCGGCGAACGCCGAGCGTACTCCACGACTTCCGGGACCCCTCTCGACCCCTCCCCCGCCGCTGCGGTCATCGCACGCCCACGGCGCGGCGTCGGGCGGCGATCGCGGCCAGCGCGGTCAGGCCGGCGATGCCCTGGATCGCCAGCGCCACCGAGACGCCCCACGCCTGGGCGATGGCGCCCACGGTGAAGGCGCTGAGCGGGAACATGCCGGAGCCGATCAGCGTGTAGACGCTCATCACGCGCCCGCGCAGGCTGTCCGCGGAGCGGAGCTGGAGGGCCGTGTTGCAGCCGGCCGTGACGGCGATCCCCGTGAAGCCCGTCACCAGCAGCAACGCCACCACCGGCGGCACCGAGCGGATCGAGGCCAGGCCCACCAGCATCGTGCACGCCACCGCCGCCAGCGCCAACATGGCGCCGACCCCGGGCTCCCGCGCGCGAGTGCCCACCGTGAGCGCGCCGATGACGGCGCCGACGCCGAGCGCGGCCATGAGGAAGCCGAAGCCCTCGGCGCCGAGATGGAGGACGTCCCGAGCGAGCAGCGGGACGTACACCGAGAAGTTGAAGACACACCAGCTCACCACGGCGAGCACGAGCAGGATCGTGCCCAGCGGCGGCGTGCGGACGGTGTACCGGACCCCCTCGACGATCTGCGCGAGGACCCCGGCGCGCCGCCGCGGGGGCGCCTGCCGCGCGGCGAGCGCGAGCAGGGCGGCGATCACCACCAGGAAGCCCGCGCAGTTGACCAGGAACGCCGGCACCACGCCGAAGCGGCCGATGATGAGTCCGCCGACGGCGGGGCCGATGATGCGGGCACCGTTGAAGGCGGCGGAGTTGAGGGCCACCGCGTTGACGACGTCGTCGCGGGCGACGAGGTCGGCCACGAACACCTGGCGCACGGGACCGTCCAGCGCGCTGACGAACCCGCCGAGGAGCGCGAGCGCGCCCACGTGCCAGTAGACGGCCTGGCCGCTCCACACGAGCAGCCCCAGCGCCAGCGCCTGGCCGGCGAACGCCGTCTGGGTGGCGAGCAGCAGGGTGCGGTGCGGCACGCGGTCGGCGACGACGCCGGAGAGCAGCGAGAAGAGGAGGATCGGGCCGAACGAGAGCGTCGCGATGAAGCCGAGCTTGAGCGGCGAGTTCGTCAGCTGCAGCACGAGCCAGGACTGCGCCACCGAGTGCATCCACGACCCGGTCTGGGCCACCAGCTGCGCCGCGAAGAAGAGCCGGAACTCGGCGTGGTTGAGCGCGCGGAAGCCGGAGGGAAATCGCATCGCGTGCCCGGCCAGTCTAGCAGCGCGGGCGCGTCCGATATAATTCGCGGCCGTGAGCCCCGCCTGGATTGCCGGCGCCTGTATCGTCGGCGCGGCGTCGTTCGTGCACGGCCTCGCCGGGTTCGGCATCGGCCTCGTCTCGCTGGCCTTGCTGCCGTTCTTCATGTCGGCCGCCGAGGCCGTCGTGCTGATGACGATCTACGCCGCGGTGTTCTCCGCCGTCATCCTCTGGCCGCTCCGACGCCACCTGGCCGTGCGCGACCTGCGCGATCTCCTCGTCGGCACGGTGATCGGCACGCCGTTGGGCGTGTGGGTTCTCGCCGTGCTGCCGGCCAGCGCCCTGGCGCGGCTGATCGGCCTCGTGCTCGTGGTGATCGTGGCGCTCGAGTTCCTCGGCCGCGCGCCGGCGCGCCTCGCGGGCCGGGGCTGGGCCCTCGGCGCCGGCGTGGCCGCGGGAGTGGTCGGCGCGCGGTGGGAACGCCGGGGCCGCCCGTCGTCCTCTACGCCGCCGCCCAGGACTGGGACGCGCGCGCGGTCAAGGCCAACCTCCAGGCGTTCTTCATCGTGAACCAGACCGTCATCCTCGTCGGGTACGGGTGGGCGGGCGTGCTCACGCGGGAGGTCTGGCGCCTCGCGGTCGCCTTCGCGCTCCCGGCCGCGCTCGGCATCGCGCTCGGGATGGCGGCCTTCGGCCGCGTGGATCAGGCGCTCTTCCGGCGGATCGTGTACCTGGTGCTGCTCGGCTCCGGGCTTGCGCTGCTCGTGAGGGGCTGAGGCGGCCGCTCGGGCGGGGTCCCTCCCGGAATTCGACGACGTCGTCTCGTGGCGCGCTCGAGCCACGCAGGTGCACCGCGCGGGTCCTGACGCGTCCGGGAAAACACGCTAGAATCCGGTCCGCACCAGACCCCAACGACGGAGGCCATTCACCCCATGAGCATCACGCGTCACGAGATCGGCAAGCGGCTCAGCGGCGTGGTCGTCCACGACAACACCGCGTACCTCGCGGGCCAGGTCGCCAGCGACCCCGCGGCGGGCGTGAAGGGACAGACCGAGCAGATCTTGAAGAAGTTCGACGACCTGCTCGCGAAGGTCGGCAGCCACAAGAGCAAGCTCCTGTCGGCGACCGTGTACCTGGCGAACATGGGTTCGTACGACGAGATGAACGCCGCGTGGGACGCCTGGCTGGACACCCAGAACCCGCCCGCGCGCGCGACGGTCGAGACGCGGCTGGCGAACCCGCGCTACCTCGTCGAGATCATGGCCGTCGCGGCGGTCTGACGGTGATCCGTGACGTCCCCGGCCGATCGCCGCGCGTGCATCCCGAGGCGTGGGTCGACCCCGCCGCGCAGGTGATCGGTGACGTCACCATCGACGCGGGGACGAGCATCTGGCCCGGCGCCGTCGTGCGCGGCGATCAGGACAACTACATCCGGGTGGGCCGCAACAGCAACGTCCAGGACGGCTCCGTGCTGCACGTGACGCCGGAGTTCCCGTGCCTCGTGGGCGACGGCGTGACCATCGGCCATCGCTGCGTGGTCCACGCCTGCACGGTGATGGACAACTCGCGCATCGGCATCGGCGCCGTCGTCCTCGACGGCGCCGTGGTCGAGGCGGGCGCCCAGGTCGGCGCCGGCGCCCTCGTGCCGCCGGGCAAGGTGGTGCCCGCGGGCTGGCTGGTGATGGGCGTGCCCGCCAGGCCCGTGCGCCGGATGAGCCCCGAGGAGCTCGAGGACATCCTTCGCAACGCGCGCGACTACGTCGCGCTGTGGCACCGCGACTATCGAGCGCCCCTGATGCGGACGCCCTGAAGGGAGCCCTCATGCACGTCGGCATGGCCACCATCTTCCAGAACCCGCGCCACGGGCGCGCGGACCACGACGTCTACCGGGCCGAGCTGGGCCTGGCGGACCTCGCCGAACCCCTCGGCTTCGAGTCCATCTGGGGCGTCGAGCACCACTTCACCGACTACACGATGTGCCCCGACGTGCTCCAGTTCCTCGCCTACATGGCGGGCCGCACCCGGCGCGCGCTCCTCGGCTCGATGGTGGTGGTGTTGCCGTGGCACGACCCGATGCGCGTGGCCGAGGAGGTCTCGATGCTCGACAGCCTGTCCGGCGGCCGCCTGATCCTCGGCCTCGGCCGCGGGGCGGGCAAGGTCGAGTTCGACGGCTTTCGCCAGCCCATGGAGGAATCGCGCCAGCGCTTCGTCGAGAGCGCGGAGATGCTGCTGCGGGGGCTGGAGACGGGCTGGTGCGAGTACGACGGGACGTTCGTCAAGCAGCCGCGCGCGGCCATCCGCCCCGCGCCGTTCAAGTCGTTCCGCGGGCGGACGTACGCGGCCGCGGTGTCGCCGGAATCCGCCCGGATCATGGCCGAGCTCGGCGTCGGCATGCTGATCATCCCGCAGAAGCCGTGGTCCGAGGTGGCGAAGGAGCTGGAGGAGTACCGCACGATCTACCGCGCGGTGAACCACGCGGAGGCGCCCGCCCCGATCGCGGCGGGCTGGACCTTCGTGGACGAGAGCGCGGAGCGCGCGCGCGAGATGGCGGCGCGCTACATCGGGAGCTATTTCCAGTCCGTGCTGGAGCACTACCACTTCGACGGCGATCACCTGGCCACGACCAAGGGCTACGAGTACTACGGCAAGATGGCGGAGAAGATCCACACCTACGGCACCGACAAGGTCATCGACTTCTTCGTGGACCTCCAGGTGTACGGCACGCCCGAGCAGGTGTACGAACGGATCATGAACGTGCGCCGCCGCGTGGGCAACGACCACTTCGTCGGCATCTTCTCCTACGCGGGCATGGCCGCCGAGGAAGCGGAGCGCAACCTGCGGCTGTTCGCGCGCGCCGTCCTGCCCGAGCTCCACCGCGCGCCGGCGCCGCAGGCGGCGGCCTGAGGTGGCGCTGCCGCGGGCGGCCGAGGTCGTCATCGTCGGCGCCGGCGCCCTGGGGTGCAGCATCGCCTACCAGCTCACGCGCCGGGGGATGCGCGACGTCGTGGTCGTGGAGCGCGAGGCCATCGGCTCCGGCTCGACGAGCAAGGCCGCGGGCGGCATCCGGGTGCAGTTCGGGCTGAAGGTCGAGGTCGAGTTCTCGCTGCGCGGCATCGCGTTCTTCAAGCGCTTCGACGACGAGATGGGCGTGCCCTGCGACTTCCGCCAGGAGGGCTACCTCTTCCTCGTCACCGACGAGGCCGACCTCGCCCGCTTCCGCCGCAACGTCGCGCTCCAGACGAGCCTGGGCGCCGACGTGCGCATCATCGCGCCCGACGATGCCCGGGCCATGGTGCCCGGCCTCCGGACCGACGACGTCATCGCGGCCGTGTGGGGACCCATGGACGGCTACGCCTCGCCGAACGACGTGGTGCAGGCGTACGCCTCGCGCGCGCGCGCGGGCGGGGCGAAGATCGTCGAGGGGACGCCGGTGACCGGGCTCGCACGGACGGGCGATCGCGTCACCGGCGTGCTCACGCCCGAGGGCCCCATCGAGGCGCGCGTGGTCGTCAATGCCGCGGGCCCGCAGGCGCCGCTCGTCGGCCGCATGGCCGGCGTCGAGGTGCCGGTGGATCCGCGCCGGCGCCACATCTTCGTCACCGGCCAGTTCGACGGGGTGCGTCACCCCATGCCGCTGGTCACCGACCGGGGCTCGGGGTTCTATTGCCGGAGCGAGCAAGGCGCGGTGCTCATGTCGGCCGGCGACATCGGCGGCACCACGGAATACACCGCGAGCGTCGACTGGGGCATGCTCGAGCCCACGGTGCGGAAGGCCGTCCGCCGACTGCCCGCGCTCGAGCACGCCGAGATCCATCACGCGTGGGCCGGCCTGCGCCCGCTCACCCCGGACGATCACGGGATCCTCGACTGGGCGCCGGGCGTCGAGGGTCTCTTCCTCGCCGCCGGCTTCTGCGGCCACGGCTTCCAGCACTCCTTCGCCGCGGGCGAGGAGGTCGCCGACCTCCTCACCACGGGCAAGAGCGGAACCGACATCAGCGACCTCTCGCTCGCCCGCTTCGCGAAGAAGGCCTCGTGACGTTCGAGCACATCCGGTACGACGTCGCCGACGGCGTCGGCACCCTCACGCTGCACCGCCCCGAGAAGCTCAACGCGGTGAATGCCGCGATGCTCGACGAGCTCATCGCCGCCTTCGACCTGATCGACGCCGACGACGGCGTGCGCGCGGTGATCGTCACGGGCGCCGGCCGCGCCTTCTGCGCCGGCGCGGACCTCAGCGCGGGCGGCCAGACGTTCGCCCGGGAGCGGGGGGTGACCGCGGAGGAGCATCGCGACGGCGGCGGGCGCGTGACGCTCAGGATCTTCGACCTCAAGAAGCCGGTGATCGCGGCGATCAACGGCCCCGCCGTCGGCTTCGGGGTGACGCTCACGCTGCCCATGGACGTCCGTCTGGCCTCCACGGCCGCGCGCCTCGGCTTCGTCTTCGCCCGCCGCGGGGTCGTGCCCGAGGCGGCGAGCACGTGGTTCCTGCCGCGCCTGGTCGGCATCAGCCAGGCCGCCGAGTGGGTCTACACGGGGCGCGTGTTCTCGGCCGAGGAGGCGCTGGCCGGGCGGCTCGTGAGCCGGGTGGTGGCGCCGGAGGCGCTCCTGCCCACGGCGCGGGAGCTGGCGCGCGAGATCGCGGACAACACCTCGGCGGTCTCGGTCGCGCTCGCGCGGCAGATGATGTGGAAGCTGCTCGGCGCGGAGCATCCGATGGCCGGCCATCGCCTCGACTCGCAGGGGATGTTCTGGACGGGCCGCTCCGCCGACGCCCGCGAGGGGGTGACGTCCTTTCTGGAGAAGCGCCCGCCGCGCTTCACCGGACGGCCGAGCACGGACATGCCGCCGTTCTACCCGTGGTGGAGCCCGCCGTCCTTCACGCCGTGACGGTGTGAGCGCGCCGGTCTCCGGCGCGCGTTACACGGCGCTCGCCGTGCTGTTCTGCCTGCTGTGGGCCTCGGCGTTCCTCGCGGTCAAGGTCGCGCTGCGCTCGTCGCCGAGCGCCTGACGTGGCCGAAGCTGGCCGGCCTGACCACGAGCTTCGCGGGCGTGGTCTGGGTGATGTGGCGGCGGCTCGGCGAGGACAACCGCCCGTCGGCGATGACGCTCGTGCTCGTCGCCATCGCCGGCCTGGTCGCCGGCACCGTCCTCTTCGAGCGCTGGCAGCCCGCCGAGGACCTGCTCGTCCTGAACGGCGGCCAGCTCGTCGCTGCCGGGCTCGCCCTGGCGCCGGTGACGGCGCTCGCCGAGCCCCTGTCCACCGTGCGCTTCACCCCATCGTTCCTCCTGGCCCGGGCCTACCTGATCGTCGCGGTGTCCGGGGTGGGGATGATGATCTGATTCTGGCTGCTTTCCCACGGCGACGCCACCCGGGCCAGCGCGTGGTTCTTCCTCAACCTGGTCCTGGGCCTGGGGCTGGGCGCCCTGCTTCTCGGCGAGCCGCTGGGCACGGCCGACGTGCTGGGCTCCGCGACGGTCGCCCTCGGCATTTACGTCGTCCAGCGCGGCTGACCGGGTTCGTGTACAGTGTGGGGGCGCGCGGCGTGCGCGCTTCGCGTGAGTTGCGGGCCGCATTGGCTTCCCCCACCTCACTGACCGCAGCGTAATCCGTCACCCACGAGGTGCGTGATGCACGTGCTCGCTTTCTCCACCCCGAGTCGCCCCGAGTGGCGCTGGCGGATCGTCAACTACGCCGGCGACGTCATCGAGGAGTCCCGGACGTCGTTCCCGACCATCGCCCGGGCGGTGTCGGCCGGGGGCGAGCGGCTCGCCTCGCTCAACATCGTCGACCGGTCGACCCGGCCCACCCCGTACGGCCGGTCCACCGCCTTCCTGAGGTCTCGATGAGCCGCGAGGGCGGCGGGGGCGGCTCGCTGCGGGTCGTCGTCATCGACAACCAGATCGAGACGGCGCTCAAGCAGCTGAAGAAGTCGATGGTCAACAGCGGCATCTTCAAGGAGATGAAGCGCCGCTCCTACTACGAGAAGCCGTCCGTCAAGCGCAAGCGCAAGCAGGCGGAAGCGCGCCGCAAGCGACGCAAGGCCCAGCGCCGCCAGACCCGCGACGAGGATTAGAGCCGCCGCCCCGACCGGCCTCTCGTTGAAGCTGGGGGGCTCCGGGCGCCCCCAGACCCCCCGACGCTCGGGACGCCCCGGGGAACCCGGGACGCCCCTCGATCCTCCGACAGGCTCCTAGCCGCCCGCAGCGCCGAGCGCGCGCGCGGCGGCGCGGGCCGCGTCCCGGAAGGTCCGGTGGACGGTCCGGTCCGAGAGGGCCTGGACGATCATGAGGTTCTCGGCGAGCCCGAACGGCTCGATGAGCATGCCGGAACGGTCCGTGCGGGCGGAGGCGTCGCCGGCCGCCACCCGCGCGGCCAGCGGCTCCGGGCTGGCCGAGAAGGCGAAGACGGGCGTGCCGCGCGCCGCGGCGTAGCCGATCTCCCAGGCGGTGCCGGGGTCGCAGTGCGGTCCGCGAAACGGCGTGACGTCGGCGATCACGGCGTCGCAGCCCCCCAGCATCGCGAGGTTGGCCGCGTAGATCGCCGCCGGCTCGGTGGTGTCGTCGTCGGCCGGGACGAGGGGTGAGAGGCCGAGGGAGCGGCAGATCTCCGTGCGCTCCCGAAAGATCCGCCGGTGATCGGGGGCGAACACGTCCGGGCCGGCGAGATAGACGCGGCTCAACGCCCGCGGTCGCTCCCGCGCGGGCAGAGGCTCAGCGCCGGGGAAGCCGCGGCGCTTCCGCGCAGACGCGCTCGACGTCCTCGACGGTCTTCGGCGTGCCCGCGGTCAGCACCTCGACGCCCGTCGCGGTGACGAGGATGTCGTCCTCGATCCGGACCCCGATGCCGCGGAAGGCCGGGGGGATGGGGTGCTCGATCTTCGGCGCCTTCGCCTTCTCGTCCTCCTCGAGCTTCTTCGCCGCGACGACGCCCAGGCGCAGCCGCCGCTCCCACATCTCGTCCTCGCGGTACTCGCGCAGGTGGTAGGTCGCGGTCTCGCGCTCGGGGTCGAAGTAGAGCCCAGGCTCGATCGTGAAGACCATGCCCGGCTCCAGGGGACGCGAGGCGCCGCGGATGCGGTAGTCGCCCACGTCGTGGACGTCCATGCCGAGCCAGTGCCCGGTGCCGTGGATGTAGAACTCGCGGTAGTGGTGCATGGCCAGCGAGTCCTCGACGCCGCGGGGGAGCACGCCGAGGGCGACGAGGCCCTCGGTGAGCGCGCGCCGGGCCGCCTCGTGGATGGCCTCGTACGACGCCCCCGGCTGCGCGACGGCCAGCGCCGCGAGCTGGGAGCGCAGCACCAGCTCGTAGATCTCGCGCTGCGGGGTGGTGAAGCGTCCGTTGACCGGAAACGTGCGGGTGATGTCGGCTGAGTGATAGCCATACTCGCAGCCGGCGTCGATGAGGAGCAGGTCCCCGTCGTTCATGCGTCGATCGTTTTCCGTGTAGTGCAGGATGCAGGCGTTCGGGCCCGAGGCCACGATCGAGGGATAGCCGTTGCGCGGCGAGCCGTTGACGCGGAACACGTACTCGAGCGCGGCCTGCACCTCGTATTCGTGCAGCCCCGGCCCCGCGTAGCGCATGGCCTCGGCGTGGGCGTCGCGGCTGATCTCGCAGGCGCGGCGGTGGCGCGCCAGCTCGGCGGGCGAGCGGCGCAGCCGCAGCTCGTTGAGGATCGGCCCGGGGTCCTCGATGCGGGCGGGCGCGGGGATGCCGCGCCCGCGGGCCAGGCGGCCCTGCTCGACGAGCGCGATCACCCGCCGGTCGAAGGCGGCGTTGCCGAGCCGGTAGTAGATCGCCGGCCGGTCGATGACGTACGCGCGGAGCCGGTCGTCGAGCTCGGCGATGGGATACGCCGCGTCCGCGCCGTAGGCGCTCACGGCGCCGTCGACGCCCGCGCGCCGGCCGTTCCAGATCTCCATCTCCCGGTCGCGCGGCCGCACGAAGAGCACGTAGCGCTCCTTGGCGTGCGAGGGATTGATGACGGCCACGGCGTCCGGCTCGCCGAACCCGGTGAGGAAGAAGAAGTCCGAGCCCTGGCGGAACTCGTGGTTGACGTCGCTGTTGCGCGCGGCTTCCTGGGCGCCGGGGATGATGGCCACCCCATCGCCGATGGCCTCGGCGAAGCGCTGGCGGCGCTCGATGAACGGCGCGGCGTCGAACGACGACGTCATGGCCGACCCCTCCCTCGGGATCATGAACGGATCGCGCTGTCGAGGGGCGCCGCGGTTTTGCTGCGGTGCCCCGAGCGCCGGGGGTTTGGGGGGCGCCCGGAGCCCCCCATGTCCACGGTCGCCTCAATGATATCTTGAGTCACGTGATCCTGAGCGTCCTCGACCAGTCCCCGGTCCGCTCCGGCGGCACCGCCGCCGACGCCATCCACGAGACCCTCGAGCTGGCCGCGCTGGCGGACCGCCTCGGCTACCACCGCTACTGGCTCGCCGAGCACCATTCCACCCGCGGCCTCGCCGACGCCAGCCCGGAGATCCTGATCACCCAGGTCGCGGCCCGGACCGCGCGCATCCGGGTCGGCTCCGGGGGCGTGATGCTCACGCACTACAGCGCCCTCAAGGTGGCCGAGAACTTCCGCATGCTCGAGGCGCTCTTCCCCGGCCGCATCGATCTCGGCATCGGCCGGGCGCCGGGCAGCGACCAGCGCACGGCCCAGGCCCTGCGTCACGGCCCCGGCGCGCTCGGCATCGAGCACTTTCCCGGGCAGGTCGCCGACCTCGTCGCATTCCTGCGCGACGACGTGCCGCCCGGCCACCCGTTCCGGGGCATCCACGCCATGCCCGCGGGGCCGAGCACGCCCGAGGTGTGGCTGCTCGGCTCCAGCGACGAGAGCGCCGCCATCGCCGCGCACCTGGGCACGGCGTTCTCGTTCGCGCACTTCATCAACGCCGACGGCGGCGCCGAGATCACGCGCGCCTACACCCGGCAGTTCACCCCGTCGCACTCGCTGGCGGCGCCGCGGGCGAGCCTCGCGGTCTTCGCCGTCTGCGCCGAGAGCGAGGCCGAGGCGCGGCGGCTCGCGCAGAGCCGTGATCTCTTCGTCGTGCGCCTCTACACCGGCCGGCCCGGGGCGTACCCGTCGGTCGAGGAGGCCGAGGCGTATCCGTACAGCCCGCACGAGTGGGCGATCGTCGAGCACGCCCGGCGGCGGCGCGTGGCCGGCACGCCCGAGCAGGTGCGCACACGCCTGGAAGCGCTGGCCGCCGAGTACGGCGTCGACGAGGTGATGGTGGTGACGATCACCCACGACTTCAAGGCCCGGCTGCGGTCGTACGAGCTGATCGCGCAAGCGTTCGAACTCGAAAGCACGACATGATGGCTGCGCGAGTAACCGTTGGGGGGTGCATGGGGGGAGCGGCGGTCGCTCCCCCTGCGTCAATTGGGAGGCGCGCTAGTGGCCACGCCGATGAGCGTCAATCTGCCGTTCAATCGCGAGTGCGTCGGTGCGGATTTCATTCCCGCCAAGCGCGGCGGCAAGCCGCCGGATCTCGAGGGCCACTGGCTCATCGTCCAGGATCAGGGGCTGATCGTGCGGCCGGGTGACGACGGCTTCAGCGTGCCGTCCGGCGCCTGCCCGTCCGGTGTCGAGGGGGGCGCGCCGTTCTGGATGGGGACCTATCGCGAGGCGCCGTGCTGGGTCGTGGCGCTGGCCAGGGGCGCGCCGGTGCCGGCGGGCTACGAGCGCCAGACCCTGGTGCCGATGCAGGGCACGCGGCTGCCCGATCATCTCCTGTCGCTCGGTGGCATGGCCATGCAGGCACTCTGGTGGGAGAGCACGAGCGGCCACTGCCCGCGCTGCGGCGACAAGACCGAGCGCATCGAGGGGGAGTGGGGCAAGAAGTGCCCGGCCTGCCGCTACGAGCACTACCCGCACTTGCATCCGGCCGTCATCACCCTCGTGCGCGACGACGAGCGCGTGCTACTGGCGCGCAAGAGGGAGTGGGCGCCCGGCCGCTATGCGCTGGTCGCCGGCTTCGTGGACAACGGCGAGTCGCTGGAGAGCACGGTCGCCCGCGAGGTCAAGGAGGAGGTCGGCGTCGACGTCACCGACATCCAGTACGTGGGCAGCCAGAACTGGCCCTTCCCGAGCCAGCTGATGGTCGGCTTCGTCGCCCGCTACGCCGGCGGCGACATCGTCGTCGATCCCGAGGAGCTCGAGCACGCCCGCTGGTTCCCGCGCAACGCGCTGCCGAACCGCCCGTCCCGCCACAGCATCGCCGGCTACATCCTGGAACATTACGCGCGAAAGCCGTGACCCCCAGGCGCGCCACGAACCCGATGCTGCCGGTCTAGCCGGTCTGCCGCAACGGGAAGGTTTCGAGCACGGCCCACGCCGTGCCATCGAAGGCCGCGATCACGTGCGGCGCCACCTCGAGCGGCGTGAAAGGCGGGCCCAGGATGCGGTCGCGGAGGTCCCGATAGCCGCCGTCGAGGTCGTCCACAGCGATGTGGACGCCGTCCTGGGGTCGCCCCCAGTGCGCGACGCCGCCGAGGCGGAGCCGGAAGGCAGAGACGGTCGCGCTGGGGAGCCGGACGCGGTCGACGAGCAGCTCGACGAGCGGCGCCTCCCGGGGGTACGCGACCCTGACGTGAGCCGCGATCTGGCTCGCCATCACCGGGTCCCACGTGCGGCGCATGGCCTCGATCGGTCCGACGATGTCCGGCCCGACGAAGATCGGCGCGTGGTGGTCCTGGTGCCGGGCCATCCGTCCCACGATCGCGCCGGGCGCGGCGGAGGCCTCCCCGGCGGTCAGGCCGCGGTGTAGCCGCCGTCCACCGGCAGGGCCACGCCGGTCACCCAGGAGGCCTCGTCGCTGCAGAGATAGAGGATGGCGTTGGCGACGTCCTCGGGGCGGCCGAGGCGCTTCAGCGGGTGGCGCCGCTCGGCAGCCTCGCGGAAGGCCGGATCCTCGAGGAGTGACTTCGTCATCGGGGTCTCGACCACGCCGGGGCACACGCAGTTCACCCGCACGTCGGGCGCCCAGTCGAGCGCCATCTGCCGCGTGAGGTTCGCCACGCCGCCCTTGGAGGCTGCGTACGCCGGCGAGATGGACCCGCCGACGAGCCCGTAGATCGACGCGATGTTCGTGATGACGCCCCGCGCGGCACGCAGCGCGGGCAGGGCGGCGCGCGAGGCGAAGAACGTCCCGGTGAGGTTGACGTCGATGATCCGCTGCCAGTCGGCGGTGGCGGGCGCAGGGTCGCGGCGATCGCCGCCCCGGACGCCCGCGGCGTTCACCAGCGTGGTCACGGCCTGCCAGCGGCCGACCGTCGCCGTGACCATCCGCGCGCAGGCGGCCTCGTCCGTGACGTTCACCTCGACGGCCAGCGCTTCCCCGCCCGCGCCCTCGATGGCCTTGGCCGTTGCCTGCGCGCCCTCGAACGCGCGGTCGGCGCACGCCACCCTCGCGCCTTCCTCGGCGAACCGCAACGCGGTGGCGCGACCGAGCCCCGACGCTGCGCCCGTGACGATCGCCACCTTCCCCCTCATCCGCATGCCGGGAAGGGTAGCATGGCTGTGTGAGGTGAGCCGCTGTCTCCGCAGCGAGCCGAACGGGGTGCGAGGTGGGTGCGCGCGAGCGCACCCGCCGAGCGGTGAAATTCCTAAATGGTAAGATGGCGACCTCGCAAGGGAGGAAGCCATGAGCGCGCCGGTGTCGTACGAGCGTCAGGGGAGCGTGGCGGTCATCACTGTAGACAATCCGCCGGTCAATGCCTTGAGCGTGGACGTGCGGAAGGGGTTGCTGGAGAGCGTCATCCGGGGCGCCTCCGACGCGGCGGTCACCGCCATGGTCATCCTCGGTGGCGGGCGGACGTTCATCGCGGGGGCCGACATCCGCGAGTTCGGCAAGCCGCCCGCGCCTCCCGGGCTCCACGAGGTCCTGGACGCCATCGAGGCCAGCCCGAAGCCGGTGGTCGCCGCGATCCACGGCACCGCGCTCGGCGGCGGGCTCGAGGTCACGCTGGCCTGCCACTACCGGGTCGCCGTCCCCTCCGCGCAGGTCGGGCTGCCGGAAGTGAAGCTGGGGCTCTTGCCGGGAGCGGGCGGCACCCAGCGCCTGCCCCGCATCATCGGCGCGGAGGCGGCGCTCAAGATGATCGTCAGCGGCGATCCGGTGCGGGCCGATCGCGCCCTCGCCCTCGGCATCGTCGACGAGATCGTCGCCGACCTGCGCGCGGGCGGCGTGGCCTTCGCCGAGAAGGTGGTCGCCGAGCGGCGGCCGCTGAAGAAGGTCAGCGCCAGCGACGAGAAGCTCGCCCCGGCGCGGAGCAATCCTGCGCCGTTCGACGAGTTCCGGAGATCCATCGCCCACCAGGCGCGCGGCTTCCTGGCGCCGTACAAGTGCATCGAGGCCGTGCAGGCCGCGGTGAGGCTGCCCTTCACCGAGGGCCTGACGCGCGAGCGCGAGCTCTTCCGCGAGTGCCTGGAGTCGCCGCAGTCGCGCGCGCAGATCCACGCGTTCTTCGCCGAGCGCGAGGCGACCAAGATCCCGGACGTACCCAGGGAGACCGCGGTCACCGCCATCAAGACGGCGGCCGTCATCGGCGCGGGGACGATGGGCGGCGGCATCGCGATGAACTTCGCCAACGCCGGCATCCCCGTCACCGTCGTGGAGACCGCGCAGGAGGCGCTCGATCGCGGGCTCGCCGTGGTGAGGAAGAACTACGCGGCCACCGTCGAGAAGGGCCGGCTCAGCCAGGCCGACATGGACCGGCGCCTGGGGCTCATCACGGGCACGCTCGACCTCGGCGCCGTGCGGGAGGCCGACATCGTCATCGAGGCCGTGTTCGAGGAAATGGCGGTCAAGAAGGAGGTCTTCGCGCGCCTCGACGCCGTGGCCAGGCCCGGCGCGGTGCTGGCCACCAACACCTCCACGCTCGATGTCGACGAGATCGCCAGCGCGACGACGCGGCCGGGCGCCGTGATCGGCACGCACTTCTTCAGCCCCGCCAACGTCATGCGCCTGCTCGAGCTGGTGCGCGGGGCGAAGACCGCCCGGGAGACGATCGCGACCGCGGCGGAGCTGGCGCGGCGCATCGGCAAGGTCTGGGTGCTCGCGGGCAACTGCGACGGCTTCATCGGCAACCGCATGCTCCACGGCTACCTGCGCGAGGCGGAGTTCCTGCTGGAAGAAGGCGCGACGCCCCAGCAGGTGGACCGGGTGATCTACGACTTCGGCCTGCCCATGGGCCCCTTCGCGATGGGCGATCTCGCGGGCCTGGACGTCGGCTGGCGCATCCGCAAGGGCAAGGCGCACCTGCGCCGGAAGGACCTGCGCCACTCGCCGGTGGCCGACCGGCTGTGCGAGCAGGGGCGCTTCGGCCAGAAGACGGGGGCGGGCTGGTACCGCTACGAGAAGGGCAACCGCACGCCGGTGCCCGATCCCGAGGTGGAGAAGGTCATCGAGCAGAGCGCGCGGGAGCAGGGGATCACGCGGCGGAGCATCGGCGACGACGAGATCCTCAAGCGCTGTCTCTATCCGCTGATCAACGAGGGCGCCCGCATCCTCGAGGAGGGCATCGCGCTCCGCGCGAGCGATATCGACGTGACCTACATCTACGGCTACGGCTTCCCGCGCTACCGCGGCGGCCCGATGTTCTGGGCCGACACGCTCGGGCTCAAGAGCGTCTGCGACGACGTGGTTGCCTTCCACACGGCCCACGGCGAGCCCTGGACGCCGGCCCCGCTGCTCGTGAGGCTCGCGACCGAGGGCAAGGGCTTCCGGGACTACGCGCGCCCGTAGCGCCCGCACGTCCGCGCGCTGCCGGTATAATGCGCGCCATGTTCTGCACCGCGTGCGGCCAGGCGCTCGCTGCCGACGCGCGCTTCTGCGGGGCCTGCGGGCGCCCCGTCGCACCGGCCGCGCCGGGCGGCGCCGCGGGGCCGGGCGGCGCCGCGGGCGGCGCGATCGTGCTGCCCCCGCCCCCCCGCGGCGGCATCAACGAGTTCTTCCACGAGGTCGCCGACCTCTCCCTCAAGGACGTGATGAAGGTCGACCGCGCCCGGGCGGCGGAGATCGTGCGCAGCCCGGTCTTCCTGCTCCTCGCGCTGGTGGCCGTGGTGCCCCTCGCCATCCAGGCGCTGGACAGCATCCAGCTGATCCTCAACGCGCTCGCCCTCTGGTCGGGTCTGCTGTGGGCCCTCCTGCTCTACCGCCTGTTCGCCGCGCGCCAGGTGCCGGTCGCGCTCGCGCTGGGCACGCTGGTCTTCACCGCGATCGTCGGCCTGCCGCTGCTCCAGGTGTACCTGTCGATCCCGCCCGATCTCGCCGGGCGGCTCATCGGAAGCGCCTTCCTGCCGCTGCAGGCCCTGGGTTTCGTGCTCTTCGTCGGCGTGCGCGAGGAGCTCTGCAAGGCCCTGCCGCTCTTCGTGCTCTCCCGCTTCACCGACCGGATGAAGAACCCGGTCGTCGGCATCGTGCTCGGCATGATGTCGGGCATCGGCTTCGCGGTCGCCGAGAACGTGTTCTACGTCTTCACCGCGCTCGAGTCGGCGCTGCGGGCGGTCGCGCGGACCGGGCAGCTCGGCTATCTCGTGGGTCCCATCTACAACAACGTCGTGCGCATGGCCATGACGCCGTTCTTCCACGCCTGCCTGGCGGGGATCTTCGGCTACTTCATCGCGCTGGCCGCGGCCGACCGCGCGCGCCGATGGCCGCTGCGCGCCGCCGGGCTCGCCACCGCGGCGCTGCTCCACGGCCTGTTCGACACCGTGGTCGGCCAGTCGCCGCTGCTCGGCGTGGCCGTCGAGGCCGGCGCGTTCTTCCTGCTCATGACGTACGTGCTGAAGGCGCGCGGGCTCACCGACGCCCGCTCGATCGGAGGCGCGCTCTTCGCCGAGGATCCCGACCGCCCGCCGCCTGCTATCATCCAGGGCGACACGCCCTAAAGGAGATCGTCCCATGGCAGACGCCGTCATCGTGTCGACCGCCCGCACCGGCATCGGCCGGGCCTACCGCGGCGCCTTCAACAACACCCACGGCGCCACCCTGGGCGGCCACGTCATCAAGGCCGCCGTCGAGCGCGCGCGCCTCGAGCCGGGCGAGGTCGAGGACGTGATCTTCGGCTGCGCGCTGCCCGAGGGCGCGACCGGGCAGAACGTCGCGCGCCAGTCGGGGCTGCGCGCCGGGCTGCCCGTGACCACGGGCGGCGTGACGGTCAACCGCTTCTGCTCCTCGGGGATGCAGGCCATCGCGATGGCGGCGCACCGGGTGATCGTCGATCGCGTGCCGATCATGGTCGCGGGCGGGGTGGAGTCGGTCAGCCTCGTGCAGAACGAGCACTTCAACAACCACCGGCTCCACGAGCCGTGGATCGACGCCCACAAGCCCGAGCTCTACCTGCCGATGATCGACACCGCCGAGGTCGTGGCCAAGCGCTACTACGTCACCCGCGAGGCCCAGGACGAGTACGCGCTGGTCAGCCAGCAGCGCACCGCCGCCGGCCAGAAGGCGGGCCGCTTCGCCAGGGAGATCGTGCCCATCACCGTCACCAAGCTGGTGCAGGACAAGAGCACCGGCGAGACGCGCGAGGAGACGGTGACGCTCGACCGCGACGAGGGCAACCGCCCGGACACCACCCTCGAGGGCCTGGCCAAGCTCGCCCCCGTGCGCGGCGAGAAGGGTCACATCACCGCTGGCAACGCCTCGCAGCTCTCCGACGGGGCGTCGGCGTGCGTGGTGATGGACGCGAAGCTCGCCGAGCAGCGCGGGCTGGCGCCGCTCGGAATCTTCCGCGGCTACGCGGTGGCGGCGTGCGAGCCGGACGAGATGGGCATCGGCCCCGTCTTCGCGGTCCCGCGGCTGCTCGAGCGCTTCGGGCTGAAGATGTCCGACGTCGGCCTGTGGGAGCTCAACGAGGCCTTCGCCGTCCAGGTCGTCTACTGCCGCGACACGCTCGGCGTCCCGATGGAGGCCCTGAACGTCGACGGCGGCGCCATCTCCATCGGCCACCCCTACGGCATGAGCGGCGCCCGCATGGTCGGCCACGCCCTCATCGAGGGCAAGCGCCGCGGCGTCACGCACGTCGTCTGCACGATGTGCATCGGCGGGGGCATGGGCGCGGCGGGCCTGTTCGAGGTCGCGTAGCAGTCGCCGGGCGTGGGGGACGGGGCGGGGCGGGTCAACCGCGCCGACTGACTGGGCAATCTCGACGCCGTGTCCGCGCGCCGCGTTGAGGGCGGAACGATACCACCCGTACCCAACGGCGCTGCTGACCCGCCCCGCCCCGTCCCCCACGCCCGGCACGCGGCGCGGCCAAGACCTAGCCAACGGCGCGGCTGACCGCCCTCCGCGCCGGCACGCGGCGCGGCCGAGGTCACTCGTACCCAACAGAGCCACTGCCATAGCGAGAGCGTGGCAGGTTTCGCGCAAGCGGGTCGTGGCGGGTCGCGGTGGACAGTGGGCGCGGTACACTGCCGGCGTGAGCGATCTGCTGGCGAGCGTCCGGGCGCGCGCCCAGGACAATCTGTTCTGGCGCCACCTCGGGATCGAGGTCGAGGCGGCGCGCGAGGGCTGGGTGCGGCTGCGTGTGCCGATCCGCGACGAGGTCCGCAACGCGCCGGGCGCGCCGCTGCACGGCGGGGTCTACAGCGCGCTGGTCGACACCGCGGTCGGCGGCGCGCTCAGCACGCTTCACGACGCGGCGGCGGGTGGGGTGGGACAGACCACGCTCGACCTCAACGTCAGCTTCATCGCCTCCGCCACCGAGGGCGCCGTGTTCGCCGAGGGACGCATCCTCAAGAAGGGGCGGACGATCGCGTTCGGCGAGGCGACGATCACCGACGCCGCCGGCCGCCTGCTCGCCACGGGCCGCGCGACCTACATGATCCTCGGCAAGATTGCCGGCGGGCGATCCGGGGATGGCGGTACACTCCCCTCCGCGAATACACCGTTCGCAAAGGAGATTGCCGTGGCCGACACCCGACACAAGATCGTCTTCTCCCCGCCCCTGCCGTCCCCCATCATGGAGCTTGCCAAGCCGCTCCTGCCGGCGGGCTTCGACCTCATCGTCATGGACTCGACGACGCCGGCGTTCCGCAAGGAGATGGCGGACGCCGAGTTCTACATGGGCTTCCCGCGCGAGCACCTGAACAAGGAGCTGTTCGCGACGGCCAAGCGGCTCAAGCTGATCCAGCTCATCAGCGCCGGCTACGATCGCGTGGACGTCAACGCCGCCCGCGAGGCGCGGGTGCCCATCGCCAACAACGGCGGCTCCAACTCCGTTGCCGTGGCCGAGGCCGCGATGATGCTGATGCTGTCGGTCGCCAAGCGGCTGGCGTGGCAGCACAAGAACGTGACCGCCGGCAAGTGGCGCGTGGGCGACTTCTCCCAGAACCGGCTCTACGAGCTGTCGGGCAAGACCCTCGGCATCGTCGGCCTCGGCACCATCGGCAAGAAGGTCGCCCGGCGCGCGAAGGCCTTTGACATGACGGTGCAGTACTACGACATCGTGCGGCTCACCGAGGACCAGGAGGACGCCTTCGGCGTCCGCTTCGTGCTCTTCGACGAGCTGCTCCGGACCTCGGACGTGGTGAGCCTGCACGTGCCGCTCAACGCGGTCACCCGGAAGATGATGGGCGAGCGGGAGTTCGCCTCCATGAAGCCCACGGCGTTCTTCATCAACACCTGCCGCGGGCCCGTGGTCGACGAGGACGCGCTCTTCAAGGCGCTGGCCACCAACCAGATCGTGGCCGCCGGTCTCGACGTCATGGTGGAGGAGCCGCCGATCAGCGATCACCCGCTCTTCGGCCTGGAGAACGTCACCATCACGCCGCACACCGCGGGCCCGACGTGGGAGAACTGGAGCAAGGCCTTCCGCAACGGCTTCGACAACATCCAGCGCGTGGCCGCAGGCCTGCCCGCGCTCTGGGTCGTGCCGGAGCTCCGCGGGGTCTGATCAGAGGAGGCGGGCGCTCGCGCCGTCGCCGCCCTGCGATACAATCCCCCTGGCACCAACGCCCACGGGAGGTTTCGCCATGGAGTTCGAGTACTCGAAGAAGACCAAGATGTACATGGAGCAGCTGACCGACTTCATGAACAAGCACGTCTACCCGAACGAGCAAGCGTTCCGGGACCAGCTCGACTCCCAGTCGGATCGCTGGCAGGTGCCGCCCGTGATGGATGAGCTCAAGGCGAAGGCGCGCGAGCGCGCGCTCTGGAACCTCTTCCTGCCCGAGAGCGGGCGGGGGGCCGGGCTCACCAACCTCGAGTACGCGCCGCTCTGCGAGATCATGGGCCGCTCGCCCATCGCGCCGGAGGTGTTCAACTGCTCCGCGCCGGACACCGGCAACATGGAGGTGCTCGAGCGGTACGGCACGCCGGAGCAGAAGAAGCAGTGGCTGGAGCCGCTGCTCGAGGGCAAGATCCGGTCGGCCTTCGCCATGACCGAACCCAAGGTGGCCTCCTCGGACGCCACCAACATCGAGTCGTCGATCGTCCGCCAGGGCGACCAGTACGTCATCAACGGCCACAAGTGGTGGACCTCGGGCATCGGCGACACGCGCTGCAAGATCCTCATCTTCATGGGCAAGACCGACCCCAAGAACCCCGACCGGTACAAGCAGCAGTCCATGATCCTCGTCCCGCGCGACACGCCCGGCATCAAGATCCTCCGCATGCTGACCGTCTTCGGCTACGACGACGCCCCGCACGGCCACGGCGAGGTCCTCTTCGAGGACGTGCGCGTGCCCGCGTCGAACATGCTGCTGGGCGAGGGGCGCGGGTTCGAGATCGCGCAGGGCCGGCTCGGGCCCGGACGCATCCACCACTGCATGCGCCAGATCGGTGTCGCCGAGCGCGCGCTCGAATACATGTGCAAGCGCGCCAGCGAGCGCATCGCCTTCGGCAAGCGGCTGGCCGAGAGCGACATCACGCTGGAGCGCATCGCGCAGTCGCGCATCGAGATCGACCAGGCCCGCCTGCTCGTGCTCCACGCCGCCTACATGATGGACACCGTCGGCAACAAGGCGGCCAGGCAGGCCATCGCGGAGATCAAGGTGGCGGTGCCGAACATGACCCTCGCCGTGGTCGACCGCGCGATGCAGGTGCACGGCGGCGGCGGGGTGAGCCAAGCCTTCCCGCTCGCGTCCTGGTGGTCGCACTCGCGCACGCTGCGGTTCGCGGACGGCCCGGACGAGGTGCACCGCCGCCAGATCGGCCGCCTCGAGCTCAGGAAGTACAGCTAGCCGCGCGGGGAACCGCTCCGAGCGCCGGGTGGGGGTTGGGGGGCGCCCGGAGCCCCCCAACCCCGACTATCGAAGCCGGGCGCGGATCGCGTCGACGTCGTGCTTCAGCGTGCTGAACGCGGCGCGCACCGCCGCGGTGCTCGCCGCGAAGCGTGCCTCCAGCTCGTGCGCGACGTCTGCGCGCAGCCGGTCGATCGCCTCGGTGTTGGCGACGACGCCTTCGGCGATCGCGCCGAGGTCATGGCGCATGGCCTCGACCGAGACGTCGAGGTGACGCCTCATCCGAGCCTCCACCGCTCCGATCTCGCCGCGGAGCCCGTCCCGGCCGCCGTGGACCTCGTCGCGCAGCTCGTCGCGGACGCCATGGATCTCGCCCCGCAGCTCGTCCCCCAGCTCGCGCATCTCGCGTCTCAGCGTCTCGAAGTAGGCGCGCGTTTCCGGATCCACGGGGCCACTCTACGCGGGTCGAGCGCGGTGGAACAAGTGTCGCCGCTCGGATACAGAGTGCGTCAGGTACCGCGGCGCTTCTCGATCAGCGCCCAGCCCGCCTCGGCCAGCGGCCGGGCCCGCCGCCCGCGTTCCGCCGCCTCAGGGTCGTTGGCCGTGCCCGCGATGAATCGGCCCATGATGCCCTGGGCGATCGCGGCGAGTCGGAACAGCGAGAACGCGACGTAGAACTCCCAGTCGGCGACTCCCGTGCGCCCGGTGCGGCGACAGTACGCCGTGAGGTACTCCTCCTCAGTGGGGATGCCGCTCGCCGCGAGGCCGACCCCGGCCACACCACCGAGGCTGTCCTCTGGAGGCAGGTGATACGGGATGCAGTTGTAAGCGAGATCGGAGAGCGGATGGCCGAGGGTCGAGAGCTCCCAGTCGAGCACGGCCACCACGCGGGGCTCGGTCGGGTGCATGAGGGTGTTGCCGGGCCGGAAGTCGCCGTGCACGAGCGTGGTGGGATCCTCGGCGGGGATGTGCGGCGGCAACCATTCGATCAGACGCTCCATCGCCTCGATGCGCTCGGTCTCGGAGGCCCGGTACTGGCCGGTCCAGCGGTGAATCTGACGCGCCACGTACTGTCCGCTCCGGCCGAAGTCCGCGAGCCCGATGGCGGCGAAGTCGACGGTGTGCAGGCGGGCGAGGCACTCGTTGAAGGAGTCGTACATCGCCGCGCGCTCTTTCGGGGTGACGCCGGGCAACAGAGGGTCGGCGAAGACGCGGCCGGGCACGTAGTCCATGACGTAGAACGGGGTGCCGATCACGCTCTCGTCGCCGCAGTACACGTAGGTCTTCGGCACGGGGAAGCCGGTGGGGCCGAGCGCGGTGATCACCCGGTACTCGCGATCCACGGCGTGGGCCGAGGGCAGCAGCTTGCCCGGCGGCTTCCGGCGCAGCACGTAGCGCCGGCCGCCCGCGCCGAGGCAGTACGTCGGGTTGGACTGGCCGCCGCGGAACTGGCCGATGACGGGCGGCCCGGAGAACCCCTCGAGGTGCTCGCGCAGGTACCGCTCGAGCGCGCCGACGTCGAACCGGTGCTTCTCGAGGACCTCTTCCACGCCGGGCGCGAGGCTCGCGACATCCATACGAAGCGCAAGAATAGCCCAATCGGGTCGATCCGGGGGGTGCCTCCTTCGTGGTATAAGCAGCACCAGCCGAACCCAGGTCGAAGGCCATGCCCAACGAGACGTCCATCGTCGCCGATGCCCCCGGAGCGCCCGGCGTGAGCGTCGTCACCACCGGGTGGCTCGCCGCGCATCTGCGCGAGCCCCGCGTGCGGGTCGTCGACGCCTCGTGGCACATGCCCCAGGCCCGGCGCGATCCGCGACGCGAGTTCTCCGAGGCGCACATCCCCGGCGCGGTCTTCTTCGACATCGACGCCGTCGCCGATCGGACCACGGCCCTGCCCCACATGCTCCCGTCGCCCGAGGTCTTCGCCGCCGCCGTCGGCGCGCTCGGCATCGGCGACGACGATCAGGTCGTGGTGTACGACTCGCGGGGCGTCGTCAGTGCTGCGCGCGGCTGGTGGACGTTCCGCGTCTTCGGCCACGAGCACGTCGCCGTGCTGGACGGCGGGCTGTCGAAGTGGCGCGCCGAGGGCCGCCCGGTCGAGGCCGGGGCCCCGGCGCCCACCCCCCGGCGCTTCACGCCCCGCTTCGCGCCGGCGCTCGTGCGCGACCTCGGCCAGATGCTGAAGAACCTCACCACGCGCGACGAGCAGGTGCTCGACGCGCGGTCCGCCGGACGCTTCGCCGCCACCGAGCCGGAGCCCCGCGCCGGGCTGCGCGGCGGTCACATCCCCGGCAGCCGCAACCTGCCCTCCGACACGCTGTACGCGGCGGACGGCACCCTGCTGCCGCCGGAGGCGCTGCGGCTCCGGTTCACGGAGGCGGGCGTCGATCTGACCGCGCCGGTCGTGACCACGTGCGGCTCGGGTATCACGGCCTCGGTGCTCGCGCTCGGCCTGCACCTGGTCGGGCATCGCGCGGTGGCGGTCTACGATGGGTCGTGGACGGAGTGGGGCGGCCGCGCGGACACGCCGATCGAAGAGGGGAGCGCCCGTTGATGGCGGCCACGCGCCGTCCAGCGGGGCCCACGAAGTCGCCCGCGCGCTCGCAGTCGCGCGACGGCTGACGGGTGCGCCCCGAGGGCCCGCCCGCCTCCCGCTCCCGCGCGGGTGTCCGTCTCGCGGCCTCGCTCCTGGTCGTGCTTGTCGCCGCCGTGGCGCGAGGCGCGGAGGGCCCGGACTGGGCCGCGCTCGGCCGCGAGGCGGTCGGGATCCTCGTCGACTACATCAAGGTCGACACCACCAACCCGCCGGGCAACGAGCGGCGCGCCGTCGACTTCCTCAAGCCGCTCCTCGACCGCGAGGGGATCGAGACCCGCGTCATCGACTCCGCGCCCGGCCGCGCCAACCTCTACGCGCGCCTCCGGGGCGACGGCAGGCGGCCGGCACTGGTGCTCCTCAATCACCTCGACGTCGTCCCCGCCGACGCGCGCTTCTGGAGCGTGGACCCGTTCGCCGGCGTGGTGAAGGACGGCTACGTCTGGGGGCGCGGCGCCCTGGACATGAAGAGCCTGGGGGTGCTGCAGCTCGTGACCCTGCTCGCGCTCAAGCGTCACGGGGTGCCGCTCCGGGCCGACGTCATCTTCCTCGGCACCGCGGACGAGGAAGCGGGGGGCAACCAGGGGATCGCGGTGGTCCTCGGGCAGCAGGCCGATCTCGTCCGCGGCGCGGGCGTCGTGCTGAGCGAGGGGGCGTTCAACTTCCTGCGCAACGGCCGGGTGTTCTGGGCCGTGAACCTGGGCGAAAAGTCGCCGGTGAGCGTCACCCTCACCGCCACGGGGACGCCGGGCCACGGCTCCATGCCGCGGGCCGATTCCGCGGTGAACCGGCTCATCGCCGCGCTGTCCAGGGTGATGGCCTGGGAGACCCCGATCAAGGTCCTGCCCGACGTGCAAGCGTTCTACGCGGCGATGGCCGAGTTCGAGCCGTCGCCCGTGCGAGAGCGGCTCGGCGACCTCGCCACCGGATTGCAAGATCCGGCGTTCCGGCAGGAGTTCACCCGTAACCTGTCCAACAACGCGCGTGTCCGGAACACGATCAGCATCACGATGCTGGAGGCGTCGAACAAGATCAACGTCATTCCCGCGACCGCCTCCGCGCGCCTCGACGTCCGCCTGCTCCCCGGCGAGGACCCGGCGGCGTTCGTCGAACAGCTGAAGGCCACGATCGCGGACGAGAGGGTCCAGATCCGCATCGCGACCACGGTCGTGGCCGGCAGCTCGCCGGACACGCATCCGGCCCTCGAGGCCATCCGTGCGGTGGCGCGCGCCCACGACCCGCAGGCGCCCCTCGTGATGCCGATGACCACGGGCGCGAGCGACTGTCGCTACTTCCGGCAGCGCGGCACGCCGTGCTACGGCTTCACGCCCATCACGCTGCGGGGCCGCGACGGCGAGGGCTTCCACGGCAACGACGAGCGCGTGGCGGTGGATCAGGTGATCGAGGGAACGCGGCTCTACTACGAGGTGGTCCGCCGGCTCGTCGCCGACTGAGAACATGGGGGGCTCCGGGCGCCCCCCAAGCCCCCCACACGCTCGGGACGCCGATGCTGCGCCGTGGCGCCCCTCGACCGCGCGATTCGTTCACGGGCTCTGACGCTCGGCCCGCAGCGCCGCCATGGCGGCGGCGTGCTCGGGCGAGGCCAGGCACTCGCGGAACTTCGCCTCCATCGCCGCGCGGAAGTCGTCGAACCCGGCGTCGAACGCCTGCCCCACCAGCTGCTTGCTCGCGAGCACGCTGCTGGCCGGCAGCGCGAGGAAGCGCGTCACCGTGTCGTCGAGCGCGCGCTCGAAGTCGGCGGCGGCCACCACGCGGTTGACCAGCCCGAAACGCTCCGCCTCGCGCGCGGAGATCGGCTCCCCGAGCAGGATCAGCTCCTTCGCGCGCGCGGCGCCGATCAGCCGGGGCAGGCGATAGAGCGACATCGAGGGGATCAGGCACTCCTTGACGGCGGGCAGGCCGAGCCGCGCGTCCTCGCTGGCGAGCCGGTAGTCGCAGACCAGCGTGAGCTGCAGCCCGCCGCCCAGGCAGTAGCCGTTGATCGCCGCGATGGTGAGCAACGGCAGCCGCTCGAGCGCGACCATCGCGTCCTCCCACGCGATGAAGTCCGGCAGGGCGAAGTCGCCGCCGGCGAGCGCCCTGAGGTCCACGCCCGTGGAGAACGCCCGCCCCGCGCCGGTGATCACCGCCACGCGCACGTCGCGGCGCCCGCCGAGCTCGCGCACCACGGCGCCGAGATCCGCGACGAAGCGGCGGTCGCCGGCGTTCAGGATCGCGGGGCGATTGAGCGTGACGCGCGCGACGGGACCGTCGACGGCGAGCCGGACCGCGTCGTCCATGACGGCCGCGAGTGTAGGGACCCCGTGCCGCCGCTGTCAACGCTCCGGCGCGGACGGCAGGCGCCGCGTCGAGAGCGAGACACTCGACTCCCGGCGCGCCATGGCCATGACGGCCCCGCGCAGCGCCGCGGGCCACGCGGCATCCGCGGCGCGCGCCGCGAGCGCGCGCGTGTCGAGCGTGGCGACCGCCTCCCATACCCCGTGGTCGCGCAGCAGCGCCTCGAGCGCCGGCCGCTGCGGGTCGGTCTTCCGGGGATACGCCACGCGCTCGGTCCGCTTCACGGTCGTGACGTACTCCACCCCGAACACGCGGTCGAGCCCTCCGGCCGCGGCGAAGGCGGCCACCCGCGATCCGAGATCGTCGATCTCCGCCTCGATGGCCGCCTGCTGCGCGGTCAGCTCGCCGAGACGGTCCACCCAGCGGACGGGCTCGTCGTCCGCACGCGCCGCCTCGGGCAGCGCGGCGACCTCCGCCGTGATCATCGCCTGATGCCGCCACGCGGGACAGATCGGCTGGAAGGGGCAGCGGCCGCAGTGGGCGCCGACGCGGGTGGCGAGCTCGCGGTCGCCCTCGATGGTGCGCACGAGGCCGATCGTCTCCTGGCGCAGCGCCTCCAGGGCCTCGGGCGAGCGCCGGCTCCTGAGCTCCAGGTCGTGCGCCAGGTAGTGCCAGACCAGCTCGATGGACTCGGCCGAGGGCCAGCGATGGCGCACGCCGAGCTCGTAGAGCGCGAGCTGGCGGTCCCGATCGAGCTGGGCCTGGTCGGGCAGCCAGCCGCCGGTCTTGTAGTCACGGATCTCCCAGCGCCCGTCGCGCGCGCGTGTCAGGCGATCCACGATGCCCTGGAACCAGATGGTCTCGCCGGCGTCGAGCGGGAACAGAAGGCGCCGCTCGACGGCCAGCGTGTGCTCGGCCGTGAAAGGCGCGTAGCGCCGGTGGTAGTCCTCCAGCTGGCGCTCGCCCAGCCGCCGGTAGTCCTCGGCCACGAGCCCTGGGCGGGTCACGCGGATGTCGTCGTGCCACGCCTCGTCCCAGCCGCGGCGGAACGCGCTCAGCACCGTGTCGAGCGTGGGCACCCGTCCGAAGCGGACGAGGTGGTAGAGGCCCTCCAGCGTCTGGTGGACGCGTGAGCCGAGGAACATCTCGACGGTCTCGATCTCGGGCGCCTTGACGTGCTCGACGTACTGGAAGTGGTACTGGCGGGGGCACGTCTCGTAGACCGACAGCCGGGTGTGCGAGTAGGCGTGCATCGAGGTGTCTCCTAAGATCTGCGCCGCGCGGGCCTGTAACGCGCGGCGGCGTGGTCGAGCGCGGCGGCGACCGCCTGACGAAGGCGCGCGGGCTTGATCACCTCGGCGGCCTCGCCCCAGCCGAGCACCCAGCGCGTGATCTCGAGAAGGCCGCCGGCGCGAAACGTGATCTCCACGCCGCCGTCGGGCAGCGCGCGGAGCTTCTGCGTCGGATGCCACTGCCGCTCCTGGACGTAGGGCGCCTGGT
The DNA here is from genome assembly GCA_016200085.1 of Candidatus Rokuibacteriota bacterium. Classification (GTDB taxonomy): domain Bacteria; phylum Methylomirabilota; class Methylomirabilia; order Rokubacteriales; family CSP1-6; genus JACQFL01. The sequence goes on along the minus strand of JACQFL010000051.1, from coordinate 40,608 downwards.
CGGCGCCGAAGCGCACCACGACCGTCATCGGCTCTTCCCACACCACGCCGAACGCCTCCGTCCGGTAGCGCTCCGGGTCGAACCCCGGATCGACGGTGAAGGTCTCCCCGGTGAGACGCACGTCGTGCAGGCGGTCGACGGCGAGGGTGACGACCTTGCCGCGCTCCGGCGCGTACCCCAGACAGTAGAGCGCGCCCTGGACGAAGACCAGGCGGTAGGGGTCGTAGGCAAACGTGCGGGGGGCGTCGCGCCGCAGCGACTTGTACGTCACCTGGCAGCGCTGCGTGGAGATGATCGCCTCGGCGAGCGCGGCGATGAACCCCTCCGAGGGCCCGTAGTCCTTCACCCCACGCTCCCAGCCGTCGACCGCGCGCGCGATGGTGCCCGCGGCCGCGCCTTCGCCCGCGAGCGCCTGGAGCTTCGACAGCGCGCCCGCGGCGGCGCCGCCGAGCGGGTGCTGGCGCGCCTGCTTGACCGCCCACGCCAGCGCGGTGAGCTCGCGCCGCGTCAGCGCGGGCGCGGGCAGCGGCGGGCTCGCGCCCGGGTTCGTGCCGGGGGCGAGCTGGAGCCGGCCGAAGATCCGCCCCTGCTCGTCCGAGGTGAGGGGATAGCCGATCCGCTCGATCAGCCGGATGTCGCGGTAGATCGTCTCGCGGCTCACCCCGAACCGGCTCACGAGCTGGCGCACCGTCGGCCGTGCACCCTCGGTGAGCATGCGGATGATCGACACCAGCCGCACCGACTGCTGCTCCGCACGCCCGGCGTCCCGTCCCGCCATGGCGGCACGATAGGTCACCCGCAGGAAGGAGGCAATCGGGCTTGCGAATTGCCGTCACGTTAGATGACACGGCCCCCGGCTAGGCTTGCTCGCGTGGCAGTGCGGACCTCTGGATTCGCGGGGCTGGGGCCCCGCCGTCCGAGGCGAGCGAAAGAAGAAACGAGGCGAGCCATGGACGACGAGACATTCGAGCTGGACCCGGTGGATCAGGCAGAGGCCCCGACGTGGGACGTGCTGGCGCCGGGAGTGACGATCGGCGTGCGGCGCGTGGAGTGGCCGAATCGGGCGGTGCGCGCGCAGCGCGGCCTCGGTGGGCGGCGTCACGGTGGCGCGAAGGTCGCGGCATGATGAATCGGCGATCGCTCCTCGGCCTGGGGATGGCGGGTCTGATCGGCGCCTGTCTGCCGCTCCTGGCCCCGGTTCGAGTGCCCGCCGGCGCAGAGTTCGCGCTTTCGAGCGAGTGGGATCTCCTGACGCGGGTCGAGGGCGTCCGCGAAATCAGCGTCTATCGCGAGGAGGGCTCGCCGGTGCGCGTGGACATCGCACTCTACGGCCCGGCCACCCGGCCGGGCGGGGGCGTCAGCCAGGCGGGCGTCGCCATCGATTGCGGGGATGTCCCGCCGGAGTTCAGGGTCGTGGGCGATGCGTCGTGGAGAGCGGCGTTTGACGATCCCCTCACCCGTCCCCATGCGGGCAAATGGCTCGAGTTCGCGCGCCCCGCGGCAGTGCGGATCTACGTCCGGTGCGCCCCGCTGACCGAGATCGTGGTCGTGGCCGAGGCCTGATCACCGTAGCTGAGGGTTTCCCTGGGCTGATCGAAAGGCGCCCCAGACCTCCGGAGGAGAGGCTTCGCTGGCGCTTGCGGGAGCCGCCCCGCCGGCCCTACAATATGGCGTCGTCGCGGCGCGCTTAAGTTCCCGTCCCTGTTCGCTCTGATCCTCGTGTCGGCGCTTCGCGGCGGTGGTGACGCCGTACTGTTCTAGAACACCGACGACGAGGTCGCCACGTGAATGGACGGGTGCCCAGGTACCACCGGATCGCGGAGGACATCCGCGAGCGGATCCGCGACGGCGAGCTGGCGCCCGGGGCGCCGCTGCCCAACCAGCGCGCCCTCGCGAAGACCTTCGGGGTCACGCTCATGACCCTCAGGCAGGCCCTCGAGGTCCTCGAGCGCGAGAAGCTGATCGTGCGGCGGCATGGGCTCGGGACGTTCGTCGCGGCGCCCTCCATCGACTACGACATCCTCCATCTCCGGCGGCTGGCCGGCGAGCTCTCGGCCCAGGGCGAGGACGTCAACACCCGCCTGCTCGGAACGCGGTTCGCCGTCGCCGATCGCGCGGTGTTGGCGGCGCTCGGCCTCGGGCCGCGCGCCCGCGTGCTCGTCGTCGAGCGCTTGCGCCTGGTCGACGGGCATCCCATGAGCCTGCAGCGCTCGTTCCTGCCCGCGCGTCTCGGCGAAGAGGTCGCGCGCGCGGACCTCGGGACGATGCCGCTGCGCCAGGTGCTCGAGCACAAGCTCGGGCTCACGATCGAGCGCGCGCGGGAGACGGTCTCCGCCGTGCGGCTCGGGCGGCGCGAGGCGCGCGAGCTCGGCTGTCACGCCGGCGTGCCCGCCTTCGAGTCCGAGCGCGTCTCCTACGCCGCCAACCAGGCCGTGGTCTTCGACCGCGTGTTCATCCCGGGCGACCGCTTCCGGATCACCCGGGAACTCCACTACGAAGGAGCGAGTGTATGAAGATCCTCGTGGCCATCAAGCAGGTGCCGGACACGGCGACCCAGATGAAGCTCGGCGCCGACGGCAAGACGATCGACCCCACGGGGATCACGTGGATCGTGTCGCCGTACGACGAGTTCGCCGTCGAGGAGGCCCTGCGCATCAAGGAGAAGCGCGGCCAGGGCGAGGTCGTCGCCGTCTCGCTCGGCCCCGACCGCGTCAAGGAGGCGCTGCGCTCCTGCCTGGCCATGGGCTGCGATCGCGCCATCCACCTCAACGATCCGGCGTGGGGGGCGGCCGACACGTTGATGACGGCGCGGGCGCTCGCCGCCGTCGTCAAGCAGGAGGCCCCGCAGCTCGTGCTCTGCGGCCGCCAGGCCATCGACGACGACATGGGCGCGCTGCCCGCCCAGCTCGGCGAGCTGCTGGGCTGGCCGAGCGCGTACTGGATCATGGAGGAGGCCGTCGATGCCGACGGCAAGACCGTCCGGGTCGCGCGCCAGGTGGAGGGCGGGCTCGAGGTCTTCGACCTGCCGCTGCCCGCCATCGTCACCGCGCAGAAGGGGCTCAACGAGCCGCGCTACCCGACGCTGAAGGGGATCATGGGCGCCAAGAAGAAGGAGCTCAAGGACGTCAAGGCCGCCGACGTCGGGCTCGCCGCCGAAGCGCCCCAGCTCAGCATCACTGCGCTCGAGGCGCTGCCGCCGCGGCCGCCGGGCCGCATCATCCAGGGCGACCTGCCCACGGCCGTGAAAGAGCTCGTGCGCTCGCTTCGCGAAGACGCGAAGGCGATCTGAGGGGGGCAGGGGACGACATGCCGAACGCGTTCTGGTGCATCGTCGAGGACGATCGGGCGGGGCTGCCGAAGAAGGTCATGGCGGAGGTCATCGGGGAGGCCACGCGACTGAGCGGCGGAGCCGAGGCCGTGTGGCTGACCGACAAGGCCAGCGACGAGGGGCTCAAACAGCTCGGTGAGTGGGGCGCGACGAGGATCCTGCTCGTCGAGAGCGCGGGCCTCGCGCCGTACCGCGCCGAGGTCTGGGTGAAGGTCCTCGCGGACCTCGCCGCCCCGGAGGCGCCGAGGGCGATCTTCGGGCCGGTGACGAGCAAGCAGCGCGAGCTGCTCGCGCGGCTCGCTGCGCGGCTGGGCGTCGGCCTCTCCGCCGACTCCGTGGCCTTCGCGATGGCCGGCGACACGCTCACGGCCACACGCCCGGTCTACGCCGGCAAGCTCCTGTCCAAGGTGGCGTGGGCCAAGACGCCGTGCGTGGCCACGCTGCGCCCCAACGTCTTCCGCCCCGCGGAGGCTCAGCCGGGGAAGACCGCGACCGTGGAGAGGCCTCAGACGTCGCTCGGCGACGCCTTCATGAAGTTCGTCGAGCGCCGCGAGGAAACCTCGACGGGGCTGCCCGAGCTCACCGAGGCCGAGACGGTGATCTCCGGCGGGCGCGGCATGAAGGGCCCGGAGAACTACGTGATCCTCGAGGACATGGCCCGCGTGATCGGCGCCGCCGTGGGCGCCTCGCGCGCGGCGGTGGACGCCGGCTGGCGCCCGCACCGCTTCCAGATCGGGCAAACGGGGCGGACGATCTCGCCCAAGCTCTACCTCGGCTTCGGCGTCTCGGGGGCCATCCAGCACCTGGCCGGCATGCGCACCTCGAAGGTCATCGTCGCCGTGAACAAGGACCCCGAGGCGCCGATCTTCAAGATCGCGGACTACGGCATCGTGGGCGACCTGTTCGAGGTCGTGCCGGCGCTGACCCAGGAGTTCAAGCGGCTGCTGGAGAAGTGACACGAAGAACGGATGTCGAGGGGCGTCACGGCTCCGCCGGGACGTCCCGAGCGTGTGGGGGGCTTGGGGGGCGCCCGGAGCCCCCCATGAAGTGAGGTCGCGTCATGAGGTTCACGCTGACGGACGAGCAGCAGATGATCCAGGCGATGGCGCGGGAGTTCGCCGAGAGCGAGATCCGGCCGATCGCCGCCGAGATCGACCGCGAGGCGCGCTTCCCGCACGAGACGGTCAAGCGCATGGCCGAGCTCGGCCTGCTCGGCATCATCGTGCCCGAGGCGTGGGGCGGCAGCGGCGGCGACACCGTGTCGTACGTCGTCGCCCTCGAGGAGATCGCCCGGGCGTGCGCCTCGCACGCCGTCGTGATGGCGGTCAACAACTCGCTGTACTGCTGGCCGGTGCTCACGTACGGGACCGACGAGCAGAAGGAGCGGTTCCTCACGCCGTTCGCGGCCGGCCACCAGCTCGGCTGCTTCGCGCTGACCGAGCCCCAGGCGGGCTCCGACGCGACGAACCAGCACACGCTGGCCGTCCGCGACGGCGACGCCTACGTGCTGAACGGCAAGAAGCAGTTCGTGAGCACCGGCCGCGAGGCGTCCGCGGCCCTCGTCTTCTGCCAGACGGACGTGGCCAAGGGCTCGCACGGCATCTCGGCGTTCCTCGTCGAGAAGAGCGCGCCGGGGCTCTCGGTGAGCAAGACCGAGGACAAGCTCGGCATCCGCGCCTCCGACACCGCGGAGCTGGTGTTCGAGGACTGCCGGGTGCCCGCCGCCCAGCGCCTGGGCGAGGAGGGCCAGGGCTTCAGGATCGCGCTCTCCACCCTCGACGGCGGGCGGATCGGCATCGCCGCGCAGGCGGTGGGCATCGCGAGGGCCGCCTACGAGCGCTCGATCGCCTACGCACGCGAGCGGACGTCCTTCGGCGTGCCCATCGGCCAGCACCAGATGGTGCAATGGATGCTCGCCGACATGGCCACCACGATCGACGGCGCGCGCCTGCTCACCCAGCGCGCGGCGGCGTTGAAGGACGCCGGCGCGCCGCACGGCGCCGCCGCCGCCATGGCCAAGCTGTTCGCGGCCGAGACCGCGATGAAGGTGACGACCGACGCCATCCAGGTCCACGGGGGCTACGGCTACATCAAGGAGTACGACGTGGAGCGTTACTTCCGCGACGCCAAGATCACCCAGATCTACGAGGGCACCTCGCAGATCCAGAAGCTCGTCATCGCGCGCCACGTGCTGGGAGAGAGGGCATGAGCGATCGGGAGCGCTGGGAGAAAGAGACGTACGGACCGTTCCGCGAGCGCGCGCCCGAGCGGAGGGTGCCCTTCGAGACGCTCTCCGGGCTGCCCGTGGCGCCGCTCTACGGCCCCGAGGACCTGGCGGACTGGTCCTACGCCGAGAAGCTCGGCCAGCCGGGGGAGTACCCGTTCACCCGCGGCGTGTACCCGACGATGTTCCGCGGGCGTCTCTGGACGATGCGCATGTTCGCCGGCTTTGGCCGCCCCGACGACACCAACGCGCGCTTCAAGTACCTGCTCGAGCAGGGCCAGACGGGCCTCTCGACCGCCTTCGACATGCCCGCCCTCATGGGCTACGACGCCGATCACCCGCGCGCGCGGGGCGAGGTCGGCAAGGAGGGCGTGTCGATCTCGACCCTCGCCGACTTCGAGCGGCTCTTCGCCGACATCCCGCTCGGCGAGGTCACCACGTCGATGACCATCAACTGCACGGCGTCCATCGCGCTGGCCATGTACCTGGCCCTGGCCGACAAGCAGGGGGTGTCGTGGGACCGCCTTGGCGGCACCATGCAGAACGACATGCTCAAGGAGTTCATCGCCCAGAAGGAGTGGATCTGCCCGCCCGAGCCGGCCGTGCGCATCGTGGTGGACATGATCGACTTCACCGCGAGGCACGTGCCGCGCTTCAACCCGGTCTCGATCTCGGGCTACCACATCCGCGAGGCCGGCTCCACGGCGGTGCAGGAGCTGGCCTTCACGCTCGCCGACGGGCTCGGCTACGTGGAGGCCTCGCTGGCCCGCGGGCTCGACGTCGACGCCTTCGCCCCACGGCTGTCGTTCTTCTTCGACATCCACAACGACTTCTTCGAGGAGATCGCCAAGCTGCGCGCGGCCCGCCGCATGTGGGCGCGCTTCATGAAGGAGCGCTACGGCGCGAAGAAACCGGAGTCGATGCGCCTGCGCACGCACACCCAGACGGCCGGGGTCTCGGCGACCGCCCAGCAGCCGCTCAACAACGTGGCGCGGGTGGCGCTGCAGGCGCTGGCCGCGGTCCTGGGCGGGGCGCAGTCGCTGCACACGAACTCCTACGACGAGACGTGGGCGCTGCCCACCGAGGACGCGGTCACCGTCGCCCTGCGCACCCAGCAGATCGTGGCGGAGGAGACGGGGGTGCCGCTCACCATCGACCCCATGGGCGGCTCGTACTACCTCGAGGCCCTGACCGACCGGATGGAAGCGGCGGCCATGGAGTACATCGAGCGGATCGACGCCCTCGGCGGGATGATCCGGGCCATCGACACCGGCTTCCCGCAGAAGGAGATCGCGGACGCGGCCTACCGCTATCAGCTGATGGAGGACCGTCGCGACAAGGTCGTGGTCGGGGTCAACAAGTACGCGATGAAGGAGGACAAGGGCATCCACTACCTCCGCATCGACCCGGCCGTCGAGCTCGAGCAGATCGCCGAGGTCAAGCGCTTCAAGGCCTTGCGCGACATGGCCAAGGTCGAGCGGCGGCTCAAGCAGCTCGCGGACGCCTGCCGCACCAGCCAGAACGTGATGCCCGTGCTCGTGGACGCGGTGAAGGACTACGCGAGCCTGGGCGAGATCGCCGACGTCTACCGCCAGGTGTTCGGGCTCTATCGGGAGCCGATCATCTTTTGAAGTCACCGACCATCTCGTGAGGGAAACCGCGATGACGACGCACAGCGACCCGATCCGGATCACCAGGGCGACCACGAGGAAACCGCGGCCGAAGGACAGCGAGCTGGGCTTCGGCACCGTCTTCACCGATCACATGTTCATCGCCGACTTCGAGGAGGAGAAGGGCTGGTACGACCCGCGCGTGGAGCCCTACGGCCCGCTCAGCCTCGACCCGGCGACGGCCGTCCTGCACTACTCGCAGGCGATCTTCGAGGGTCTCAAGGCGTTCACGGGCCGGGACGGCAAGATCCGGCTCTTCCGCCCCCACAAGCACGCGGAGCGGCTGAACCACTCGGCGCGCCAGCTCTGCATCCCGCCCATGGACCCGGAGCTCGTGCTGAAATCGCTGACCACGCTCGTCGACGTCGACCGCGAGTGGGTGCCGAAGTCCGTCGGCCACGCGCTCTACATCCGGCCGACCATCATCGCCAGCGAGCCGTTCCTCGGGGTGCGCCCGGCGAAGCAGTACCTCTACTTCGTCATCCTCTCGCCGGTGGGCGCCTACTACCCCGAAGGCATGAACCCGGTGAAGATCCTCGTGGTCGACAAGTACGTCCGCGCGGTCGAAGGCGGCCTCGGCGCGGCGAAGACGGGCGCCAACTACGCGGCGAGCCTGCACGCGGCGGAGGACGCCAAGCATGCCGGCTTCACGCAGGTGCTGTTCCTCGACGGCGTGCACCGCAAGTACATCGAAGAGGTCGGCACCATGAACATCATGATCCGCCTCGGCGACGAGATCGTCACCCCGCCGCTCGGCGGCACCATCCTGGCCGGGGTCACCCGCGACTCCGCGCTCACCCTCATGCGCGACTGGGACCTCACCGTGCACGAGCGGCCGATCTCGATCGACGAGGTCGTGGCGGCCGCCCACCAGGGCACGCTCCGCGAGGTCTGGGGCACGGGCACCGCGGCCGTCATCTCTCCGGTGGGCGAGCTCGCCTACAAGGGCGAGAGGATCCCTATCAACAACGGCCGCATCGGCGAGCTCACCCAGCGGCTGTACGACGCGATCGTCGGCATCCAGTACGCGACGGCGCCCGACACCCACGGCTGGACGGTCGAGGTCTGAAGGACGGGCTCCGTGCCGACACCAGCCGAGCGGTCGCTCGCGGTCTTCCCCGGGGGCTCGCTCGGAGAGTACGACCTGCCGCCGGAGATGACGGTCGTGCTCGCCCGCGGCAAGGGCTGCCACGTCTGGGACACCGAGGGCCGCGCCTGGACCGACTTCACCATGGGCTGGGGCTCGGCCCTGCTCGGCCACGCGCAGCCGGCGATCGCCGACGCCGTGCAGCGGCAGGCCGTGCAGGGCGCGAATTTCGCGTACGTCACCGAGCCGGCGCTCGAGCTCGCCGAGGAGATCACCCGCGCGGTGGCGTGCGCCGGGCGCGTGCGCTTCTGCGCCTCCGGCACCGAGGCCACGGCCTACGCGGTGCGGCTGGCGCGGGCCTTCACCGGCCGTGGCAAGGTCCTCAAGTTCGAGGGCGCGTATCATGGCGCCCACGCGCTCGGCACGGCGAGCCTCTTCCCCCGGCGGTTGCTGGCCTTTCCGGAGCCCGAGCCGACCTCCGCGGGCTTCACCGCGGCGGCGCTGCGCGACATCCTCGTGGCCCCCTACAACGACCTCGAGGCCACGCGCGCGATCGTCGAGCGCCATCGCGGAGAGCTCGCGGCGATCGTGATCGAGCCGCTGCATCGTTGCACCTCGCCGCGGCCCGGCTTCCTCGCCGGCGTCGCCGCGGCGGCGCGGGAGGCCGGCGCGCTGCTGGTGTTCGACGAGACCGTCACGGGCTTCCGGCTCGCGTACGGGGGTGGCCAGGCCTACTACGGGGTGGTCCCCGACCTCGCCGCGCTCGGCAAGGCGCTGGGCGGAGGCTACCCGATCGGCGCGGTGGCAGGGCGGGCGGACGTGCTCGAGCTCGTGCGCGAGGACCGGATGGGCGACCCGCGCTACGTCTGGTGGGCCTCCAGCGTCGGCGGCAACCCCGTCTCGGCGGCCGCCGCGCTCGCCACCCTCGCCGAGCTGCGCCGCGCCGGGACCTACGAGCGCCTGTTCGCGCTCGGCGCGCTCCTGCGCGACGGGCTGCGCGCGACGCTGACGAAGGCCGGCGTGGCCGCCCACGTACAGGGCGACGGCCCGCTCGCCGCCGTCGTCTTCACCGACGGCGAGGTCGTGGACTATCGCTCGGCGCACGCCGCCGACCGCCGCCGCGCCCGCGCGTTCCTGCTCGGCCTCTTCCGCCGCGGCATCTTCCTCAACCCCATGTCCACCAAGCTCTACCTGTCGCTCGCCCACACCGAGGCCGACCTCGAGCACTTCCTCGACGTGGCGCGGGCGACCCTCGAAGAGGACGTCCCATGAGCGACTGCGTGTTCTGCAAGATCCGCGACGGGCAGATCCCGTCGGTCAAGGTGTACGAGGACGAGCGCACGCTCGCCATCATGGACATCAACCCGCTGAGCCCGGGCCACTGCCTCGTCCTCACCAAGGCGCACGCCGCGACCCTCTTCGAGGTGGACGCGCGCGACCTCGAGGCGGCCATCGGCGCCGCGAAGAAGGTCGCGCACGCCCTGCGCGCGGCGCTGGCGCCCGACGGGCTCAACCTGCTGCAGGCCAACGGCGCCGCCGCCTTCCAGTCGGTGCCGCACTTCCACCTGCACCTGATCCCGCGCTGGGCCAAGGACGGCAAGGGGTTCGACTGGCCGCTCGTGGCCGGCGACCGCGAGGAGATCATGACCAACGCCGCCCGGCTGCGCGCGGCGGTGGAGGGCGGGCGATGAGCGAGAGGCCCGCCTCCGGCGAGCGCAAGGTGCGGGTGGTGGTGGCCAAGCCCGGTCTCGACGGCCACGACCGCGGCGCCAAGATCGTGGCCCGCGCGCTCCGCGACGCGGGCTTCGAGGTCATCTACACGGGCCTGCACCAGACCCCCGAGCAGATCGTGGCCACGGCGGTCCAGGAGGACGCCGACGCCATCGGGCTCAGCGTGCTCTCCGGCGCCCACGACTACCTGTTCCGTCGCGTCCTGGAGCTGCTGGGCGAGAAGGGCGCGGAGGACGTCGTGGTGTTCGGCGGCGGCATCATCCCGCCCGAGGACGTCGCGGCGCTGAAGGCCATCGGGGTCAAGGAGCTCTTCGGCCCGGGCACGACCACGCAGGACATCGTCACCTTCGTGCGCGACAACGTGCGCGCCCCGGTCTGAGTCACGGTGCTGATCCGCGGCCGCGACGCCTGGCCGCCGGCGCTCACCGGTGATCTGGTGGAGGAGCGCCACTTCGACCGGCCCGTCCGCTGCTACCCGCCCGGGCGCCCGCCGGGCCTCGCCGCGCTGCTCGACGCCGCCGCGGACCGCGTTCCCGAGCGCGACGCCGTGGTGGACCACGAGCGCCATCTGACCTGGCGCCAGCTGCGCCGCGAGGTCGATCGCCACGCCGCCGCCCTCCACCGTCGCCACCTGCTCAAGCCGGGCGAGCGCGTCGCCCTGCACCTCATGAACGGCATCCCGTTCTGCGTGGCCCTGTTCGCGTGCGCCCGGCTCGGCGCCATCGCGGTCCCGGTGAACACCAAGCTCCGCGCGCACGAGCTGCGGTTCATGCTGGAGGACGCCGCGCCCCGGGTGTTCATCGGCAGCGCGGCCTGGTGGCCCGAGGTCGCCCCCGTGCGCGACGCGCTGCCGTGCGAGGCGTATTACCTCGTGGGCGGCAGCGCCGCGGGCGCGTCCGAGTTCGAGTCGCTGCTCGACGCCGGCGAGGCGCCGCCGCAGGTGACGGCGGACGAGGACGCCACCGCGCTCATCGTCTACACCTCCGGCACGACCGGCCGCCCGAAGGGCGCCGAGCTGACCGGGCTCGGGATCGTGAGCTCGGTGATGACCTACCAGCGCTGCCTGGCGCTGGGGCCCGACGAGCGCTCGCTGGTGGCCATGCCGATGTTTCACGTCACCGGTCTCGTCGCGCAGCTGCTCACCATGACGTACCTGGGCGGCACCACCGTGATCATGCCCACCTTCGATCCGGGCGAGACGCTGGCGCTCCTCGACGCCGCCCGCATCACCCACATGGTGGCGGCGCCGACCGTGTACACGATGATGATGGCCCAGCCCGACCACCGGGCCCGCGGCCGCGCGCTCCGCACGCTCGTCTACGGCGGCGCACCCATGCCCCGCGCGGCCGTGCGCGGGCTGCGCGACTGGCTGCCCCTGGCGCGCCTCTACAACGTCTACGGGCTCACGGAGACGTCGTCGCCCGCCACCGTGCTGCCCGACAGCGAGGCGCTCGTCCAGGCGGCCTCGGTCGGCGTTCCCGTGCCCACCGCCGACGTGCGGATCGCCGATCCCGGGACGGGCGCCGACTGCGAGGCCGGCGAGGTGGGTGAAGTGCTGGTCCGGGGCCCGATGGTGGTGCCGCGTTACTGGAACAACCCGGACGCGACCGCGCAGGGCCTCGCCGACGGGTGGCTCCGGACGGGCGACCTCGCGCGGGTCGGCGCCGGAGGGTCGGTGACGATCATGGATCGCGTCAAGGACATGATCACCCGCGGGGGCGAGAAGATCTTCTCCGTCGAGGTCGAGGAGGTGCTCTGCGGCCACCCCGACGTCTTCGAGGCCGCCGTGGTGGGGGTGCCCGACCCCGTCTACGGCGAGGCCATCAAGGCCTACGTCGTCCCCAGGCCGGGGCGGAGGATCGACCCCGACGGGGTGCGCCGCTGGGTGTGGAACGTCCTGGCAAAGTACAAGGTCCCTCGCGACATCGTCATCGTCGACGCGCTCCCCCGCAACCCCAACGGCAAGGTCGTCAAGAGCGCGCTCAGATGAACCGCGGACGGGGTGGGGGGGATCGGGCGATGACGCGGTTCGGAAGCGGACAGGGATGGTCGCAGCGGGTAACCGTTGGGGGGTGTCGGGGGGAGCGGCGGTCGCTCCCCCCGACGTCGAAGAATTGAACTTCGAGCTGACCGACGATCAGCGGCGGGTGCGGGACGTCGCGCGGGAGTTCGCCGAGGCGGAGCTGGGCGAGAAGATCGCCCCCTACGACGAGCGTCACGAGTTCCCGCACGCGATCGTGGCCAAGCTCGGGGAGCTCGGCTTCCTCGGCGTGCTCGTCGATCCCGAGTACGGGGGCGCCGGGCTCGACTACGTGTCCTACGCGCTGATCGTCGAGGAGCTGAACCGGGGTGATGCGTCGGTGGGCATCACGATGTGGGCGCACAACTCCCTCTGCACCAACCACATCGCGCTCTTCGCCTCCCCCGGGCTCAAGCGGCAGTACCTGCCCCCGCTCGCCCAGGGCCAGGTGCTGGGCGCGTGGGGCCTCACCGAGCCGGGCTCGGGCTCCGACGCCGCCGCGCTCCGGACGCGCGCGGCCCTGACGGGCGACACCTGGGTGCTCAACGGCAGCAAGGCCTTCATCACCAACGCGACGGTCGCCGGCACCGCGGTGGTCATGGCGCGCACCGACCCGGAGAAGAAGTCCCGCGGCATCTCGGCGTTCATCCTCGAGAAGGGCATGCCGGGGTTCAGCGCGGGCACGCCCTACCGCAAGCTCGGGCTGCACGCCTCGGACACCGCCGAGCTGATCTTCGAGGACGCGCAGGTACCCGCCGGCAACCTGGTGGGCGAGCGGGGCGAGGGGTTCGTGCAGGCCATGCAGGTGCTGGAGGGCGGGCGGATCGCCATGGCGGCCATGGGCGTCGGCATCGCCCAGGCCGCCGTCGACGCCGCCGCCCGGTACATGAAGCAGCGCACGGCGTTCGGCCGCACCCTGGCCGAGTTCAACGGGCTGCGGGGGATGATCGCGGACCTTGCCACCGAGATCGAGGTCGCGCGCCTGCTCATGCTCCGCGCGGCGTGGCTCAAGGATCAGGGCCAGCCCGCGATGCACGCGGCGGCGATGGCGAAGCTCTTCGCTTCCGAGATCGCGATGAAGGCGGCGACCAAGGCCGTGCAGATTCACGGGGGCGCGGGCTACATCACCGAGTTTCCCGTCGAGCGGATCTTCCGCGACGCCAAGCTGACGGAGATCGGCGAGGGGACCTCGGAGATCCAGCGCATGGTCATCGCGCGAACGATCCTGGGTGACTAGTATCATGGGGGGCCCAGATATGGCCCCCCATACCCCCCAGCGCTCGGAGCGCCCCGGCGAAGCCGAGGCGCTCCTCGATGCCGCGGACCTGATCGCGCTCGAGGGCGTCGGCAAGCGCTACCGCACCGCCTCCGGCGACGTCGACGCCGTGCGCGACGTCTCCCTCCGCGTGGCCGAGGGCGAGTTCTGCACGATCATCGGCCCCTCGGGCTGCGGCAAGTCCACGCTGCTCGGGATGCTCGGCGGCCTCGTCGCGCCGGACACCGGGCAGGTGCTCATCGCCGGCCGGCCCGTCGCGGGGCCCGACCCGCGCCGCGCCGCCACCGTGTTCCAGGACCCCGGCCTCTTCCCGTGGCGCTCCGCCCTCGAGAACATCGCGTTCGGTCTCGAGATCCAGGGCGTGGCCGCCGCGCGCCGGCGCGCGGCCGCGCACGAGCTGCTCGGCCCGCTGGGGCTGCGCGCCTTCGCCGACAAGTACCCGCGCGAGCTCTCGGGCGGCATGCGCCAGCGCGTGGCCATCGGGCGCGCGCTGGCCATCGACGCTCCCATCATCCTGATGGACGAGCCGTTCGGCGCGCTCGACGAGCAGACGCGGACGCTGATGGGCGAGTGGCTCCTCGACATCTGGCGTCGCACGGGCCGGACCGTGATCTTCGTCACCCACAGCCTGCACGAGGCCCTCGCGCTCTCGACCCGCGTGGTGGTCATGACGGCGCGGCCGGGGCGGATCAAGAGCGTGGTCGAGCTGCCGATGCCGTACCCGCGCGCGATGGAGTCGCCCGAGCTCGTCACGCTCCGCGCCAAGCTCTGGAGCGAGATCCGCGACGAGTCGCTGCGCGCCATGCAGCCGTGAGCGTCGCGCTCGTCCGGCTGGGCCTGCTCGCCGCCCTCCTCGCCGCCTGGGAGATCGCCGCGCGCGCCGGCAATCCGGCCCTGTACGTGCCGCCGTCGGCCGCCCTGCCCGCGCTCGGCGCCCTGCTCGCGCTCCGCTCGTATCCGACGCTGCCCGCGCACTTCCTGCTGACGCTGCGCGAGGTGGTGGCGGCCTACGCGCTCGCCGTCGCGGCCGGGCTCGCGGTGGGCTTCGGCCTCGGGCTCAACCGGACGCTCGGCCGCGCGTACGGCCCCATCCTCGCCGCGCTCTACGCCGTGCCCGCGGTGGTCTGGTACCCGTCGTTGATGCTCTTCTTCGGGCTGGACGCCGCGTCGAAGATCGCCTTCGGCTTCCTGCTCGGCTTCTTCCCCATCACCCTGGCGGTGCTCGCGGGGATGCGCCAGGTGAGCGCCCACCTGGTGACGGTCGCCCGCGCCTTCGGGGCCGGCCCGGTGACCGTGTTCGTCAAGGTCATGCTGCCCGGCATGCTCTTCACCCTCGTGGGCGGGCTGCGCACGGGGCTGGCCCTGTCGGTCATCGGGGTGATCGTGGGCGAGATCCTCGGCTCCAAGGCGGGCATGGGCTCGCTCATCACCCACGCCTACGGGCTGCTCCGCACCGCCGATTACGTCGCGCTCGTGGTCGTGACCCTCGCCCTCATCGTGGGGTGCGACGGCGCGGCCAGCCTGCTCGAGCGGCGCGCCGCGCGATGGACGGCGTGACGTGAGCCAGGCGGGGATTCGATGGCTGCAGCTCGGCAGCGTGCTCGCCATGCTCGGCGTCTGGGAAGTGGTGGCGCGCGCCGGATGGGTCGACCCGCTGTTCGTGCCGGCGCCGAGCGCGGTGCTGGGCGGGTTCGCCGCCATCGGGCCGGCCGCGCTCGCCGGGCTCGCGGACACGCTGACCAAGACCGCGATCGCCTACGCGCTCTCGGTGCTCCTCGGGGTGGCGGCCGGGCTCGTGCTCGGCTCGCTGCCGCGGGTGAGCGCCGCGCTCAACCCCTTCGTCGTCGCGCTCTACGGGATCCCGAAGATCCTCGTGCTGCCCTGGATCCTGCTCCTGCTCGGCTTCGGGACGGTGCCGGCGATCGTCTATGGCACGCTCCACGGCTTCTTCCCGATCCTGGTCCTCGTCAGCGGTGCCGTGCGCGACGTCGACCGGCACCTCCTCACGGTGGCGCGCGCGTTCGGCGCCCGCCCCTGGCAGCTCTACCTCAAGGTGATCCTGCCCGCGATCGTGCCCTCGGTGCTGGCCGCCATGCGCCTGGGGATCGTGTTCTGTCTGCTCGGCGTGCTGGTCGTCGAGATGTTCGCGGGCGTGCGCGGCATCGGCCACGTCCTCGGCTCGCTCGCCAACGGCTTCCAGGCCGCGCCCCTCTTCGCCGCCACCGCCCTGGTCTCGGCGGCGTCGATCGCGATCGTGCTGGGCCTGGACGCCGCCAACGAGCGCCTCTCCCGCTGGCGCGGCTAGCACCACCTCGACGCACACCAACGGTTGATAGCTGGGGGAGTTCGAGGGGGGTCGCCCCCCTCGACTTCAGAAATCGGAGGAGTTCGAGGGGAGGCCCCCCCACCTTCGAAGATCCGCTCAAGGCTTCGCGCCCGGCGCGGGCGGGGCGGGGCCGACGGCTCCGCTGCCGGGGGTGATCGTGATCCCGCGGCGCGCGAGCTGCTCGACGATCGAGGCCGCGCCGGGGTTCCCGCGCTGGGCGAGTCCCACGAGGTCCTTCAGGACGGCGTCGACCTGGGCGCGCACGCGCTGCGCTTGCTGGATCGTGGGCTCCTGGCTCACGAGAGCGGCGCGGAGATTGTGCCGCTCACGCGCCAGCTGCACGCTCTGGAAGCCGAGCCAGGCGAGCAGCGAGAGGGAGAGGATCGCGACGGCGACCCAGGGCTGGCGCCGCGGGACGGGCCCGGGCGCCCCCTCGCTCGCGGTTCCGGCAGGATCCTCGGCGCGCGTCGAGAGCTCACCGTCGCGCACCGGGGTTCCCTCCGGCGGGCGGCGTCGGGGCGGCCGGCGGCGCCGCGAACGTGATGCCGTGGCGCGCGAGCGCGGCCTTCAGCTCCTCGTCGTTGTTCCGCACGGCGATCTCGGCGGCGGCGCGGACGATGTCGCGATGGAGGTTTTCCAGCTGCATCGTCTGCTGGATGTACTGGGCGCGCCGCCCGACCTCCATCTGCAGGGCGCGATTGCCCTCGAAGAGCACCATGTTCGCCACCACGAGGACCGCCGTCACCGCGCTCGCGATCGTCAGCCAGGACTCCCACCGCCTCAGCCATTCCACGGAGCGCGGCCCTCCTTCATCGTGACGGCGGTACGCTACACCGTTCCGCGCCGCGGGCACAACCTCGCGCGGGCCCGTCTACTCGCCGCGGAGGGTGGGATCGAGGACGTCGCGGAGCCAGTCGCCGGTGCGGCTGACCACGATCGACGTCAGCATCAGGACGACGCCCGGGCTGGTGGAGATCCACCACGCCGAGTCGAGGTACTCGCGGCCCTCGAACACCATGCCGCCCCAGGAGGGCGTCGGGGGCTGGATGCCCAGGCCGAGGAACGAGAGCGTGGCCTCGAGCACGATCGCGCGCGCCAGCTCCAGCGTGGCGATGACGACGATCGTGGAGAGCACGTTCGGCACGATGTGGCGCAGCACCACGCGGGCCACCGAGCCGCCGAGGGCGTGGATCGACTCCACGAACTCGCGCGAGCGCAGCACCAGGACCTGCGAGCGCAAGATGCGCGCGTAGGAGACCCAGCCCGAGAGCCCGATCACCACGATGAGCGTGGGGAAGCTCGGTCCCAGCACGGCGATGATCCCGATGGCGAGGAGAATGAACGGGAAGGCGAGCTGGGCGTCGGCGACGGTCATGATCGTGCTGTCGATCCATCCCGGGCGGAAGCCCGCGCCGATCCCCAGCGCCGAGCCGAGGAGCCCGCCGACCACGACCGCCGACAGCCCCACCACGAGCGAGACGCGAGCCCCGTAGATCACGCGCGAGAGCACGTCGCGCCCGAGGTGGTCGGTGCCCAGGAGATGGCTCTTGCCGTCGGCGGCCGCGAGGGTCGGCCGACCGAGCCGCCCGCGCAGCGCCTGGCGGGTGGGGTCGTACGGCGCGAGCCACGGGGCCGCCGCGCCCGCGACGGCGAGGAGCAGGACGAAGGCGACGCCCACGCGCGCGGTCCACGGCATGGCGCGCCCGCGCGGGTGCGGCTCGGCCGCCGCCAGCGCGACCGCGTCAGCGGGGACGGATACGGGGATCGAGGAAGCCATACACGACGTCGATGGCGAGGTTGATGGCGATGAACATGAGCGCCGACAGGAACACCGTGCACTGCACGACCGGGTAGTCGCGGTTGTAGATCGACTGCACGGCGAGCCGTCCGATGCCCGGCCACGCGAACACCGTCTCCGTCACCACGGCGCCGCCGAGCAGGGTGCCGAACTGCAGCCCGGTGATGGTCACGATGGGCAGCGCGGCGTTCTTCAGCGTGTGCTTGGCGACGACCAGGCGCTCGGCGAGCCCCTTGGCCCGCGCCGTGCGGATGTAGTCGGCGCGCAGGACCTCGAGCACGGCGGAGCGGGTGAGCCGGGCGATCGAGGCCATGGCGAAGGCCCCGAGGGTCAGGGCGGGCAGCACGAGGTGCCGCCAGTCGCCCCGGCCGCCCGTGGGCAGGAGGCCCAGGCCGAGCGAGACGATCAGGATGAAGAGGATGCCGATGAAGAAGGTCGGCGCCGACTGGCCGATCAGCGCGAAGCCCATGGCGGCGTGGTCGAGGGCGGTGTTGCGGCGCACCGCCGAGAGCAAGCCGATGGGGACGGCGGCGACCACCGCGAGGGCG
The DNA here is from genome assembly GCA_016200085.1 of Candidatus Rokuibacteriota bacterium. Lineage (GTDB taxonomy): Bacteria > Methylomirabilota > Methylomirabilia > Rokubacteriales > CSP1-6 > JACQFL01. Next base: position 22,600 of record JACQFL010000051.1, on the reverse strand, counting down.
AACGCGGTGAGGCCGAGCTCCAGCGAGGCGGGGAGATAGCCGCGCACGACCGTGACGGCGGGCTCGCGGAAGTGGATCGAGCGGCCGAAGTCGCCCCGCAGGGTGTTGCCGAGGAAGACCGCGTACTGCACGCCGATCGGCCGGTCCAGCCCGAGGTCCTTCCTCACGCGCAGGATCTCGCTGTGGGGCGCGTCGGGCGGCAGCAAGAGCGGCACCGGATCCCCCGACAGCCGCATGACGACGAACACCACCGTGGACACGAGCCACACCGCGACGACCGCGCGCACGAGCCGCGTGCCGAAGAAGCCGAGCAGTCCCCGCATCTTGATTTGTCCGCGCTTCGAGCGCCGGCTTTGCCGGCGCAATCTCTCCTGGGGGGAGGCCTCGGAGGGGGCCGTCGAGGCCCCCTCCGAATTAGGTTCGCCGCATCCTGAAGTTGAAGCGGCGCACCTCGAACTGCTGGTTGGGGTTCGGGACCCAGTCGACGTACCGCTGCACCCCGTAGTCCTCGTAGGGCTGGATCACGATGATCCACGGGTTGTGCTCGAGGAAGATCTTCGTCATCTCCTTGTAGGCCTCGGCGCGGAACTTCTCGTCGACGGAGAAGCGCGCCTTGTCGCCCAGCTCGTCCCAGCGCGCGTGACGCCAGTAATCCTGGGGGCCGCCGGGGCCGAGCAGCCGCCACATCATCCCGTCGGGGTCGCCCAGCGTCGAGGTCGGATCCGACCACCACATTCCCTTGAAGCTCTTGTCCCGGTTCTTCTGGGCCCGCACCGAGTACTCGACCACCTCGACCTTCGCGTTGACGCCGATGTCGCGCCACATGGCGACGATGGCCTCGGACATCGGCTTGTCGTTGGCGGTGTAGCCCACGGTCGTCTCGATCACGACCTCCTCGCCCTTGTAGCCCGACTTCTTGAGGCGCTCGCGCGCCTCGGAGGCGTTGTAGGGCAGGGGCGGCAGCGAGGCGTCCCAGTGGTTGTCGCCCTTGGCGATGGGGCTGCTGGGGATGATCCCGCGCCCGCGCCAGAGCTCCTTGACGATCAGCTCCCGATCGATGGCGAGCGAGAGGGCCTGCTTGACGAGCGGGTTGTCGAGCGGCGGACGCTTGCTGTTGACGCCCAGCACGTACAGGCCGGCGTAGAGCGCGCCCCGCACCTGGGTGGGGCCGCTGTTGACGCGCTCGTAGTGGTCGGGCGGCAGCTGGGTGATGACGTCCACCTCGCCCTTGAGCAGGGACGCGATGCGGGGCGCGGTCTCGGGGATCGAGCGGAAGACCACGCGGTCGACGTCGATCCGGCCGCCCCAGTAGTCCGGGCTCGCCTCGAGCACGAGCCGGTCGTCCTTGACCCACGACACGAAGCGCACGGGCCCGGTGCCGACGGGCCTGGCGTTGAAGGCGTCGGCGCCGACGCTGGCGAGGTAGTTCTTCGGCACGATCTGGCCGCCGTAGAAGCCCAGCCGCGCGGGCAGCAGCGGGTCCGGCTTCTTGGTGTGGATCAGCAGCGTGAGGGGGTCGGGCGCCTCGATGCGATCGACGGTGGTGTACACCGTGGCGACCATGGTCTTGGCGTTCGGATCATACGTGCGCTCGAGGCTCGCCTTGGCGTCCGCCGAGGTGAACGGATCGCCGTTGTGGAACTTGACCCCCTGCCGGAGCTTGAACGCCCAGGTCGTCTGCCCCTGGAGCTTCCACTCCGTGGCGAGACCGGGATAGAGCTTGCCGTCCGGGTGGCGGCTGGTCAGGTTGTCGAAGATGTTGAACGAGATCCGGATGTCGTTCGACGCCGTGCTGAAGTGCGGGTCGAACTTCGAGATGTCGCCGCCCTGGGCGACGACGAGCTCGCGCTTCTGCGTCGTCTGGGCCGCCGCCGGCCCGACGGCGGGCAGGGCCGCCGCCGCGCCGAGCGCCGCCGCGCCGGTGAGCCATTCACGCCGGGTGATCTGCGCCATGTCCGCGGGCCTCCGTGAAAGGGGGAGTTCCGGTCGAAGTGTCGAATATATGGGGCTTCTTTCGACGCGGTGTCAAGCGGCCGGGCGGCGTGCATAATCGACGGGCATGAAGCGTGCGTGGCTCGTCGTGGCCCTCGTCTCGGGGGCGCTGTTCCTGGCGCTGGCCGCGCACGCCTGGCGGCAGGAGCTGCTCGCCGTCGACGTCGCCCTCGGTGACTCCTTCAAGGGGCCGGAGCGTGTCTGGCTGCGGCCGACCATGAAGTGGCTTTCGCTCCTCGGCTCGTATCCAGTCCTGATCGTGCTCGCGCTGGTGTCGCTCCTGGCGCTCTGGCGCCGCGACCGGAAGCTCGCGCTCCTCTTCCCCGTCGTCATGGCCGGCGGCTTTCCCGTCGAGCAGGCGCTGAAGTTCCTCGTCTGGCGTCCCCGCCCGCACCTGACCGCGGCCGGCTTTCCCAGCGGCCACTCCTTCACGGCGGTCGTCTGGCTGGGGGCCCTCGTCTATCTGCTCTGGCGCTCGGGCGCGAACCGGGGGTGGCGAACGGCGGGAACCGTCGCCGCGCTGCTGGCCATCGTCGCCGTCGCCTGCGCGCGCGTCTACCTCGGGGTGCACTGGCCGAGCGACGTACTCGGCGGCGTCACCGGCGGCCTCGCCTACCTCGCCGTCACGCTGTGGTGGGTGGAGGGCCGGCTCCAGACGGCGGCGCGTGGCGCGCCGGGATTCCCCGTTCCCAGCCCGGATCATTCCTGAACGGCCACCGCGTGTGACGAACGGGGCCCGCGGAAGGCAGCCCCAGCTCCCGGGCTGGGAACGGGGAGCGGGGCGCGTCCCGGCCGACTATCCGGGCTCACTCAGTCTCGAGCGGCGGACACGCGCCTGCACGTCGCGCACGACGTTGCGCTCGAGCGTGATCTCCGCCTCGTGGTGCTCCACGTCCCAGCCGCTGACCGTGGCGAGCCAGCCGACGACCCGCCGGCGGCGCGGCACGAGCACGCGGCCCCGGTAGATCAGCACCCGCTGGTCGGGCGCGGTGAGCTGCTCGTGCTCCTCCGGATCCGGCCCGCAGAGCTGCAGCACCTGCTCGTGCGTCGTCTGGCCGGGGACGATGCGAGCCAGGGTCTCGCGCGGGATGACCGTACCCTGCTCCCGCGGCGGCCCCTCGCGACCGAGATGGACCCGCGCCGAGACCTTGCGGCCCAGCTGCCGCACGACCGGCGACAGCAGCGGGCCGGCGATGTTGCCCGCGAGGAAGAACAGCGCCGGGATCAGGATCGGGGCCCAGGCCTGCCAGCCGGAGAAATAGCCGAACTGGACGCTCAGGGTCTGCGGCGTGATGCCCTCCGAGCGGTCGAGGTAGAGCGACACGACCTCGGTCTGCTACTCGGTCTCGCTGAGCCGGCGGTTGGCGGCCGGCGGGCTCATCGAGTCGATCTTGAGGTGGTCGGACTCCCTGAAGCTGATGAGCAGCTGCGACGGGTCCTCGGCGAGACGGACGATGCGATCGCGGTGCTCGAAGTACATCGGGAACATGGCGCGCGCGCGCACGTCGTTGAAGCTGAGCGACACCCGGTGGCGAGGGCCCCAGAGCGTGCGCTCGAGCCAGTTCGAGGCCTTCGGGTGGACGAAGCTCGGGTCGGTGAATCGCAGATCCATCAGCCAGACGCGGTTGGCCATCCGGTAGTTCCAGGGAATGCGGATCCAGGTGGCGGGCGAGGTGAGTCCGAGCGCGCCGCCGGTGCGGACGAAGGTCACGAAGGGCGCACCGTCAGGCAGCCGCCGCGGAGGCGTGCCGGTGCCCATCGTGTACAGCTCCAGGGCGTGCAGGCTGGTGCGACCCTCCTCGATGACGGTGAAGCCGCGCGCCTCGACGTATCTGGCGAGCGCCCGGTCGGGCGGGCCCGCGGTCCTGTCCGGCGTCACCGGCCCCGGCCAGAGCAGGTAGAGATCCTGCTCCATGCCGGCGATCGTCTTGTCCGGGGGAAACGTCAGGCTGAAGTGGACGTCGATGACGGCGTGCCCGAGCCTGGGCGTGACGATCGCCCCCACGAAGAGCGGTCCGACCTGGAAGTCGGGATGCGGGCGCTCGGCGACGAAGAGCTGCGCCTGGGCGGGCGGCGCGCAGGCCGCCACGACGAGCAGGGCGAGCCCCCAGCGGCGCCAGCGGTGCGGCCTGATCATCCCGGCACGATCATCCGCTCACAGCCGGACGGGGGTGAACTCCCGCGCCACGTGCTCGTCCAGCGGCAGCTTCTTCTTGATCAGCCCGTACTCGAGCAGCGTCTCCTGCATGGTGGCGAGCGCCTCCATGCTCACGGCGCCGTCCATCGAGAGGAGGCTGCCCGAGATCTTGTGCGCGGCGAGCACCGCCTCCGGAGTCCAGCCGATCTTCTTCGCGATCAGCGCCGCGGACTCCTGGGTGCTCGACCTCATGAGCCGCTGCGCCTGGAAGACGGCGCGCTGGCACCGGCGGATGGTGTCCGCGCTCTTGCGGATGCCGTCCTCGGAGACGTACTGGATCTGGCTGATCCACTTCGGGGTGACGCTGTCGAGCCGCGCCAGCACCTTCGATTTGCCCGCGAGCTGGGTCACCGCCCCGCCGTCTCCCCAGACGAACGCGGCGATCTCCCTGCGGGCGAGCGCGGCGAGCTGCGCGTCGAGCCCGCCGAGGGCCACGACCTGGACGTCGCGATCGGCGTCCCAGCCCTGCTGCCTGGCGAGCATGCGGGCGAAGATCCACGTCGTCGAGCCGACGGCGGTGACGCCGATGGCCTTGCCCTTGAGGTCGGCGATCCGGCCGACCTCGGGCGCGACGTTCAGCGTGAAGTGGTTGCCCTCGGTGTGGGTCGCCACCATCTTGAGCGGGAGTCCCGCGTCGCGGAAGACCAGGATGTCGGTGCTGCCCGCGGCCCCGAGCAGGATGTCGCCCGCGATCACCGCTTTGACCAGGGTCGGACCGCCGCGGAACGGCACGAACTCCGCGGCCACGCCCTCGGCGCGGAAGAGGCCCTTCTCCGCGGCGAGGATGAAGGGCCCGGCGAGCGAGTAATCGCCGAGCACGGCGGTCCCGACACTGACCGCGGCCTGGGCGCGCGCGATCCGCGGGGCCGCGGCGACGGCGAGCGCCGTGGTCGAGGACGCGAGGAATTGACGGCGGGTGATGGGCGACATGGCCGGAGCCTCCTGCGTGGTTGACATTGGGGCTGGCGGCCCCCATCGTACCGTACTCGGAGGCGTATTGTGGCTGAGCCGACCGTGACCTATGCCGCGCGCGACGGCGTGGGCTGGATCACGCTGAACCGGCCGGCGGTCCTCAACGCGCTCAACGCCGACCTCGCGGCGCGGCTGGCGGAGTGCGTGGAGGCGGCGGCCGACGATCCGGACACGATGTTCGTGGTCGTGGGCGGGGCGGGGCGGGCGTTCTGCTCCGGGATCGATCGCAGCGCGCTCGCGGCCGGCGGCATCGGCGAGGCGTTCTACCGGCACTGGATCCGCGCGTTGAACCGGCTCGAGGACATGCCGAAGGTCGCGCTCGCCGTGCTCCACGGCTACTCCATCGGCGGCGGGCTGCAGCTCGCGCTCGCGTGCGACCTGCGCCTGGCCGCCGCCGACGCCGTGCTCGGGCTCGGCGCCACCCGCCACGGCATCCTGCCCGACGGCGCGATCCTCCGCCTGGCCCGCATCGTCGGACTCGGGCGCGCCAAGGAGCTGACGCTCCTCAACGAGGACCTGCCCCCGGCGGAGGCGCGCGCCATCGGGCTCGTCAACTGGGTGGTGCCGCCGGGAGCGCTCGACGCCACCGTCGCGCAGCTCATCGAGAAGGCGCGCGGCCAGTCGCCCACGGCGAACGCCGAGGCCAAGCGGCTGCTGCACGCCTCCTTCCACCAGGACCCGCGCGCCCTGATCGAGGAGGTCGTCCGCGTGCAGAACGCCTGCATGGCGTCGTGGGAGACCGACGAAGCCAACCGCGCGTGGCAGGAGAAGCGCGAGGCGCGCTTCTACCCGCCGCGTCGCTGACCCGCTGGAGGCTCCATGACCTACACCGACATCCTCTACGAGAAGAAGGACGGTGTCGCCTGGATCACCATCGACCGCCAGGAGGCGCGCAACGCCTTCCGGACACGCACCGTCCACGAGCTGACCGACGCGTTCCAGGACGCGCGCTGGGACCCGGGCATCGGCGTCGTCGTGCTCACGGGGGCAGGGGACAAGGCGTTCTGCGCGGGCGGGGATCAGAAGGAGCGCGGGACGGGCGGGTATTCCACCGGCGGCGAGCGGCCGATGTACGTCGACGGCCTGCACAGCGCCATCCGCCACTGCCCCAAGCCCGTCATCGCCATGGTCAACGGCTTCGCCATCGGCGGGGGCCACGTGCTCCACGTGCTCTGCGACCTCACCATCGCCGCGGACACCGCGCGCTTCGGCCAGACCGGCCCGCGCGTGGGCAGCGTGGACGCCGGCCACGGCACCGGCTACCTGGCCCGCGTGGTCGGCGAGAAGAAGGCGCGCGAGATCTGGTACCTCTGCCGGCAGTACACGGCCCAGGAGGCCCTCGAGATGGGCCTCGTCAACAAGGTCGTGCCGGCCGCCGAGCTGCGCGCGGAGACCGAGCGCTGGTGCCAGGAGCTGCTGGAGAAGAGCCCGACCGCGCTGGCGCTGGCCAAGCAGTCGTTCAACATCGACTCCGAGCCGCGCGCCGGCGTGGCGGAGTTCGCCAGCTCCGCGCTCAACCTCTACTACGGCACCGAGGAGGCGATGGAGGGGCGGAACGCGTTCGTCGAGAAGCGGCCCGTGAACTACCGCAAGTTCCGCGCGTAGCCATGCCCCCGGGCGGCGGGATCGCGACGGAGATCCGGGCGGGGGCCACGACGTTCATGGTCATGGCCTACATCATCTTCGTGAACCCGATCATCCTCGGGTACGTCGGTGTCCCGGGGCTCGAGGGCAAGGGGCTGCCCTTCGCCGCCACGCTGACCGTGACCTGCCTCACCGCCGGCGTGCTCTCGATCGCGATGGGGCTGGCCAGCAACTATCCGCTCGTGCTCGCGCCCGGCATGGGGCTCAACGCCGTGGTCGCCTTCGAGCTCGTGGCCGGCCGCGGGCTCACGTGGCCCCAGGCCATGACGGTGGTCTTCCTCGAAGGGCTCGTCATCACCCTGCTCGTGCTCACGCGCTTCCGCGAGGCGATGATGGACGCCGTGCCCCTCGGGCTCAAGCGCGCGATCGGGGTGGGCATCGGGCTCTTCATCGCGTTCATCGGGTTCTTCACCTCGGGCTTCGTGGTCAAGCCCGCGACCGGGCCGCTGCCCGTGGGGCTGGGCGTGGTGGGAGGCCTGCCGCTGGCCGTCTTCCTCATCGGGTTCCTGCTGACGGCGTGGCTGGTCGCGCGCCGGGTGGCCGGCGCGCTGCTCATCGGCATCGTGGTCACCACGGTCCTCGCGATCGTGCTCAACGGCGCGCTCGCGGGGTGGAAGGGCTTCCCGACGCCGGGCGCCGCGCAGATCCCGAGCGCGGTGGTCCAGCTGCCCGACTTCTCGACCTTCGGCCGCCTGGACTTCGGGCTCTTCGCGAAGCTCGGGGCGCTCACCGCGTGCCTGGCCATCTTCTCGATCATGCTCAGCGACTTCTTCGACACCATGGGCACGATCATCGCCGTGGGGAGCGAGGGCGGCTTCCTCGACACGCGCGGCCGGCTGCCGCGCGTGGGCCGGGTGCTGCTCGTCGATTCGCTCGGCGCGATGTTCGGCGGCCTGGCCAACGCGAGCAGCAACACGACGTACATCGAGAGCGCGGCCGGGGTCGCCGAGGGGGCGCGGACGGGGATCGCCGCGGTGGTGGTGGGGATCCTCTTCCTGCTCTCCATGTGGTTCGCGCCGCTGGCCAGCGTGATCCCCGCGCAAGCCACGGCGCCCGCGCTCATCCTCGTCGGCTTCTACATGATGGCCCTCGCGCGCGAGATCGCCTGGGCCGACCACGAAGAGGCCATCCCGGCCTTCGTCACCATGCTCGTCATGCCCTTCACCTGGTCCATCACCAACGGCATCGGCGCGGGGTTCGTCACGTATGCCGTCATCAAGATCGCCAGCGGCAAGGCGCGCGAGCTGCACTGGATGCTCCACCTCACCGCGGCGGCGTTCGTCGTCTACTTCGCGCTGCCCCTGCTCGAGAGGACGGCGCGGTAGCGCGGATGCGGGTGCACGCCCGCCGGCTCGCCCCGGCCGTGCTGCTCGGGCTGGCCGTGCTGGCCCCGAGCCGCCCCCTCGCGGCGCAGCCCCTCGAGGCGGACGTCGACGAGGCCCTCACGCTCTCCGGCGTGCGGCAGACCCTCGAGCGGCTGCCCCGGCACCTCCAGGCCGAGCTGCGCCGGCGGCAGGCCCAGCTCGCGCCCGCCGACTTCTCCGCGCTGACCCGCATCGTGGCGCGCACCTACCTGCCGGCCACGGCCATCGCCGGGGTGCGGGCGGCCTTCGCGTCGCCCGAGAGCGCCGACCGGCTGCCCGCGGTCCTCGAGACGCTTCGCGCGCCGCTCATCCGCCGGCTGGCCCTGGTGGAGGTGCGGGCGCCCGTGGTGGAGAGCCGCGAGGAGATCCACGGCTTCAGCCTCGACCTCAAGCGTCGCCCGCCCGCGCCGGGCCGGCTCGCGCTCCTCGAGCGTCGTGACGCGATCGTCGGCGGCGCCGCGCTCGCCATCGAGGTGGCCGTCGCCATGGACCGGGCCGTGCTCGAGCTGCGTAACTGGCGCCGCCCGGCCGAGCATCGCCTCCGGCCCGACGACATCCAGGCCCGCCTCGCCGCCGCCCGCGAGCAGTACCGGCGCGCCATGCGCGACGGCCAGATGACGGCGGCGCTGTTCGCCTACCGCGCCGTGGCCGACGCGGATCTGGAGCGGTACGTGGCCGCCCTCGAGTCGGAGCCCGACCGCTGGTTCATGCAAGGCGTGCGTGCGCGCCTCGTCACCGAGCTGGCCGACGCCAGCGATCGCGCCAGCGCCGAGATCCTGCGCATCTTCGGCCCGCGCTGACGCCCCGGGCCCAGGGAGGGGAACCCTTGCGAGACGTCGCGTAAACCCCCGTCATTCCGGGGGTTTGCTTGACACTCCCCCCGGGCTCCGCTAGACTCTCGGCACCCGATCGCCGGCCGCGTGAGACCTGTTGCCCTCATCGTGGAGGAAGCGTGAACGTCATGAAACGCGCGCAGCGGCTGACTGCGCCACCGCAGGTGAGATGACGGATCCGGTCCTGACGCTCGATGCCGAGCGGGATACCTTTCCCAAGCTCGTCCGCGCCAACGCGCGCGCGCGCGGCCAGGCGATCGCGATCCGCGAGAAAGACTACGGCATCTGGCAGGCCTACACCTGGGCCCAGTACTTCGAGCAGGCCCGTCTCATCGCGCTCGGGCTCGCCTCGCTCGGCCTCGCTCGCGGCGACAAGGTCGCCATCGTCGGCGACAACCGCCCGCAGCTCTACTGGGCCGTGATGGGCGCGCAGGCCCTCGGCGGGGTGCCGGTGCCGCTCTACCAGGACTCGGTCGAGAAGGAGCTCGCGTACATCGCCGACCACGCGGAGGTGCGCTTCGCGGTCGTCGAGGACCAGGAGCAGGTCGACAAGCTCCTGCACGTGCGCGCCCAGTGCCCTCGCCTGGAGACGATCGTCTACGACGACCCGCGCGGGATGCGCGGGTACGCCGAGCCATTCCTGCTCTCGCTCGAGGAGCTCCAGCGGCGCGGGCGGGCGTTCGGCGAGGACCACCCGCGCCACTTCGACGACGAGGTCGCGCAGGGACGCGCCGACGACCTCGCCGTGATGTGTTACACCTCCGGCACCACGGGCGCGCCCAAGGGCACGATGCTGTCGCACCGGAACCTCCTGTTCACGGCGACGAACGCGGCGCGGCGCGAGGGCCTCGGCGCGGACGACGAGGTGCTCGCCTACCTGCCGATGGCCTGGGTGGGCGACCACGTGTTCTCGTACGCCCAGGCCATCGTGACGGGCTTCACGGTGAACTGTCCGGAGAGCGCCGCGACCGTGCTCGCGGACCTGAAGGAGATCGGCCCGACCTATTTCTTCGCGCCGCCACGGATCTGGGAGAGCATCCTCACCACCGTGATGATCCGCGTCGAGGACTGCGCGTGGCCCAAGCGCCGCATGGTGCACTTCTTCCTCGACCTCGCCCAGGACATGGAGCGCCGCCGCCTGTCGGGGCGCGGCGTCGCGCCCGTCCAGCGGCTGCTCTACCCCCTCGGGCGGTTGCTGGTCTACGGGCCGCTGCGCGACAACCTCGGCTTCCGGCGCATCCGCGTGGCGTACACCGCGGGCGAGGCGATCGGGCCGGAGATCTTCGTGTTCTTCCGCTCGCTTGGCATCAACGTCAAGCAGCTCTACGGCATGACGGAGTCGAGCGGGCTGATCGCGATCCAGAGGGACGGCGAGGTGCGGCTCGACAGCGTGGGCACGCCCTTGCCTGGCGTGGAGATCCGGATCTCCGACGAGGGCGAGGTGCTGTTCCGCAGCCCGGGCGTCTTCCGGGGCTACTACAAGAACCCCGAGGCGACCGAGCGCACCGTGCGCGACGGGTGGGTGCATACGGGCGACGCCGGCTTCATCGACGGCGCCGGCGACCTCAGGATCGTCGACCGCGCCAAGGACGTGAGCCGGCTCGCCGACGGCACGATGTTCGCGCCCAAGTACCTCGAGAACAAGCTCAAGTTCTCGCCCTACGTGAAGGAGGCGGTCTGCGTCGGCCAGGACCGGCCGTTCGTCGCCGCGCTGCTCAACATCGACCTCGCCGCGGTCGGGAACTGGGCGGAGCGCCGGGGGATTACCCACACGAGCTACACCGACCTCAGCCAGAAGCCCGAGGTCTACGAGCTGGTGGGGCGCGAGGTGGCGCGCGTGAACGCTACTCTCCTCGACGACGAGGTCCTGCGCGGCGCCCGCATCAAGCGCTTCCTGATCCTGCACAAGGAGCTGGATCCGGACGACGAGGAGGTCACGCGCACACGCAAGGTGCGCCGCGGGTACATCGCCCAGAAGTACGCGGGGCTCATCGAGGCGCTGTACGGCAGCGGCGATCACGTCGAGGTCGAGGCGAAGGTCACGTACGAGGACGGGCGGGTGGGGATGATCCGGGCCGACGTGAGGATCCGCGACGCCGAGGTCGTGGCCGCGGGGAGCGGCCGATGAGCGCGGCCGCCGGCGCAGGCGTCCTCCTCCAGGTCGAGAGTGTCAGCGTGCGCTTCGGCGCGCTCATGGCGCTGAGCGGGGTGAGCGTCGACGTGCGCGCCGGCGAGATCCTGGCCATCATCGGGCCGAACGGGGCGGGCAAGACGACGCTGCTGAACGTGATCAGCGGCTTCTATCACCCCTCGCAGGGCCGGATCTTCTTCGAGGGGCGCGACCGCACGCGGCTCCGACCGCCGGACGTGGCCGAGCTCGGCATCGCGCGCACCTTCCAGAACGTCGCCCTCTTCAAGGGCATGAGCGTGCTCGACAACATCATGACCGGGCGGCTCCTGAAGATGAAGGGCAGCTTCTTGCTCGACGCGCTCTACCTCGGCCCCGCCATGAGCCAGGAGCTCGCCAACCGCGCGTTCGTGGAGCGCATCATCGACTTCCTGGAGATCCAGGCCATCCGCAAGGCGCCGGCGGGCCGCCTGCCCTACGGCCTCCAGAAGCGCGTGGAGCTGGCCCGCGCGCTGGCGGCGGAGCCCAAGCTCCTGCTGCTCGACGAGCCGATGGCGGGCATGAACGTCGAGGAGAAGGAAGACATGTGCCGCTTCATCCTCGACGTCAACGGGGAGTTCGGCACCACCATCGTTCTCATCGAGCACGACATGGGCGTGGTCATGGACATCTCGGACCGCGTGGTGGTGCTCGACTACGGGCGGAAGATCGCCGACGGCACCCCCGACGATGTCCGCACGCACCCGGCCGTGCTCGACGCCTACCTCGGGGTGACGCATGATTGACGTCCTGCAGCACGTCGTCGTCGGCCCCTTCCGGGACATCGGGTCGAATCCGGCGTTCTTCGGGGAGGTCGTGATCGGCGGCATCCTCGCCGGGATGCTCTACTCGCTGGTCGCGCTGGGGTTCGTGCTGATCTTCAAGGCCTCCGGTGTCTTCAACTTCGCCCAGGGCGTGATGGTGCTGTTCGCCGCCCTCACCCTCGTCGGCCTCCTCGAGCGCGGGCTGCCGGTGGCGGCGGCGTTCGTGGTGACGGCGGCGGTCATGATCGCGCTCGCCTTCGTCATCGAGCGCGTGGTGCTGCGCCCGCTCGTCAACCAGGAGCACATCATCCTGTTCATGGCCACCATCGGCCTCAACTTCTTCCTCGAGGGCTTCGGCGAGATGCTGTGGGGCGCCAACGTGAAGAAGCTCGACGTGGGCATCCCCGACCGCTCGTTCATGATGGCGGGCATGCAGGTGAACCAGCTGGAGCTGTCGGCCGGCGTGATCGCCGCCGTCATCGTGGCCATCCTCGCCGTCTTCTTCCAGAAGACGCGCATCGGCCGCGCGTTGCGCGCGGTGGCCGACGACCACGAGGCGGCGCTGTCGATCGGGATCCCCCTGAAGACGATCTGGGTCGTGGTGTGGTCGGTCGCCGGCCTCGTCGCCATCGTGGCCGGCGTCATGTGGGGCGCCAAGAGCGGTGTGCAGTTCAGCCTCTCGCTGATCGCCCTCAAGGCGCTGCCCGTGCTCATCCTGGGCGGCTTCGAGTCCGTCGCCGGCGCCATCCTGGGCGGGCTCATCATCGGGGTGGGCGAGAAGATCGGCGAGGTCTACTGGGGGCCGCTGGTCGGGGGCGCCATCGAGAACTGGTTCGCCTACGTCCTCGCGCTCGCCTTCCTGCTCGTCCGCCCCCAGGGCCTCTTCGGCGAGAAGATCATCGAGCGGGTCTGATGATCTATCGCGAGGCCGGGCAGTTCAAGACGACGTACGCGAGCGACCAGGCGATCTTTCCCATCGTGCAGGATCGCGTGGTGGTGGCCCTCGGGGTGCTGGCGGTCTTCGTGCTGCCGACGCGCTTCGCGAACGAGTACTGGCTGCAGGCGATCCTCATCCCGTTCCTCATCTACGCGCTCGCCGCGCTGGGGCTGAACCTCCTCACCGGCTATGCCGGGCAGCTCTCGCTCGGCACCGGCGGCTTCATGGCCGTCGGCGCCTATGCCGCCTTCAAGCTCAGCACGGCCTTCCCCTCGCTGAGCATCGTGATCGTCTTCCTGCTCTCGGGGCTCATCGCCGCCCTCGTCGGCGTCGTCTTCGGCATCCCGAGCCTCCGCATCAAGGGCTTCTACCTCGCGGTGGCCACGCTGGCCGCGCAGTTCTTCCTCATCTGGCTGTTCAACAAGGTCGCCTGGTTCGTCAACTACGCGCCCTCGGGCACGATCACGGCGCCGAGCCGCACCGTGCTCGGGGTGACGGTGACGGGGCCGACGGCCTCGGCGGCGGCGCGCTACGTGCTGGCGCTGGTCTTCGTGGCCGTGTTCGCGCTGATCGCGAAGAACCTCGTGCGCGGCCGGATCGGACGGTCGTGGATGGCTATCCGCGACCGCGACATCGCCGCCGAGATCATCGGGGTGCGCCCGCTCCGCACCAAGCTGCTCGCCTTCGCCATCAGCTCGTTCTACTGCGGCATCGCGGGGGCGGAGCTGGTGTTCCTCTACCTCGGCAGCGCGGAGACGCTCGCCTTCGACATCGGGCTGTCGTTCCTCGTGCTGTTCATGGTCATCATCGGCGGGCTCGGCAGCGTGCTCGGCTCGTTCCTGGGCGCCGCCTTCATCGTCCTCGTTCCCATCTTCCTCACCAACGCGCCCCACGTGATGGGGCTGAGCCTGCCCGTCGCGTTCCAGAAGCAGCTCGAGCTGATGGTGTTCGGCGGCCTCATCATCTTCTTCCTCATCGTCGAGCCCCACGGCCTCGCGCGGCTGTGGCAGATCACGAAGGAGAAGCTACGACTCTGGCCATTCCCGCACTGACACGGAGGAGAGCATGACTGCACGCACGATCGTCGTCGCTGCCCTGACGCTCCTGGTCGCCGCCGGCCCGCTGCTCGCGCCGGCGCGCGCGCAGGACAAGAGCGTGTTCATCCCGCTGCTCGTCTATCGCACGGGCCCCTACGCGCCGAATGGCATCCCGTCCGCCAACGGCTTCAACGACTACTTCAACCTCGTCAACGAGCGCGACGGGGGCGTCAACGGCGTGAAGATCGCCTGGGAGGAGTGCGAGACGCAGTACGACACCAAGCAGGGCGTCGAGTGCTACGAGCGCTTGAAGGCGAAGAGCCCGGTGCTCGTCAACCCCTTCAGCACGGGGATCACCTACCAGCTCATCCCCAAGGCGCCCCAGGACAAGGTCGTCATCCACTCCGCCGGGTACGGTATGACCGCGTCCGCCGACGGCCGCTGGTTCCCGTGGGTGTTCAACGTCCCCATGACCTACTGGAGCCAGGCCTCCGCCTTCGTCAAGTACGTCGGGCAGCAGGAGGGCGGGCTCGAGAAGCTGAAGGGCAAGAAGATCGTCCACGTCTTCCACAACAGCCCGTACGGCAAGGAAGCCAACCCGACGCTCGAGGAGCTCGCGAAGAAGTACGGCTTCGAGCTCACGCTCCTCGCCGTGGACCATCCCGGCCAGGAGCAGAAGTCGACGTGGCTCCAGGTCCGCCGCATCAACCCGAGCTGGATCTACATCTCCGGCTGGGGCGTCATGAACCAGGTCGCCGTCAAGGAAGCGGCCGCCATCGGCTTCGCGATGGATCACGTGGTGGGCAACTGGTGGACGGGGACGGAGTCGGACGTGGTCCCGGCCGGCGAGGGCGCCAAGGGCTACAAGTCCATGACGTTCCACGCCCCCGGCCACGGCTTCAAGGTGCACCAGGACATCCTCAAGTACGTCTACGAGAAGGGCAAGGGCGCCACCAAGAAGGAGGCGGTGGGCGAGGTGCTCTACAACCGCACCCTGATCAACGCCATGCTCGACGTCGAGGCCATCCGCACGGCCATGACGAAGTTCGGCAACAAGCCGATGACGGGCGAGCAGGTCCGGTGGGGCATGGAGAACCTCAACGTCACCGAGAAGCGCCTGGACGAGCTCGGGATGAAGGGCATGACGCGGCCCCTCAAGGTGACGTGCGAGAACCACGAGGGCAACGGCCTGGCCCTCGTCCAGCAGTGGGACGGCAAGCAGTGGAAGATCGTCTCCGACTGGATCGAGCCGATGCGCGACGTCGTGCGGCCCAAGCTGGAGGAAGCCGCCGTCGTCGAGGGCAAGAAGCTCAGCTACGAGATGCGCGACTGCGCGAAGGAGAAGTAGGCCGCCGGACATGAGCGCCGGGAACGGGACGGGCCGGCCGCTGCTCGCGGTCAACAACATCGAGGTCATCTACGATCACGTGATCCTCGTGTTGAAGGGCGTCTCGCTCCGGGTCCCCGAGGGGGGCATCGTCGCCCTCCTCGGGGCCAACGGCGCGGGCAAGAGCACCACCCTCAAGGCCATCTCCGGCCTGCTGCGCACCGAGCGCGGCGACGTCACCAAGGGCACCGTCGAGTGGCGGGGCGCGCCGATCCACCGCGAGGGGGCGGCCGACGTCGTCCGCCACGGCATCGTGCAGGTCATGGAGGGGCGCCACGTCTTCGAGCACCTCACCGTCGATGAGAACCTCCTCACCGGCGCCTACACGCGTCCCGGCGGCGATGCCTTGCGCCGCGACCTCGATCTCGTGTACACGTATTTTCCGCGGCTCACCCAGCGCCGTCACGTGCGCGCCGGCTACATCTCGGGCGGCGAGCAGCAGATGCTGGCCATCGGCCGGGCGCTGATGGCGCGCCCGCGGCTGATGCTCCTCGACGAGCCGTCGATGGGCCTGGCCCCGATGCTGGTGGCCGAGATCTTCGACATCGTGGCCCGATTGAACCGGGAGGAGAACGTGGCCGTCCTCCTCGCCGAGCAGAACGCGACCATCGCGCTGAAGTACGCGCAGTACGGCTACGTCATGGAGAGCGGCCGCGTGGTGCTGGACGGCGACGCCAGGACCATCAGCGACAACGAGGACATCAAGGAGTTCTACCTGGGGCTCACCGGGGTGGGGCAGCGCAAGAGCTACCGGGACGTCAAGCACTACCGGCGGCGGAAGCGGTGGCTGTCGTGAGCGCGCGCGCGTCGATCGTGGCCGCCGTCGCCCTCGCCGCCTCGCTCGGCGCAGCGACGCCGGCCTCGGCCGACCACGAGATCGTCATCGGGGTGCAGTGTGACCGCAGCGGTCCCGACGCGACGGTGGGCGCTCCACTGTGCGCCGGCTTCCGCGACTACGTCGCCCTCGTCAACGCCGGCAACGGCGTCGAAGGGCACCGCATCAGGGCCGCCGAGATCGACACCGAGTCCAGGGTGCCGCCGGCTCTCGCGGCGTACGAGCGCCTCCGGGGCGAGGCCGCCGTCGCCCTGGCGCTGTACGGCACCCAGATCTACGCGCTGGCGCCGAGGCTCGCCGAGGACAGGATCGTCGCCACGGCGGCCGGCTGGGGCCCCGCCGACGCCGCGAACGGGCGGCGCCACCCCTACGTCTTCTCCGTCGCCTCCGCCGCGTCGCAGGCGGCGGCGGCGGTAGGTTTCGCGAAGCACCGGCTCGGGACGCTCAAGGGCAAGAAGGTCGCGTTCGTCCCGGACGACAGCCCCGCGGGGCGCGAGCCGATCGCCGTGCTCGAGGACCTCGCCGAGCGCGAGCGGTTCCAGCTCAAGACGTTCGCGGCCCCGTCGACCGGCGCCACGATGGCCACCCTGGCCGTCGACCTCGCCCGGCGCTACCGCGCCGATTTCGTGATCGCGCACCTCGCCGGCCGCGCCCCATCGCTGGCGATTCAGGAGCTCGCGCGCGTCGGCTACCCCCTCGACAAAGTGATCTTCTTCGTGGGGGGATCGGCCGAGGCTGACGTCGACGCCGCCGGCGGCCGGGCGGTGGCCGACGGGTACCACGGCCTCGAGTTCGCCGGCGTCGGTCAGGAGTTCCCGGTCCTGCGAGCGATCCAGGCGATGTACCACGCGCAGGGCCGGCAACCGCCGACGCGGATGGCCTCGAGCGTGTGCTATAACCGCGGCGTCGTGATGGCGGCGCTCCAGGTCCAGGCGATCGGGAACGCCGTGGCGGCCCGGCCCGACGGCAGGATCATCGGCGACGACGTCAAGGCGGGGATGGAGAAGATCAGGGGGTTCACGCTCGGGGGGCTGACGCCGCCGCTGGAGATCACGCCCACCGACCACGAGGGGGGCGGCCGTCTTCAGGTCTGGCAGGTCAAGGGCGCCAGGTTCGTGCCCGTCACAGACTGGTTCACGGCCTATCCCCGGGTGATCGCCAGGCACGTCACCGCAGAGCGAGGAGCGCCGTCTCGATGAGCCCAGGCTCCCCGGCGCTCCACGGGCCTGCCGCAGGGCCGGACGCGAAAGCGACGGCGGTCGGGACCGCCCAGGTCGAGATCCGCGAGGTCTCGAAGTCGTTCGGCGGCGTCCAGGCCGTCAGCGGCGTGAGCTTCGACGTCGCCAAGGGCGAGATCGTGTCGGTGATCGGCCCGAACGGCGCCGGCAAGACGACGCTCCTCAACTGCATCAGCGGGGTGTTCCACCCCGAACGCGGGCGGATCGTGCTGGAGGGAGAGGACGTCACGCACCTGCGGCCACCGCAGATCGCCGCGCGGGGCGTCGCCCGCACCTTCCAGAACATCGCGCTGTTCCGCGGGATGACGGTGATCGACAACCTGATGCTGGGCCGTCACCTGCACATGCGGAACGGCGTGCTCCGCTCGATGCTCTACTGGGGCGCCGGCCAGCGCGAGGAGGTGGCGCACCGGAAGGTCGTCGAGGACATCGTCGATTTCCTGGAGATCGAGGCCATTCGCAAGCGGCCGGTCGGCTCGCTGCCCTACGGCCTGCAGAAGCGGGTCGAGCTCGGGCGCGCGCTCGCCCTCCACCCGAAGGTCCTGCTCCTCGACGAGCCCATGGGCGGCATGAACATCGAGGAGAAGGAGGACATGGCCCGCTTCATCCTCGACGTCAGCGACGAGTGGGGGACGACGATCATCCTGATCGAGCATGACATGGGGGTCGTCATGGACATCTCCCGCCGCGTGGTGGTGCTCGACCTCGGACAGAAGATCGCCGAGGGCACGCCGACGGAGGTGAAGGCGAATCCGCTCGTGGTCAAGGCGTACCTGGGCACCAAGGCGACCTGATGGCTCGCGAATGGATGGTCGCCGACGATAACCGGTGGGGGGTGTCGGGGAGGAGCGGCGTCGCCCCCCCCCCGGACGTCCATTAGGAGGCGCGGATGGCCGAGATGACGCTTCCCCAGTACCTGCTGCGCAACGCCCGCCAGTTTCCCGGGCGGCCCGCCCTGCGCGAGAAGGAGAAAGGCATCTGGCAGCAATGGACGTGGGCCGATTACCTCGACCACGTCAGGGCGATCGCCCTCGGGCTCATGAGCCTCGGGTTCCAGCGTGACGACAAGCTCGCCCTGCTGAGCGACAACCGTCCCGAGCTCTACGCCACCATGGTCGCCGTCCAGGCGGTGGGGGGCGTGCCCGTGCCGCTCTACCAGGACTCCATCGCGCACGAGCTGCAGTACGTCATCGACCACGCCGATGCGCGCTTCGTCTACGCCGAGGACCAGGAGCAGGTCGACAAGGTCCTCGACCTCAAGGCGAGCCTGCCGAAGGTCGAGCGGGTGATCTTCGACGATCCGAAGGGGCTGCGGCACTACACCGATCCGCTCCTGCTGGGGCTCGCCGCGCTCGAGGAGCGCGGCCGCCAACGCCACCGTGAGCAGCCCGGGCTCTTCGAGGAGCTCGTGTCGCGCGGCCGTGGGGAAGACCTCGCGCTCATCTGCTACACGTCGGGCACGACGGGGACGCCCAAGGGGGCGATGATCTCGCAGGCCAACCTGGCCCACGCGATTCGGGGCCTGCAGGAGGTCGAGCCCTACAAGTCGAGCGACGAGCTCCTCGCGTACCTGCCGGCCGCCTGGGTCGGAGACACGTTCTGGTCGCTGGCCGGGGCGTTGATCGTCGGCTCCACCGTGAACTGCCCGGAGCGGCCGGAGACGGTCCTGGAGGACCTGCGGGAAATCGGCCCGCACGTCCTGGTGGCGCCGCCGCGGATCTGGGAGAACCTGGTCTCCGCCGTCCAGGTCAAGATCGACGATGCGTCGTGGGTGAAGCGCCACCTGGCCCGGGCCCTGATGCCCGCCGGTGAGGAAGTGGCGCGCCGGGAGATGTTGAAGCAGCCCCTGTCGCTCCGTCTCCGGCTGCTCCACGCGCTCGGCGAGTTCTTCGTCTTCGGCCCGCTGCGCGATCACCTGGGGTTCCGGCGCACGCGGTTCGCCTACACCGGCGGCGCGCCCCTGGGCCCCGAGATCTTCCTGTTCTTCCGCGCCATCGGCATCAACCTCAAGCAGGTCTACGGCCAGACGGAGATCACGGGCGTCTCCTGCGTGCAGCGTGACGGCGACGTCAAGCTCGGGACGGTGGGCAAACCGTTCCCGAACACGGAGGTCAAGCTCACCGAGGCCGGCGAGGTGATCAGCCGGAGCCCGGGGGTCTTCCTCGGCTACTACAAGAATCCGGAGGCGACGGCGGCCACCATCCGTGACGGCTGGCTCTACTCGGGCGACGCCGCCATGTTCGACCACGACGGGCACCTCATCGTGATCGACCGGGCCAAGGACGTCACCCACCTGACCGACGGCACCAAGTTCGCGCCCCAGTACATCGAGAACAAGCTGAAGTTCAGCCCCTACATCAAGGAAGCGGTGGCGGTCGGTCAGGACCGGCCCTACGTGGCCGCCATGGTCAACATCGACATGGAGAACGTGGGGAAGTGGGCCGAGCGGCGGAAGATCGCCTACACGACCTACGCGGACCTCGCACAGAAGCCGCCGGTCTACGACCTCATCGGCCAGGAGGTGGACCGGGTGAATCGCGACCTGCCTGAGGGCACGCGCATCCAGAAGTACGTGCTCCTGCCCAAGGAGCTGGACCCGGACGACGAGGAGGTCACCCGCACACGGAAGGTCCGCCGCGGGTTCGTCGCGAAGAAGTACGCGGACATCATCAACGCGCTCTTCTCCGAGGCTCCGTCGGTGGCGGTGACCGCCGTCATCACCTACCAGGACGGGCGACAGGCCACCACGCACACCGAGCTGGCGATCCGGACGGCCGGCGGCGCGCCCCGCCGCGAACCGGCGGCGGTGTAGCGGTGGCGTTCTTCTTCGATCTGTTCGTCAACGGGCTCATGATCGGCATGATGTACGCGCTGGTGGCCCTGGGCTTCGTCCTGATCTACAAGGCGACCAGCGTGGTCAACTTCGCCCAGGGTGAGCTCGTGATGTTCGGCGGGTACGTCGCTGCCGCGCTGATCACCCTGTATCATCTGCCGCTGGCGATCGCGATTCCCGTCCTGCTCGGAACCATGGTCCTGCTCGGGTTCGTGCTGGAGCGTGTCGTCCTGCGCCCGCTCGTCGGGCAGCAGGTCATCTCGGTGGTCATGGTCACCATCGGGCTCGCGTCGGTGCTCCAGGGCTCGGCGGCTCTGGTGTGGGGCGCCCAGACCAAGAACATCCAGCTGCCCATCCGGCTCGAGCCGTACATCATCTGGGAGATCTACATCTCGCCGGTCAACATCGTGGCGGCCCTCGTCTCCGCCGGGTTCCTGGTCGCCTTCGCCTGGTTCTTCCGGAAGAGCCGGATGGGGATCGCCATGCGCGCGGTGGCGAACGATCAGCAGGCGGCCATGGGCGTCGGCATCAACGTCCGTTTCGTCTTCGCGGTCTCGTGGGCGATCGCGGGGCTGGCCGCCGCGCTCGGCGGCGTGTTGTGGGGCAGCATGCTCGGCGTGGACACCCAGCTCGCGCTGGTCGGTCTCAAGGTCTTCCCGGCGGTCATCCTGGGGGGCCTCGACAGCGTGCCGGGAGCGATCGTGGGCGGGCTGATGATCGGCGGGATCGAGAGCGTGGCCGCCGGGTATGTCGATCCCTACGTGGGCGGTGGCACCAAGGACTTCCTGCCGTACGTCCTGATGATCCTCGCGCTGATGATCCGCCCCTACGGATTCTTCGGCCGCGAGATCATCGAGCGAGTCTGACGTTCATGATCAACCGCGAGTGCGGGGTGTATCAGACGACGTACGAGGGCGACATGGCCCTCTACCCGGCGCCCCTCGCTCGCCACGCGAGCCTGGGCGCGGTGGTCGTGCTCGTGCTGCTTCCCCTGATCCTCGACAGCCACGCGATGGCGCTGGTCAACCTGATCACGCTGGCCGCGATCGGCGCCATCGGCCTGAACATCCTCGTCGGCTATACCGGCCAGGTCTCCCTCGGGCAGGGTGCCTTCATGATGGTCGGGTCCTACACGGCGGCCCTGGTCACCTTGCGGCTCGACATGCCGTTCTGGGTGGGGCTGCCGGCGGGCGGGGCCGTGGCGGCCCTCGTCGGCACGTTCTTCGGCATTCCCTCCCTCCGGATCAAGGGGCTCTACCTGGCCATCGCCACCCTCGCCGCGCAGTTCATCATCGAGTGGACGATCAACCACAGCACGTGGATCAGCGGCGGCGTGCAGTCCACCATCTACGTGCCGACGCCGTCGTTCTTCGGCCTCGAGATCAACAGTGAGCATCGGCGCTACTACATGGTGTTGCCGGTCGCATTCATCGCGTACGTCGCGGCCCTGAACCTGGTGCGGAGTCGCGTCGGCCGCGCCTTCATCGCCGTCCGCGACCGCGACGTCGCGGCCGAGATCATCGGCGTGGACATCTTCCGCTACAAGCTCCTGGCGTTCGCCGTCAGCTCCTTCTATGCGGGCGTGGCCGGCGCCCTGTGGACCTACTACCTCAAGATCGCGAACTACGAGCACTTCACGCTGACCACCTCGGTGTCGTACCTCGCCATGATCATCATCGGCGGGCTGGGCAGCGTGCTGGGCTCGGTCTTCGGCGCCATCTTCATCACCCTGCTGCCGATCGCGCTCGTCTACGTGGTGGAGGGCGGGGCGGCGCTCCTGGGCTTCAAGTACGCGGCGATCGCGGATCTCCTGGCCAACCTCAGGCTGATCGTCTTCGGCGGGCTGATCATCTTGTTCCTGGCCATCGAGCCGGAGGGACTCTATCGCATGTGGGGCAACGTCCGGAGGTATTTCCGGCTGTGGCCGTACTCGTATTGAGGGGGGCCTCGACGGCCCCCTCCGATGCCTCCCCCCAGGAAGGGGGTTGCGCCGGCAAAGCCGGCGCTCGGACGAGGCGAGATCCTAGCTCGGCGTTGAGCGGTAACGAGTGATCAGAGCAAGGAGGGACACATGAGGATCAAGGGATTCGTGGCGGTGGTGGTGGCGGCGGTGTTGCTGGTCGGCTTGATGGCCGTGCCGGCGATGGCGAACCACGTGATCAAGATCGGTGGCCAGTGCGACCGCACGGGCGCCACGAAGATCGTCGGGGTGGTGATCTGCCCCGCCGTCCTCGACTACATCGCGCTGGTCAACAAGAAGGGCGGCGTGCTGGGCCACAAGCTCGAGTACACCGAGATCGAGCATGGCTACACGGTCGACCGCGGCGTGGAGGCCTACGAGCGGCTGAAGCGCGATGGGGCGGTGGCCACGCTCGACTACGGCACGCCGATCGTGTACGC